>JASLIG010000109.1 GCA_030152805.1 Solirubrobacterales bacterium
CAGCAGCTTGCGGCTGTTCGGGCAGGTGCGGGCGTTAGCGTGGATCCTCATCCGGTGTCCTCCTTGTTGGGTGGTGGCTTCGACACCCCCAGCCTTCAAGGAGGCCCGGATGAACAACGTTGTTAGGAACTACATCTAGCTACTGGTTCGGGATCGGCGAGCCCGCCAGCAGGAAGAACCAGATCGTCAGCGTTGCTGCGGCGAGGAGCACGGAGCCCATCAGCACCGCCTCGACGACGGTGGTGGTGCCGGCCTGGGAGCCCGTGTCGCGCATGCTCTTTAGCCAGGCCGGGCGCATCGGCGCCAGCCGGTTGGTGCCGGTGAGCTGGATGTAGAAACGATTGAGGCGGCCGATCAACCAGGCGACGAGCAGCACCGAGACGATGATCCCGGCGGCGACGACGAAGTAGGGGCCCTGGCTCGGGAATTGGGTGTGGGAGACCTTGGAGCCGATGTAGATCCAGCCCAGCGGGATCGCGGTCCAGATCGAGAGCGCCGTCAGCAGCATCGCCACGAAAACGAGACTCGCGGCCAGGGCCCGGGCCGGCGAAGCCCTGTGGGATTGGGTGGCCATCTCCACGTTCATAGAATGCCACCTATGTCCGGTCACTCGAAGTGGTCTTCGATTAAGCACAAGAAGGGCGCGGCCGACGCCAAGCGGGGCAAGCTCTTCACCAAGCTGGCCCGTGCGATCACCGTTGCGGCGCGCGACGGCGGTCCCGATCCCGACGGCAACCCGGCCCTGGCGACGGCGGTCCAGAAGGCCCGCGACGCCTCGATGCCCAAGGACAACATCCAGCGGGCGATCGACCGCGGCGGCGGTGTCGGCAGCGACGCCGCCGCGATCGAGCAGGTCCTCTTCGAGGGCTACGGGCCCGGTGGCGCGGCGATCCTGGTCGAGGCGCTGACCGACAACCGCAACCGCACCAGCGCCGACGTGCGCCACGCCTTCAGCAAGCACCACGGCAACCTCGGCGAGCCGGGCTCGGTGGCCTGGATCTTCGAGAAACGCGGCGTCGTCGTCGTCGACGCGGGCCGCTACGACGAGGACGACCTGATCGTCGCGATCGACGCCGGTGCCGAGGACGTCCGCGAGGACGGCGAGCAGCTGCGGGCGATCTGCGAGCCCAGCGACCTCAGCGCCGTGCGCGAGGCGCTCGAGGGGGCCGGGGTCGAGGTGCAGTCAGCCGAGATCGCGATGGAGCCGAAGAGCACGGTGGTGGTCAAGGGCAGCGAGGCCGAATGGCTGCTCAAGCTCGTCGACGCTCTCGAGGAGCACGATGACGTCAACGAGGTTCACGCCAACTTCGACGTGCCCCAGGAGATCCTCGAAAAAGTCGCTGCCTGAAGGCATCCGGAGCTGCTTCCAGAATCACTTCTTATGCAGGTTGTGATGGGAATCGACCCTGGTGCTGCCAATTTGGGCTTTGGGGTTGTGAGGGTCGAGGGTGCCCGCATGGTGGCGCTCGATGGTGGCGTGGTGGAGACCGCGCCGGAGGTGCCGATGGAGCGGCGGCTCGAGCGCATCCACAGCGCTCTCTTGGAGCTGATCGAGTGGCATCAGCCCGCTGCGATGGCGCTGGAGGATCTCTACTTCGGCAAGAACGTGCACTCGGCGATGGCGGTGGGGCGCGCCAGCGGCGCCGCGATGCTGGCTGCCGCCCAGCACGGGGTGCGCTGCTTCACCTACACGCCGCAGGCGATCAAGATGGCCGTTTGCGGCTCCGGGGCCGCCGGCAAGCAGCAGGTGCAGCGCATGGTCGGCACCTTGCTCAGTCTGCCCGAGCCGCCGACGCCAGACCACGCCGCCGACGCCCTTGCGGTGGCGATCTGCCACGGCGGCGCCGCCGGTCGCGAGGCGGCCGTGCAGGCCGTCGACGAAGACGCCACGGCGGCGAGGCTCGCCGGATGATCGCGGCGGTGCGCGGTGAGGTGATGGTGCGGCGTCCCGACCACGTCGTCGTCGACGCCGGCGGCATCGGCTACCGCCTGGCCGTCTCGGCCGAGACCCTGAAGGCCGTTCCGGCCACCGGCCGCGAGGTCTTCCTCCACGCCGAGCTGATCTCGCGCGAGGACTCGCTGGCGCTCTTCGGCTTCGCCTCCGAGGAGGAGCGCGACCTCTTCGGCCAGCTGATCTCGGTCAGTGGCGTCGGCCCCAAGGTCGCCCTGGCGGCGCTCTCCGGCGGCCCGGTGCGGGAGCTGCTGCGCGCGATCGCGGCCGGGGACGGCAAGCGCTTCCAGGCGGTTCCGGGGATCGGCAAGCGCACCTCGGAGCGGATCATCGTCGAGCTGCGCGAGAAGGTCGCCGGCTCGCTCGAGGAAGAGGTCGCCGCGGCCGTCGCCGATGGTGCCGATGCGCGCGGCCTCGCCCGCGACGGCCTCGTCAATCTCGGCTACGCACCGTTGGAGGCAGAGCAGCTGCTGGAAGGCATCGACGGCGGCGATGCCGAGGCGCTGCTTGCCGCCGCCCTGCGCAAAGCCGGCTCCTCGAGGAGCAAGGCGACGTGAACGACCGGATCCGCACACCCGGCATCGACGGGCCGTTCCCGCCGGAGGACGAGGCCGGCCCGGACGACGTCAGGGTGCACGACGCCCGCGCCGACGCTCCCGACGAGGACCTGGATCGGTCGCTTCGCCCGCGCACCCTCGCCGACTTCGTCAACCAGGAGCAGGTCACCGAGCAGCTGGCGATCTTCATCGAGGCGGCAAAGGGGAGGGGTGAGCCGCTCGACCACGTGCTGCTTGCCGGTCCACCCGGGCTCGGCAAGACCTCACTCGCCCACATCGTCGCCGAGGAGATGGGCGTGCCGCTGGTGCAAACCGCCGGGCCGGCGCTGGAGCGCAAGGCGGACGTCGCCTCCTTCCTCACCGCCCTGGAGCCAGGCAGCGTGTTCTTCGTCGACGAGATCCACCGGCTCGGCCGTGCCGTCGAGGAGACCCTCTACCCGGCGATGGAGGACGGCGAACTGCCGGTCGTGCTCGGCCAGGGGGCCGGCGCCCGCACCGTCACCTTGCCGTTGCCGCCCTTCACACTGGTCGGTGCGACGACAAGGGCGGGACTGTTGACCACGCCGCTCCGCGACCGCTTCGGCCTCTCTCATCGCGTCGAGCACTACGCCCCCGAGCACCTGAGCGAGATCATCGTGCGCTCGGCCGGCATCCTCGGGGTCGAGATCGACGCAGAGGGGGCGCAGACGATCGCCGAACGCTCGCGGGGTACTCCACGCGTCGCCAACCGGCTGCTCAAGCGAGTGCGCGACTTTGCCCAGGTCAAGGACCGGGGCGCGATCGACGCAGCCGTCGCCGACGCCGCCCTGGCGATGCTCGAGGTCGACGCCGGCGGTCTCGATCGCAGCGATCGGGCCCTGCTCGAGATCGTCGCCAGCAAGTTCTCGGGCGGCCCGGTCGGCCTCTCTACGCTGGCCGTTGCGGTGGGAGAGGAGGCCGACACGATCGAGGACGTGCTCGAGCCCTACCTGCTCCAGCAGGGTTTGCTCAAGCGCACTCCCCGCGGCCGCGTGATCACGCCCAGGGCCTATGAGCATCTGGGGCTCCCGGTGCCCGAAGGAGCGAACAGTCTGTTCTGAGTAACCTGCGGGGGGATGCCGTTCTTCATCTGCCCCAACTGCGGCCACAGGGAGGTCAGCGCGGAGCGCACCGCGGGTTTCAGCACCCGCCCCAAGGGCTGTTCCAAATGCGGCTTCGGCTTCGTCTTCGAGCTGCTCGACGATTACTACCCGGCGCCCAACGCCGCTTTCTTCGTCTGCGACCAACAGGCGCGGGTGATCGACGCCGGCCGCGGCAGCTTCGAGTTGACCGGGCTCACCGACGAGGAAGTGATCGGACGGCCGGTGCAGGAAGTTCTCGGCCTCGAGTGGCGCGAGCCGGGCGACGGTGGCGAGGAGGCCGACAGCAACGGCGACGGCGCCACGGACCCGATCGAGACCTCGCTGGAGTGGGGGGTGCGCTCGCTTGGCAAACGGGTCGCGGTCCACGCGGAGGGAGACCTGCCCGCCGAGGCGGTCGCCGACGTCTTTCCGGCCTACGACGACGATGGGGGACTCCTGATCGTCCTCACCCCGGAGGGCTGAGCAGGCAATGGGCAGGCGCCGCAAACACGTATTCGTTCTGCTGTTCGTCCTCGGTCTGATCGCCGTATCCGGCATCGTCATCGCCAAGAAGGAAACGAAGCTCGGTCTTGACCTCAAGGGCGGCGTCCAGCTCGTCCTGCAAGGACGGCCGACTCCTCAGCAGCCGAACCTCGACAGCGGCTCGATGGAACGGGCGGTCGACATCATCCGCTCCGGCTGCGACCAGCTCGGCGTCTCGGAGATCGAAGTTTCTCGGGTGGGCAGCGACCAGATCCAGGTCGGCATCCCCGGCGCGACCAGCGTCGGCAAGGCAACCGAATGCGCCACCAAGCCGGCCCGCCTCTTCTTCTTCGACTGGGAACCCAACCTGATCGGCCGCGAGAAGGCGATCGGCGGCCATCCGGGCCGCGAACCGCCGGCCAAGGCGGTGGCCGAAGCGAGCGAAGAATGGAAAGAAGCCGGCCGCAACCCGACCCAGGGCAACCCAGATCAGCAGCTGCTCTTCGCCGGCGCCTACCCGACCGAGTACGCGGCCGCCAAGCTCGCCTCCGAACAGAAGCCGCGCCCGGACTGCGAGAACTGCAGCCAGCCCACCACCTACTACTTCTTCGAGAAGGCCGAACCGCACAAACTGATCGACGGTCCGGAGTTCACCCGGGAAGACCTCTTCCTCTCACCCAACGGGAAGAAACGCCCGGCTGGGGCGGGCACCGTGATCAAGGTGCCGCAGGGCACGATCGTGATCTCCGAAAAGCCTAGCGACAGCAAAGGGCAGGTGATCGAAGGCGCGGAGCCGGGCTGGTTCGCCTTCAAAGACGACCCCGCCCTCTCGGGCACCGAAATCACCCGGCCGAAGCAGGAAACGGACGAATTCGGACAGCCCAACGTCACCTTCGGTTTCACCGACGACGGTCGCAGCAACTTCCAGGCGGTGACCCGCCAGATCGCCCAGCGCGGTGCCGCCTCGGCGATCGGGCCGAGCAGCGAAAAAGCGGCCGAACAGACCTCGGGCCACTTCGCCGTCGTGCTCGACAACGAAGTCAAGACGCGCCCGATCATCAACTACGCGCAGAACCCCGACGGGATCGACGGGCGCACCGGCGCGCAGATCTCCGGTGGCTTCAACAGCATCGGCGATGCGCAGGAACTGGCCAGCTTCCTGCAGCGCGGCGCGCTGCCGATCAACCTCAACCTGATCAGCCAGTCGCAGGTCTCGGCGACGCTGGGCTCAGAAGCGCTGCACGACGGCATCAAAGCGGGCGTCATCGGCCTCATCCTCACTGTCCTCTTCCTGCTGATCTTCTACCGCTTCCTTGGCTTCGTCGCGGTGCTGGCGCTCGGTGCCTACGGCGTCATCTTCTTCGCCCTGATCAAACTGATCCCGATCACCCTGACCCTGCCGGGGATCGCGGGCCTGGTGCTGACGATCGGCGTCACCGCCGACGCCAACATCGTCATCTTCGAGCGCATCAAGGAGGAGGTGCGCGCCGGCCGCTCGATGTCGAGCGCGATCGCCGCGGGTTACCGGCGCGGCATCAGCACGATCATCGACGCCAACGTCGTCACCCTGCTCACCGCCTTCGTCCTCTTCGTGCTCGCCACGGCGGGGGTCAAGGGCTTCGCCTTCGTGCTCGGCGTCGGCACGATCGTCTCGCTGCTGACCGCTGTCGTCTTCACCCAGGCGCTGCTTGGCGCCTTCAGCCGCTCGCGCCTCCTGCGCTCGCCCAACGCGCTCGGCGCCGGCGGCCAGGGCGTGCGCTGGCACTTCAACTTCATGGGGGCGAGCCGCTGGTTCTTCAGCTTCTCGGGCTGCATCCTGATCGTCGGCGCGCTGGCGCTGGCGACGGATCAGCTCAACCTCGGCATCGACTTCAAGTCAGGCACCCGGGTTGAAGTCGCGCTGAGCAAGCAGACCGACGAGGAAGGTGTGCGCGAAGCGCTCGAGAGCAGCGGTGTATCGGGCGGCGAGGTGCAGAAGGTGAGCAACCCAGGTCTCGGCGACAACGCCTACCTGATCCAGTCCAAGACCCTCGAGCCGAGTCAGATCAAAGACCTGCAGAAGGAGCTGGAAAAGGAATTCGGCATCCAGGCCAACGGCTTCGACAGCACCAGCGTCGGTCCCACCTTCGGCAGCACCGTGGCGGAAAGCGCCCGCAACGCGCTGATCTTCTCGCTGCTGATCATCTGCGCCTACATCGCCTTCCGCTTCGATCCGAAATTCGCCGTACCGGTGCTGATCGCGATCTTCCACGACATCCTGATCACGGCGGGTATCTACTCGCTGACCGGCCGGGAAGTGACCAGCGGCACGGTCGCCGCCTTCCTCACCATCCTCGGTTACTCGCTCTACGACACGATCATCGTCTTCGACCGAATACGCGAGAACATGCCGCGCATGCCCCGCGCTGCGTTCTCGCAGATCGTCAACCGCTCGATGAGCGAGGTGCTGACGCGTTCGCTGGCGACCAGCTTCACCACCCTGCTGGCGGTGATCTCGCTGCTGATCTTCGGCAGCGCCACCCTGCAGGACTTCGCCTTCGCGATGATGGTCGGGATCGTCTCCGGCACCTACTCCTCGATCTTCATCGCCTCACCGGTGCTGACCGCATGGAAGGAACGTGAGCCCGGCTTCATCCGCCGCCGCGAGCGCATCGCCGCCGTCGACGGCAGCGTCCCGGCCTTCGCCGATGAAGTCGAGCTGGCCACGTTCGGCGATGGCGAGGCGAGCGATGCCGAGCTCGAGGAGGAGATCGAGGCCCAGCGAGAGGCGCAGCCGAAGGCCGGAGCGGTAGCTACGGTCGAGCCGCCGGGCGAGGCCGAGGGGGATGGTGGCAAACCCTCGAGCAACGGCGAGCCTCCCGCCGTCGATCCGGCGACCGCGGCCCGGCGCGAGCGCAACGAGCGCCGCCGAGCCCGCCGTCAGCAGCGCCGCAAACACGGGAGGAATCGCTGATGTCGCTCCTCGTCTACTTCACGATGGGCATCGCCCTCTGGCACTTCACGGTCTTCCTGCCCGACCGCTTCTGGCAGGGCATCGTCGGCGCTTTCCTCGGCTCGACCCTCGGTGCGGTCATCTTCGGCGGCGCCGTCGAGATCGCCTCCGGCAAGGGGGTTGGCGAGACGGATATCACGACGGCCTTCGTTGCGATCCCCGGCGTCGTGATCGGCCTCGCCATCGTCTGGGTCATCGGCGTCCGCAGCGAACAGACGGCGGAGTAGGGCCAATCTCAGTAGGCCTCCGCTTAACTTCTCGGGTGGAGACCATGCCTGCTGACGCCGCAAGCGCCTGACCGAAAAGTACAAGACGCTCCGACCTACTGAGATTGGCCCAAATGCGGGCGTTTCCGGAGCTTGGTTCCGTCCGGAGCGCTCGGCAGCGTGGGGGCGTGGCGCAGACCCTGCATTCCTACGAGGCCGAGCCTTACTCCTACGAGGAGGCTCGGGCGATATCGACCGAGCTGGAGCTGAGCGAGCCGGTGGCTATTGCGCTGGTGCGCAGGGGCTACCGGACGCCGGAGGAGGCGCGGGCGTTCCTCGACGCCGATGAGATGCATCCACCTGACGCGTTCGAGGCGATGGGTGCAATCGTCGAGCGGATGCTGAAGGCAGTCGAGGGCGATCGCCGCGTCACCGTTCACGGCGACTTCGACGTCGACGGGGTCTGCGCGACGACGATCCTGGTCAGCACTCTTCGGGGGCTTGGAGCTGAGTGCGATTGGCTGATACCCGATCGGCTCGAGGACGGCTACGGACTCAGCGAGTCCAATGTTCGCAAGCTTGCGGAGCGAGGCACCTCGCTGATCCTCACAGCCGATTGCGGGATCACGGCCGTAGCTGAGGTTGAGCTGGCGAAGGAGCTTGGGATGGAGGTGATAGTCACCGACCACCACCAGCCAGGCGTGGAACTCCCCGCTTGTCCGATCCTGCACCCGGGCCTCGATGAGACCTATCCCTTCGCGGATCTCTGCGGCACCGCTGTGGCCTGGAAGCTCGCTTCTGCGTTGCGGGGGGCGGACGCCCTTCACGACACCGATCTCGACCTCGTGGCTCTGGCTACGGTGGCCGACTTGGTTCCGTTGGTGGGTGAGAACCGGGCGCTGGTGAAGCGAGGACTCGATGAGGTGCGGCGGGCTCGGCGGCCGGGGATCCGAGCGCTTCTCGCTGCGGCCAAATGCGAGCCGACCCAGCTCGACGAGGGGGATCTGGCTTTCCGGTTGGCACCTCGGATCAATGCCGCTGGACGGTTGTATCGGGCCGATGCCGGGGTTGAGCTGTTCCTGACCGATGACGAGGAAAGGGCGGCCCAGATCGCCGAGGAGCTGAGTCGTGCCAATGGTGAGCGACGGGCTATGGAGCGCGAGGTAAGCAATGCGGCCGAGGCTACGTTGCGGGAGCTTCCGGAGGAGCTGTGCGAAGCACCGGGGATCGTCGTGGCTGGGGAGGGCTGGCACCCCGGGGTGATCGGGATCGTGGCGTCGCGGCTTGTCGAGAAGCACCACAAGCCCGTAGTGGTGATCTCGCTGGACGAGGACGGGACGGGACGGGGGTCGGGGCGGAGCATTCCGGGATTTGACCTGCTAGCCGGGCTCGAGGTATGCGCGGAGCACCTGAACACATTCGGGGGACATCGGGCCGCGGCGGGGCTGGAGCTGAAGGCGGGGGCACTCGATGCATTCCGCGAGGCGTTCGCTGCGCATGCGGCGGCGACCCTGGGACCCGAGGACCTGAAGCGGACCGAGCGGATCGACGCAATCGTCGGCGGCGCCTCGCTCGGGCTCGACCTGGCTGAGGAGTTGCGGCAGCTGGCGCCGTTCGGGATGGGCAATCCGGGCGTGCGGCTGCTGGTGCCCGCGGCGCGCGTGCGCGACGTGCGCACGATGGGGGAAGGCAAGCACGCTCGCTTCAGTCTCCACAGCGGCGCCCACAAAGCGCTGGGAGTCGCCTTCGGTCGACCTTCGCTCGGGGTCGGCGAGGACGATCTCGTCGACGTCGCCGTGCGGCTCGAGGTGAATCAGTGGAACGGCGCGGTCGAGCCGCGCGTCGTGCTGCGTGAGGTTTACCGGCGCGAGCAGGAAGAAAAGTCGCTGGAGAGCGCCGCCTGGTGGCAGCGCTTCGAGGCCGAGCTCGACACCGACCCGGCGGCGTGGCGGCCGCCCGTGTCCCCCGCGGAGGCTCCGCACCGGCGCCAGCTCCGCGGGAGCGCCAATGCCCCAGCTGCTGCCGTCGGCGAGCTCGCCTCTTGCGGAATCGAGGTCCTGGCGCTGGCCGCCGCAGCCGATCTGCGCGCGGCGATGAGCCGCGACGGCGTGCGCCTCGCCGACTACGCGGAGCTCGAACGCTCTCCGGGGCTGGCCGCCGGCTACGAGCACGTCGTCCTCGTCGACCCGCCGCCAGCGGCGCATTTTGAGCCGCTCCTGCTGGCCTGCGGCGAGCGCAACGGCTACCTGCACCGAGTCTGGGGCGAGGCGGAGTGGCGCTTCGCGCTCAACGTCCTCGCCGAGCACCTGGTCAGCCGCCAGACCCTGGTCTCCATCTTCCGCGACCTGCGCGACGCCGGCGAGGTCGCCGGCGAGGAGCTGCGCGAAGCCCTGCTCGGAAGTGGCCCGCATCCACGTGGAGCCGAGACCGCGGCGCGCTGCTTTCGCGTCCTCGCCGAGCTCGGATTGCTTAGTGGAGAGCCAAATGGCGGCAGCGGAACGGTTGGGGTCGTATCCTCAGGAGGGACAGATCTGGAGCGCTCGGCGTCCTACCGGACCTACAGCGCCCGTTATGAGGAGTCGCGCCAATACCTCGAAACACACCGACAGCCGTAGCCAATCAGGAGCTCCTCGGCGACCTCTTCGCCGTGGTCGAGGAGTTCGATTCTTCGCCGAGCGACGCGGAGATCGCGGCTAACGGCGGCGACCTTGCCACCTCGGTGGCGACGATCGACCGCGAGGCGGTAAAACGCGCCTTCGATTTTGCCTGCGACCGCCACTCCGACCAGATGCGACGCTCTGGCGATGAGTTCATTACTCACCCGGTTGGCGTTGCCCAGATCTGCGCCGGCATGCGGCTCGACACCGAGACTCTCTGCGCGGCCCTGCTGCACGACACGGTCGAGGACACCAGCGCCAGCCTGGAGGAGATCCGGTCCGATTTCGGCGAGGAGGTCGCCCAGCTCGTCGACGGCGTCACCAAGCTGACCGGGATCACCTTCGAGAGCCGCGACGAGCGCCAGGCCGAGAACTACCGAAAGATGATGGTGGCGATGGCCAGTGACGTCAGGGTGATCCTGATCAAGCTGGCCGACCGGCTGCACAACATGCGCACCCTGGGCGCCCTGCCCAAGCAGAAGCAACTGACGAAGTCGCGCGAGACGCTGGAAATCTACGCGCCGCTCGCGCACCGGCTGGGGATCCACGCGATCAAGTGGGAGCTGGAGGACCTTGCCTTCGCCACCCTGCACCCGCGCAAGTACGCCGAAATCAAGAAGCTCGTCGCCCAGCAGCGCAACGAACGCGAGGTCTACGTCGCCGAGGCCGGCAAATTCCTCTCCGGCGAGCTGCGAGCGGTCGGCATCGAGGCCGAGATCTCCGGCCGCGCCAAGCACTTCTACTCGATCTACACGAAGATGACCAAGAAGGGCCGCGAGTTCAACGAGATCTTCGACCTGACCGCGATGCGGGTGATCGTCGGTTCGGTCAAGGACTGCTATGGCGCGATCGGCGTCATCCACTCGCTCTGGAAGCCACTCCCCGGCCGCTTCAAGGACTGGGTCGCGATGCCCAAGCCCAACATGTACCAGGCGCTGCACACGACGGTGATCGGCCCCGAGGGCAAGCCGCTGGAGATCCAGATCCGCACCGAGGAGATGCACAATCTGGCCGAGTACGGCATCGCCGCCCACGTCGCCTACAAGGAGGGCGCCGCCGCCGATCCGCGGAAAGAGAAGATGACCTGGCTGCGCCAGCTGGTCGAGGCCGAGGGAGAGCAAGACCCGGCCGAGTTCCTCGAGTCGCTCAAGGTCGACCTCTTCGAGGACGAAGTCTTCGTCTTCACCCCGAAGGGAGAAGTCAAGAACCTCTCCGCCGGTTCGACCCCGCTCGACTTCGCCTACGCCGTGCACACCGACGTCGGCCACGCCTGCGTCGGCGCCAAGGTCAACGGCTCGATCGTGCCGCTGCATTACCAGCTGCGGTCGGGCGACATCGTTGAGGTGCTGACGGCGAAGCAGAAGCGCGGACCCTCGCGCGACTGGCTGAAGCTGGTGCGGACGAGCCGCGCCCGCAACAAGATCCGCGCCTTCTTCAAGGAGGAGAGCCGCGAGGACGCCGAGCGCAAGGGCCGCGAAGGACTCGAGGAAGCGCTGCGCACGCGCGGCCTGCCGATGCAGAAAGTCGCCTCCTCGCCGCTGCTCGTCGACGTGATCCGCGAGATGGGCTTCCGTAAGGCGACCGAGTTCTACATCGCCCTCGGTCAGGGCAAAGTCTCGACCAAGGCCGTCGCCAACAAGCTGATGCAGCGGCTGAAGGCGGGGGAGGCGGTCGAGGAGGCCGACCCGCTCGGCATCGCCGCCGGCCATCGCGAGGACAAGGCGCGGCGCACCAAGGACGCCTCCAACTACGGGATCAGCGTCAAGGGCGCCGCCAACGTGGCTGTACGCTTGGCGAAGTGCTGCCGGCCGGTGCCCGGCGACGAGATCGCCGGTTACGTCTCCCTTGGCCGCGGCATCACGATCCACCGTCGTGACTGCAAGAACATGAAGGCGCTGAAGCGGGCGCCGGAAAGGTTCGTCGATGTGAGCTGGGACGGCGAGAACGAGTCTTCCTACCGGGTCGA
Source organism: Solirubrobacterales bacterium (assembly GCA_030152805.1). Taxonomy (GTDB): domain Bacteria; phylum Actinomycetota; class Thermoleophilia; order Solirubrobacterales; family 70-9; genus VRUE01. The sequence continues at coordinate 11,913 of JASLIG010000109.1, forward strand.
GCTGCAGATCGACGCATACGACCGCACCCGCCTGCTCGAGGATCTCTCGCGCACCTTCTCGGAGGCCGGGATCAACATCCTCAGCGCCAGCTGCACCACCAACCACCCGATGGTGAAAAACAGGTTCGTGATCGAGGTCGGCGACACCGAGCAGCTGAAGCAGTGCATCGCCCGCCTGCGCAACGTCGAGTCGGTCTTCGACGCCTACCGGATCACGCCCGGCGCTTAGCCGCCACTCCTGGTTTTTGTATTCGGTCCCGGGGTAGGGAGGGGGTGCGCGATCAGATAGGCGTTCCGATCCAAAAGGCGGACGCGCGGTCGCGCTGAGCTAGGATTGATGTCCTGACGAGGAGGTGCGGTCGTGAACCGCTGGGTTACGGTCAAGGTGGGGGCCTTCGCGGCCAAAACCCTGACCGGCGAGGACAAGGACGAAGCAAGGACGGTCCCGAGCGGCGACCGGGGAGTCGAGGTGGGCGTCTCGAGGGCGATTCGCTTCTACCTCAACGATCGCGATAGCGACGGCCCCGGTTGGGCATACCCCGAATTTCTGCGGGGACACCAGCCCGGCGAGGAGTTCGAGCTTCGGCTCCAGATCGACAAGTCGCTATGGAGGGCCTTCACGATCGAGGCCAGGCGACAGGGAGTCACCGTGCCGCAGCTGCTCGAGCACGCCACGATGTACTACGCCGCCGAGCTCGACGCCGGCCGCGTCACCGAGCGCATGCTCGGCGACCTCAGGGTCGAGTAACTGGACTCAGGCGCTCTACGCGACGACAGGCGCGGCGCCCATCTCGATCAACTTCGCCTTCAGCGTGCGGCGACCACGATGGTGCAGGCCGTGCACGGAGCTCTCCGACTTTTTCAGCGTCGCCGCGATCTCGACCGGCGAGAGTCCGGCGATGTGCCTGAGAATCAGCACCTCGCGCTGGTCCTCGGGCAGCGCCTCGAGCGCGACCCGCAGGTCCTGGCCGCGATCGAGGCTGACCTGGGCCCGGCCATTGTCGGCGATCCGCACTTCTTCAGCTGGAATCGCCCGACGCGCGCGCAGGTGGTCGAGCGCCGCGTTGCGCGCCACGCGCATGATCCAGGCCACGAAGGGCACCTCGCGCGGCTCGTACTTGTTGATTGCCTTCATCAGCTTGGCGAAGATGTTCTGGGTGATGTCTTCGGCCTCGTGATGGTCCTTGACGAGGCTGTTGACGAAACGCTGGACGTCGGGGGCGAAGCGTACGTAGAGGAAGTGCAGGCCCTCACTGTCGCCGGCCTGGGCGCGTCTGACAGCCGCCTGTACCAACTGACTGTTACCGGCGCCGGAACCCGCCTCAGAGAGGCCTGTGAGGTTATGGGGGCGCAACTCTGTTTCGCGGCTGGTCACTTGCGTTCTCCCGGTGCTCGATTGCTTTTGTCTGTATTTCGGGGTCTTTGCAGGCGCAAACAGCGGTCGCGAGCCAAAAACTCCAAATTGCGGATTCGTTTCTAATTTTTTCTACGGAACTAGCGAAAATTGAGGAGCCCTTCCTCAATGACGCGGCCCGAAGAAATAGTGGCCCTTCGTCTGAATGTCAATGCCCAATATTCGTCTAAATCTCAGTCTTAGGCTCAAGTGGCTGTAAATGCACAGGTATTAGGGGCTGAAGTTAGGAGGAATTAGGTAGAAGGGGTGAAAATCTTGGGCATCCGCGGATAGTTGTATTGCGTGAGGCGCACCGTGAAAATCACTTTGGGCACATTCGCTTGCAAGGGAATCGAGACTTCTCTCGGCGCTGACGTCGTCACGGGCGTGCGAACAGCGCTCGCCGATTACGCGCGCAGGATCGAGTCTGGTCCCCCGCCCGCCGGCCTGCCACCGTTTGCCTCAGGAGCGGCTGAGCCGGCGCCGGCCCAGTCCCTCGAACTCTCCCTCGACGAGAAGACCTGGGCGACCCTGGCGCGCGAGGCCGCGCGTCAGGGCACGACGCTGAGCCGCCTCGCGGCCCACACGGTCCTCGTCTACCTGGCCGAGTTCGATCGCCTCACGCCACCCGGCGGCGCCGCTGCCTAAACGTCAGCGGGCGTCAGGCGAGCGGACGCAGCGCCTGGCGGGAGCCGCGGGCGCCGTCGAGGACCGCGTCCACCGAAGGCACCGGCACCGGTTCTCCCTGCGCGTGCAGGGACTGCTCCAGCGCTTCCAGGCCGAGCACGACCTCGACCCCGAGGCGACCGTTGGACACCGGCATCGTGCCCTCGCGAATCGCGGCGGCGAAGTCGCTCAGCTCCTGCCCGAGCGGCTCCAGCGCCTGCAGGCGCGGGGCGACCATGTCGCCGGTGCGGTAGGTGAGCCTGTACTCGCCGAAGTTGGCTGGCGCCTGCTCGGCGTCGAAGTCGAGGCCTCGGTCATAGATCCGGACCGAGTCGTCGGCGGCGGTGTCCTCGTACTGGACCATGCGCTTGCTGCCGACGACGACCATCTGGCGCAGCTTGCGGGGCGCCAGCCAGGAGAGCTGCACGTTGGCCTGGGCGCCGCCCTCGAAGCGCAGCGTCAGGAAGGCGGTCTCGTGGATGCTCTCGCGGAAGACGCTGCGACCGTTGGCGGAGACCTCGACCAGCGGCTTGCCCAGCCAGTGCAGCAGGATCGAGAGATCGTGAGGCGCCAGGTCGAGCACGACGCCGTCGGGCTGGTAGAGGCCCAGGTTCATGCGCGAGGAGGTGACGAAGTAGATCTCGCCCAGCTCGTCTTCGCGGATCAGGTCGCGGACCTTGTTGACGGCGGGGCTGTAGAGGAAGGTGTGGCCCGGCATCAGCACCAGGTCGCGCTCCTCGGCCATCGCGACCAGCTCGGCCGCCTCCTCGGAGCGCCGCGCCAGCGGCTTCTCGACGAGAACGTGCTTGCCGGCTTCCAGCGCCCTGCTGACCAGGGCGAAGTGGGTGTGCGGCGGCGTGGCGATCGCGACCGCCTCGACCCGGGGATCGGCCAGAGCGGTGTCCAAGTCGCGCTCGATCCAGACGCCGGGGTGGCGGCGGCGGAAGTCATCGATACGGCTCTCCTGCAGCTCGCAGAGGCCCATCAGGCGGAACTCGGGCCGCTCGACGACGTTGCGGACGATGTTCGGGCCCCAGTAGCCGTAGCCGACCACCATCGTTCCGATCGCATTTGCTGGATTCATGCGGCACCCTTTCTTGCCAGCACCGTCAGCGGGGTGCGAGCGAGGATCGAGAGGTCTAGGAAGAGCGAACGCCGCTCGGCGTATTCGATGTCGAGTCGGACCATTTCCTCGTAGGTCCGCTCGTTGCGGCCGCTCACCTGCCAGAGGCCGGTGAGGCCGGGCTTGACGCTGAAGCGGTCGAGGTACCAGCTCGGGTACTCGGCCACCTCGTAGGAGATTGCCGGGCGTGGGCCGACCAAGGCCATGTCGCCGGAGATCACGTTGAAGAGCTGGGGCAGCTCGTCGAGGCTCCAGCGCCTGATCCAGCGGCCCACCGGGGTGATCCGGTCATCGACGGCGAGCTTGTAGAGGTTCTCGCGGCCGCCGTTTGCGGCCTTGCCCTGGATCAGCGCCGTGACGTAGTCGCGGTGACCGCGCGGGTCGGCGTCGCTGCGCATGCTGCGGAACTTGAAGACGGTGAACTCGCGCTGACCGTGGCCGATGCGGCGCTGGCGGAAGAGCGCGGGGCCCGGGCTGTCGAGCCGGATCGCGATCGCGAGGGCGAGCAACAAGGGGGAGAGCAGCAGGATGATCGTGCCGGCCAGGGCGAGGTCGAGGGTGCGCCTCGTCCACGCCTGCCAAAGCGGTTCGCCGGCGCTTGCGCCGTGCGACTGCTCGCGTGTCAGTCCGTGTGCCTCCATCTAGCTACTGACAAAACGGAGGGCGCCCGTCCGCGCTTCCACCTAGCGGTTCGAATAAGAGGCTGAAAAAGGGCGCGCTTGAAAAAGTTCGAGGACTTTGTCGAGGCGCGAAAGTCAGGCGGCTGCCATGCGTTGTTTCGGCAGTGGCTCCCAGGATCGTCTCAATCATCGGCTCACGCCCCGAGATCGTGCAGGCGGCGCCGCTCTCGCTGGCCTTCTCCGGCTGCGTCGAGGAGATCCTCGTCCACACCGGCCAGCACTACGACCCGAAGCTCTCCGATCTGCAGATCGCCGACTTGAAGCTGCCGTTGCCCGAACACAACCTCGGCGTCGGTTCGCTTCCCAACGACGAGAGCGTCGCGGTGGCGGAGGAGCGGATCGGGCGCGTGATCGAGACCGAGCGCCCCGACGCGGTGCTGGTGCGCGGCGACACCAACGCGACGATCGCCGGCGCCCGCGCGGCGGTGGCGGCCGCGGTGCCGCTGCTGCACGTCGAGGCCGGCCTGCGCTCCTACCGGGAGGACATGCCCGAGGAGGCAAACCGGATCGAGACCGATCGGCTCTCCGACCTGCTCTTTGCTCCCTGCGAGCACGCCCGCACGACGCTGATCGAGGAGGGCGTGCCCGGCACCGTCGTCGTCACCGGCGACGTGCTCGCCGACGTCCTGCTCGCTTCGCGTGAGCGGCTGCCGGAGGGACGGGAGCAGGGTGAGTACGTGCTCGCCACCGCCCACCGCAACTACAACACCGATTCGCCTGAGCGCCTGGGCGCCGTGCTCTCCTGCCTCGAGGCCGCCGAGCACCGCGTGATCTTCCCCCTGCACCCGCGCACCCGCAAGAGCCTCGAGACCTGGGGCCTGAGCGTGCCCGCCAACGTCGAGGTGCGCGACGCCGTCACCTACACGGAGATGCTGATCCTGGAGCGCGACGCCGTCGCGATCGCCACCGATTCCGGCGGCGTGCAGCGCGAGGCCTACCTCTGGGGCGTGCCCTGCATCACGATGCGCGAGGAGACGGAGTGGATCGAGACGGTCTCGACCGGCTGGAACACCCTCGTCGGCGTCGATGCCGAGCAGTTCCGCGCCGCGATGACGAAGCCGCGTCCGCAGGAGCGGCCGGCGATCTTCGGCGACGGCAACGCCGCCGCGCGGATCGCCGAACTCACGGTCGCCCACCTCGAGCGGACCCTGGAGGCCTCCCCTGTCTGAGCAGCTGAGAATCGGCGTGATCGGCTGTGGGCGCATGGGTGCGTTCCACGTCCGCAACTACGCGCAGCTCGACTGCGCCGAACTGGTCGCGGTCGCCGAGCCGAGCGAAGATGCGCGCCGCCGAGCGCTCGGCGGCGCCCCGGTGCTCGAGTTCTCCGACTGGCGCGACCTGATCGAGTTCGGCGTAGACGAGCTCGACGCGGTCTCGATCGCCTGTCCCTCCGAGTACCACGCCGAGGTCGCCCTGGAAGCGCTGGCGGCCGGGCTCCACGTCCTCGTCGAGAAGCCGATCGCGACGACGCTCCCCGATGCGCTGCGGATGCGCGGCGCGGCGATGGAAGCCGATCGCAAGCTGATGGTCGGCCACGTCGAGCGCTTCAATCCCGCCGTTGCCAAGCTGCGCGAGCTGGTCGCCGACGGCCGCTTGGGCGCCGTCTACAGAGCCCACGCCACCCGGGTCGGGCCGCTGCCGACGCGAATCCAGGATACCGGCGTGGCGATCGACCTCGCCACCCACGACCTCGACGTGATGCAGTACGTCCTCGACGGCTCGATCCACGAGATCTACGCCGACGGCGGCCGTTTCCAGCACAGCTCCCAGGAGGATCTGCTCACCTGCCTCGCCCGTTTCGGCGGCGAGGACGGGGGGCAGACGCTGGGGCTCCTCGACGTCAACTGGCTGACCCCGGAGAAGAAGCGCGAGATCGCCCTGATCGGCGAGAACGGGCTGTTGCGGGCGAGCTACATCACCCAGGACGTCTGGTTCGTCGAGTCGACGACCGCGCCGCTGCAGTGGGACGGGCTTTCGGTCCTGCGCGGCGACGGGGAGGGAGCCGCCGTGCGGTTCTCCCTTGCCAAGGCCGAGCCTCTGCGGGCCGAGCTCGAAGCCTTCTGCCGTTGCGTCCTCGACGACACCCCCGAGCCGGTCAGCGCCCACGACGGCGTCAAGGCGCTGGCGGCCGCACTCGCGGTCCGCGAGTCGGCCGCTGTGCGCCGCCCGGTCGAGCTGCTCGACATCCCCGCCCCCCGGCCCCTGGAGGTCTTCGCATGATCCGCTTCGT
>JASLIG010000006.1 GCA_030152805.1 Solirubrobacterales bacterium
GGCGCGCAATCCGGTGATGACCGCCATCAGCTCCATCCGGTTGTTCGTGGTTTCGAAGTCGCCCTCGGAGAGCTCCCACTGCTCGGCGATGCTGCCATCGGAACGGCGGGCGACCAGTACTGCCGCGTACCCACCGGCGCCAGTGGTCTTGTGGGCGCAGGCGCCGTCGGTCCAGATCTCGTATGTGAGGTCGCCGGGTGAAGCCACGATGCCCGCAGTCTGCCTAACGACAGTCGATGGCGGGCCTTGACCAGGTTCTTGCCTAACGCGAGCGCGGTCGCTTCGTCCTTCCTCTGCCGTCCATCAACGTTCTCCCTGGTGGAGAGTCGCGTAGGTCGACCCCGGCAGATCGGCCTTGCCCATCAGCGAGTAGCGCGCTCCGTCCGGTCGCATTTCGGACCGATAGAGACCAACGCGTCGCCCCTCGAAGGGACCTCGCAGACCCGCCGGGATCGGACGGTCCGGGAGGTCGCGGACCACCTCCGGGCGGCGTGACTTGTGATCCGCGGTCCGCGCCCTGGCGACGGTCAGGTGCGGCCAGAACGTCCGCTCCCTGGGTTCGTAGATGTAGAGCCCCTGGTTCGTGAAGACCGAGCGCAATCCGATCTGGAGGACTTCCGTCTCCGGCGACTTGGCCGGCAGGGCGAACACGCGAGGAAGCTCCGGCGTCGGCCCTTTCGCCACGATATCGCCCAGCTCGACCAAGGGCGCGGGGGCAGCTGCGCACAGCTCCCGGATCGCCTCCAGATAGCGGCCAACCTCCCGCTGGGGACGGTGGCCGAGGAACATCAGGACTATGCGCAGCCCGGTGTTGTGACGCAGCGCGGGGTCGGTCAGCGCCTCCTGCTGCCACGCCTCGGCCTCGCGGCGCACCATCTCGGGCAGGTCGAGGGCGACGAGCAGCCGCACCCTGCCGCGTCCCGGATTCGCGCCTCCGTTGCGGCCCGCGGCCATCAGGACGCGACCTCCTCGGCGTCGGTGTAGACGAGGACGGCTTCGCAGGCCCGCATCGTCGCGACAAGGCCCTCGACGGGGGCGACCGAGTCGCGTTCCCTGATTGCGTCGTGGAACCCGCCCTCGGTTTCCTCGCGGATGCGCTTCATCAGCGCCGAAAGCTCGGAGTGCGGCATCGTCAACTCAACCTGGCCGCTGCTCCCGTCCTCATGCCAGCCGATGTCCTCCAGCAGCCGGAAGTCGTCGGCGAACTCTCTCGCCAGCCTTTCGGCGCCAGGAACGTCGCCCTGACGCTCCAACAGGGTGAAGACATCGCTCAGGCCAACCAGGTGAGTGCGAACCGCCTGGTAGATCGCCTCTCGCTGGTCGCGGGTGAGCTTGATCGCTGATCGGGCCATGTGCCCCCCTTTCGGTGAGGGCACCTAGAACCGCCGCACGCGGCGTCAATCGAAGCTAAGACGGGTACCGTCTCTCCCGCATCGAAGGTTGGTTCTTCGGTGCCGGGCCCCGGGGCGTTCAAGCGCCGCCGGGGCCGTTTATTCGCGTTTCTCGCGGGCGAACGTAGGTGGACCGGGAGCCCTGCGCAAGGGCTGGAATCGACCTCTCTCAGACCTCGTGTTGCCCCAGGCGTTGCCCCAGGGCGTTTTTTGGCCGATTTTGAGGTCTCCCAAAAACGCGAAAACCCGCTTGATAAGCGGGTTTCCGTCCTATAGCGGGGGCAGGATTCGAACCTGCGACCTTCGGGTTATGAGCCCGACGAGCTACCTGGCTGCTCCACCCCGCGGCGGTAGGGGCATGCTAGCAACGTGGAGGTCGCTGTCTACATAGAGTCCGGGGCATGGCTGGGGATGCCCAACTGGTCGCGGTGGTCGACATCGGCTCGAACTCGACGCGATTGCTGATCGCGGAGGTTGCCGATGGGCGAGTGACCGAGGTAGAGCGGCAGAGTCGGGTGACGCGGCTGGGGCGCGGGGTCGACCTGGCGGGGCAGCTCTCGGCCGAGGCGATCGAGGCGGCGTGCGAGGCGATCGCCGACTACATGGCGATCTGCCGCGAGGCTGGCGTCGAGAGGGTCGAGGCGATCGCGACCAGCGCGGTCCGCGACGCCTCCAACGGCAGCGCCTTCGTCGCCGAGCTGCGCGAGCGCTTCGCGCTTGCCGCTCGGGTCCTCGACGGCGAGGAGGAGGCCCGCCTCACCTACCTCGGCGCCACCTGCGAGCGGCACCCCACGGAGCCGACGCTGGTCGTCGACATCGGCGGTGGCTCGACCGAGCTGATCGTCGGCACGGGCGAGGAGATCGCCTTCCACACCTCGCTGCAAGCCGGCGTCGTCCGCCACAGCGAGCGGCACATCACCAGCGACCCGCCCAGCGCGATCGAGCTCGAGGAGCTCGCCAGCGACGTGCGGGGACTGATCGAGCAGGCGGTCGCCGGTCAGCAGGCCGCAGCGGCGAGCGCCGGGATCGCCGTGGCCGGCACACCGACCTCACTGGCGTCGATCGAGATCGGCCTCGAGCCCTACGATCCAAGGCAAGTACACGGGCATACACTCACCTTGGAGGCGATCCAGCGGCTGCTCTCACGATTGGCGTCTGCCCCGCTGTCCAAACGGGTTGAAATCACCGGCCTGCACCCAGACCGGGCGCCAAATATCGTCGCTGGGGTGGTCATATTGGTGGAGACCATGCGCGCCTTCGACCTCGATCGCATCGAGGTGTCCGAGCACGACATCCTCTACGGCACTGCGATCAGCGCTGTATCCGCTTTGGAATGCGGATAACGCCGTATTCTCATCGGACGGTAATCTGCTGTTCCTATATGTACAGGGGGGCCCAACCCAGCGCTACAGATGGGTTAAACCTGGCACCTTACCCCCAAAAGTTGGTAGCCTTCACGTCATTGATTGTAGGTAGCAGGAGGAGAGCCAACTAGACGTATCGGACAGGCGAGCAGATAATCGACGCATCGGGAAAGAGGTGGGGCATACCACCCCAGACCCGGTACAAGGGCTCAGGCGATTTGCCGCATCATGGCGCCTCCCGCCGCTTGGGTCCACCAAATAAGAACTGGTCCCTGAAGACGTACCCCTGCCCGTCCTGAGGGACCAACTTGAATCGGCCGCCAGCGATGGCGGTCGATTCTCGTCTGGGACCGATTCGGTGGCAGCGACCCGTTCAGGCCAGGTTCGACTTACGCGGGTAGACGACCTCTGGATCGGTGAGCACGTTGACCAGGGTCGGGCGTCCGGACTCGAATGCGCGCTCCAGCGCCGGTCGCAGCTGACCCGGCTCGCGGACCAGGATGCCATCGCAACCGAGCGCCTCGACGACCTGCTCATAGGGCGTCTCCGGTCGCAGCTCCGCCGCCACCGAGTAGCCGTAGAGGAACTTCATCGGGTGGTGCTCGAGCGCCCAGATTCCGTTGTTGCCCATCACGCCCACCACCGGCAGGCCGTGGCGCGCCATCGTGTCGAACTCCATGCCGGCGAAGCCGAAGGCGCCGTCGCCGAGCAACAGGCAGACCTGGCGACCGGGGTGCGCCAGCTTGGCCCCGATCGCTTGCCCCGGTCCGGCGCCGAGACAGCCGAACGGCCCCGGATCCATCCAGCAGCCGGGCTGATAGGTGTCGACGAAGCGTCCGGCGTAGGAGACGAAGTCGCCGCCATCGCCGACCACAATCGCGTCGCGCTCGAGCACTTCGCCCAGCTCCTTGTAGACGCGGACGGGGTGCAGCGGCGAGCGCGCGTCGCTCAGCTCCTCCTGCTCGGCGGCCCGCTTCTCCTCCTCCACCTTGTGCAGCTGCTCCAGCCAAGGCGCGGTGCGGCCGCCGCCCTCACCCACCGACTCGCGAATCGCCGCCAGGCTGGCGGCGATATCGCCGACCAGATCGACGTCCGGCAGCCGGTTGGCCGTGAGCGCGTTTGGCGCCGCATCGAGGCGGATCAGCTTGGCCTGCTCGGCGATGCTGGCGCCAAAGCCAAGCCGGAAGTCGAGCGGCACACCGACCACCAGCGCGACGTCGGCGCCTCCCAGCCCGGCGCCCCGCGCGCGGCTGAAGGCGAGCTCATGATCGGCCGGCAGGCACCCACGACCGAGGCCGTTGAGGAAGACCGGGATGCCGAGCGCCTCCGCCAGCCCCCGCAGCTCCTCCTCTCCTCCGCCCCAGTACAGCCCGGTGCCGGCCATGATCGCCGGTCGCTCCGCAGCCGCCAACAACGCCGCCGCCTCCTCGACGCCCGCAGCCGGCCGCGAGTCGCCCACCGCGGCTTTCGGAATCTCAGCCTCCGCCTCGGTGAAAACGACGTCGAGCGGGTAGTCGACGAAGGCAGGCCCGTAGGGCGGGGCGAACGCACAGTCGAGCGCTGCCGCCGTGCGGGCCGCAATCCTCTCCGGATCCTTGACCGTCTCCGCCGACTTGACCAGCGGTGAGACAAAGGGCAGATGGTCGATCTCCTGCAGCGAGCCCGAGCCCCAGCGCAGCTCCGGCGCCCGCCCGCCCAGCACGCAGACCGGCGATCCGTTTGCCTGCGCTCCGGCGATCGCGCTGACCCCGTTGGTCACCCCCGGTCCGGCCGTCAGCGCCGCGACGCCGACCCTTCGCGTCGCCTTCGCGAAGCCCTCCGCGGCGAAGACAGCCGTCTGCTCGTGGCGCACGTCGACGATCTCGATGCCCTCTACCCGGCAGCCGTCGTATATGGAGAACAGATGTCCCCCAGAAAGCGTGAAGAGGTGCGAGACACCCCTGGATTTGAGCGCTTTCGCGACGATCCTCCCGCCGTGCTCCATGACCCGAGCCTATAGGGGGCCGGCGGCTACTATCGGCTTTGCCCGGGTGGCGAAATTGGCAAAAGCGGCGCCCTTAAAAGGCGCTGCCCCACTGGGGGGCTTGCGGGTTCGAATCCCGCCCCGGGCATTTCCGGACAGACAACCCGTTTTCGTCAATTTTGGGTTTTTAAATCCGCACTAAAAAGTGCCGAGGTACCGCAACTTGGGCGCTGCTACGGTGTCCTTGAGCTAGAAGACAAACGCCTTCCTGGTTCAACGGAGGATTCGCTTGGAGGCTTCAGCTCTTACACATGCCAGTCGCCGCGGACTCCTCGCCCGGCGTTCCCCGCTGCTCAAACTTCAGGGCGACGAGCGCCTGATCGCGATGGCGCGCGCCGGCAACCCCGGCGCTTTCGAGACGATCGTCGATCGCTACCAGGGACGGCTGCTCGGCTTCTGCCGCCAGATGCTCGGCTCCACCGAGGACGCTGAGGACGTACTGCAGGAGGTCTTCGTCAACGCCTACCGAGCGATGTTGGCCGACGAGCGCGAGATCAACCTGCGCCCGTGGCTCTACCGGATCGCCCGCAACCGCTGCCTCAACCACCTGCGCAAACCGACTGCCGACGCGCAGGAATCGATGGATATGGTGCCGGCCGTCGAGGCAGCCTCGACGGCGGAGAAGGTCCACAACCGCGAGGAGTTCCGCCAGCTCCTCACCGACGTCGGCAAGCTGCCCGAGACCCAGCGCTCGGCCCTGCTGCTGCGCGAGATGGACGCGATGTCCTACGAGGAGATCGCGCAAGCGATGGAGACCAGCGTTCCCTCGGTCAAGTCGCTGCTGGTGCGGGCGCGGATCTCACTGGCCGAGGCGAGCCAGGCCCGGCAGCTGACCTGCGGCGAGGTTCGCCTCGACCTGGCCGAGGCGGCCGAGGGCCTGCGCAAGCTCTCCGGGCCGGTCCGCCGCCACGTCCGCGATTGCGAGGAGTGCAGCGACTTCCGCTCCCAGCTCCGCTCCAACGACAAGGTGCTCGCGGCCCTCGTGCCGGTCGGGCCCCTGGTCGCCCTCAAGGGCTTCATCGCCTCCAAGCTCGGTCTCGGAGGCACGGGTGCCGGCGGCGCGGCTACCGCGACCAGCGCCGGCGCCACCGGAGCCGGCGCTGTCAGCAGCGTCGGCGCCGCGCTCAGCTCCGGCGGGGCCGCGGGCGGCATCGGTGCCGTCGGCGGCGCGATCGGCACCAAGGCCGTCGCCGGCGTCGTCACCGCAGCGGTGATCACGGCTGGTGCGGTCGAGGTCAAGCAACAGGTCGATCCGGGCGCGGCGACGCCGGCCCCGATCACCCGCAGTATGGATATTGAGCGCAACCTCTCGCCCACGATTGCCGCTGCCCATCCCGCAGTCCTCGCACCGGAGCATCCGGTCGCCGACGAACAGCCTGCCGCGCCCGCAGACGAACCGGCTCCTGCCGAGGACGAAGCGCCCAGCGACCCCGCTGCGGAAGCCGGTGAGTCGAACACCGGCGGCACCGAAGACGCCGCCGAGGCGACGCCGCAATCCTCGGCCGGCCTCGACGGGGCCACGCCCTCGACCGGCGCCGGCGCACCCGCTGGTGGCGGCACCGTGGTCGTCACCGTCGGCGGCGGACCGGAACCGGTGGCCGCCACGCCTCCGCCCGAAGCCGTCTCCCCCCCGCCGCCACCGCCGGTTGAAGAAGCACCGCCGCCGGTCGAAGAAACGCCGCCGCCGGCCACGGGCGGCGAAGCCGCCGAAGGCTGACCCAACCGACCGGCCCTACTGGAGGCCGATCACCTTGAGCCGGCGCATCAGGCAGGTGCCGGCGAATTTGCGCGTGTCGGCCAGCGAGTAGCCGAACAGTTCCCAGTCGTCTCCCTCGGGAGCCCAGGGCGGTGAGAGGACGCCGTCGGCGACGGGCAGCGCCTCCTCGAGCGTTCGCTGGATCGCCTGCTTGTAGCGCTCGTCCTCACGCGCCTTCTCGCGCAGGAAGACCGAGCCGAAGGCGACGTGACGGTGCTCGTCGCGCGCGACGTTCTGGAAGCCCTCGACGAAGGCCGGCAACGTGCTTTCGCGTTCGTTGTAGTCCATGATGAAGTGCTGGCCGGTAAGGGCGAGCATTCCCTCGATCACCATGTGGTAGAGCGTCACCGCCTCGACCAGGGCCTCGGTGTCCTCAGGTTCACTGGAGAGCCGGTCGGTCCGTCGCTTCAGCATCTCGTCGAAGAGGCGGCCGAAGTTCTCGTTGAGGTGCTCGGAAGTCTCGGCCAGCATCTCCGAGAGCTGATCTGACTCGAGCACCCCCACTTCCCGGTAGAAGCGCTCGAAGAAGCGCACGTGTCGGGCCTCGTCGGCGATCTGCGTGCAGAGGAAGATGCGCTGGTCCTCGCTCGGGGCCGCGCGCATGATCGGGCCGAGCTCCTCGGCCACCTTCTGCTCGCCGATGAAGAACGAGGAGAGCCCGTACATGCGCTGAAAGCGCTCTTCCTCGTCGAAGCGCTCGTTCCAGTCCTCGCGGTCGCGGCTGAAGTCGAGCTCCTGTGTCTGCCACTGCTGGCGCTCCCAGAGCAGGTAGAGCTCCTCGTAGGTGAGGAGTTTGACGTCGGCCGTGCGGTCCGCCGCCTCCATCAGTGCCGGATCGGCGGTCGCCTGGAAGTCGGCGCGCTCGGTCCGTGTCTCGGTCCCGGATGCCTCAGTCGTTCCCATCGCTCCTCCTCCTCAATTCCGGTGCAACGTTTTTTAGTCCCGTGAGAGCCGAAAAGCGTTGCACCCGGCTGGTTCTGGGGGTCGAGCGAGCGTAGCAGCGGCCTGGCTGGTCAGCCAGTCGTATGCGACTCGCCCGGCGCCAGCACGACGACCTTCGACGACGTCCTCTGCTCGACCTCAGCCTTGAATGCCGCGGAATCGGCCTCGATCGCTGGGAAGGTGTCGAAGTGCATCGGGATCACGGTGGCTGCGCCGACGAATTCGGCGGCGACGGCCGCGTCGTGGCGATCCATCGTGTAGTGGCCGCCGATCGGCAGCAGGGCGACGTCGACGTCGGAGCGCTGCGCGATCAGCTTCATGTCGCTGAAGAGCGCGGTGTCGCCGGCGTGGTAGACGGTCGTCTCGCCCACTTTGATCACGAGCCCGGCCGCCGGGCCGATCGCGACCCCGTGCTCGGCGCTGAACGGCGACTCCGCCGAGCCTGGCAGCGTGTTCGTGTGCCAGGCGGGAACGAGGCCGATGTAGCCCCAGTCGAACTCGACCGTGCCGCCGAAGTTCGGGTCGCTGACCGCTTCGATGCCTTT
>JASLIG010000030.1 GCA_030152805.1 Solirubrobacterales bacterium
GCCGTAGTCGCGGCGGTCGAAGTCCTCGGGCGGGGAGAAGTCGTGCTCGGCCTTGGAGGCGTAGCCGACCTTGCCCTGGATCCGGGAGAGGCGGAAGACGCGGACCGCCTCGCGCTCGTGCGAGTCGCCGATCAAGTAGAACTGGCCGCCGCGGAAGACCAGGTGGAAGGGGTCGACCTTGCGCTTCGAGACGTCGCCGCGCTCCATCGTGAAGTAGGTGAACTCGATCGTCTTGCGGCGCGAGATCGCCGTCTCGATCTTCGAGAGGCGCTGCGAGAGGTCACGGCCTCCGGCCGAGGCGGTCATCGCGATCTCGACCGGGGCGCGCTCTCCCTCGCTGATCGGATTCGGGTGCCCCCAGGCGACCTGCTGCAGGGCCAGGCGCAACGGCTCGGCGTAGGCGAAGCCGCCGTCGGTGAGCAGCAAGAGCGCGGTGGAAAGCGCCGCCAGCTCCTCGTCGGAGAAGGTGATCGGGTCGAGGTAGAAGTTCTCCGGCGGCAGCGAGTAGAGCTCGGCCTCGAAGAACCCCTCCCCCGGTTTCTCGACCCCGAGCTGGATCCCGAGGCTCTCCAGCTCCGCCCGGTCGGCGTAGAAGCGGCGCGCGAAGGCGTCGTCGTTCATGTCGCTGTAGCCCTCCACCTCGCGCTTGATCTCGAGCGCCGAGACGGGTCGGCCCTGGGCCATCAGGAACGAGATCAGCGAGAGCTGGCGGATCAGCTTCTCGGTGTCCTTCGCCACGGCTCGCAGGATAGTGTGCGGCCGAGCCCATGGACCTGCTGCGCAATCTCTTCGGCAACCTGACTTCGGGCATTATCCGGCTTGCGGTCACGGCCGGCGTGCTCTTCCTCGCCTATCTCTTCATCGTCAAGCCGGTGCTGAAGACGACCAGCGACGCGATCCACGAGTCCGGTTTCGACCAGATCGGCAAGTCGATCGAAGGCGTCAGCAAGGAAATCAAACGCGAGGTCCACCGTTCGTTCGAGGTAACCGGCTCAGCGGCGCGCAAGCAGAAGCTGGTCCACTGCATCCAGCACGCGAACGGCAACGTTCAGCGCATCGAACGCTGCACGCGGCGCTTCTGAGCGACGGCCGCGGGCAAGATCGCGGGGAACTCGCGGCAACAGGCCGTCGCCGGCCGTACCGGGAG
This sequence comes from Solirubrobacterales bacterium, assembly GCA_030152805.1. Classification (GTDB taxonomy): domain Bacteria; phylum Actinomycetota; class Thermoleophilia; order Solirubrobacterales; family 70-9; genus VRUE01. The sequence goes on from JASLIG010000030.1 coordinate 1,148, forward strand.
CCACGTTCCAGGTGAGCCTATTGAGGGCAGACGATCGTCTTTGCGGCGGTTTCAAACTCTGCTCGCCAAGGAACGTCACTGGCGTCTGTCGGGATGGAGATTTCGGCCGGCCCCGTGGACGGCGGCAGGGAGGCGGCGAAGATTTCGCCAAAGCGCGCTACCTTCAGGACGACTTCCGCCCGGGGAGCGGTTCGGTAGCTGATGCCGCCGGGCGGTAGTTCGATCTGGAAGGACCCGGACCGACCGCGGTCGGGGACGAGGGCGAGACACGATGCGACCTGCCTCGACCTTCCCCCCGTGGCCGCCAGCAGCTTCGGCGCCGGGCCGTTGAAATCGAGTGCGGGGCTCGCGGTCGGGACCGTAGCGATTTCGTAGTCCCTGACGAGCTGTTCGTCGGCGGCTTCGCGTGCCTGCTCGCCAGTTGCTTCCAGTTGCGCCAGGCTATAGGCGGGCGAACCGAACTTCTCCGCGGCTTCGTAGTACGCCCAGACCGGGAAGAGCATGTCCGCGTGAGAATGAGCCGTCTTTTCATCCTCGACGACGCGGAAGCGGTCGACGTGCTCGCGGCTCAGCTCAAGCGCGGCGAGGGTCGCCCGGTTAGTTTCTCCCTCGGCCCGAAAGAGCTGACCGCCGGCCCGGAGGTCGGCGACGTTTGCCATCAGCGATAGCCCGAAAGCGAGGAAGGCAACCAGGCCCACCGCCGTTGACCACCTGACATCCCTTGCCAGCTCGGCGACGAGCAGAAGGGCAAGAATGCCGCCTAGGTAGACGTAGCGACCCGAGTTCGGGGTTCGGGCAGGGCTGAGACCAGAGGCGACTAGGGCGAAGTAGATGACCAGCGTGGCGACGATTGTCCAGAAGTAGATCGACCGCGGCGCCCGCCGAACGTGGAGCGCGATCAAGCCGACGAAGATCAGCGCCAGTGGGTAACCCCAGTCGGGGCGAATTTCGAGCACGACCGGGAGGCCGATGCTGCCGGGGACCCGGAATAGCCCTGTGATCGCAGCGCAAATCGCCGCCAGCTGATCGGCGCTACCGCTGAAGATGGCGCTGATCGATTCAGCGGTCACTTCCGATTGGCCGAACTTGCGAGCCCAGATGAACCAGGCGATGTAAAGAGCAACGGGGATGAAGACCACCCAGACCCGCCGCCACTGCGATCGACCGCCCAGCCAGATCGAGATCAGCGCTCCCAGCGCAAAAGCTATGCCGACGCTGAAGGAGGCGAGCGAGACGGCGAGCAGCAGGCAGGCGGCGAGATCACCGCCACGCGTGCGTCGCTGCAAGGCCAAGAGCATCCCCAAGCCGCCGGCCATCCCAATCAGGTTGGGCAGCTCGTAAGCGCCCATCAGAGTGTCCCAGCAAGCGCCAAAAAGGGCGACCAGCACAGTGAGCGCGAAGGCCACGACCAGCCGCACGCGCATGCGCACGAGCTGGAAGAAGATCGCCACCACGATCAGGTGCACCGCAACCGTCACCACCTGGTAAGGGACGTGGGAGCTGGTGCCGAAGGTGGCGAACATCCCCTTGTAGATCAGACGGGGAAGGATGACGAGGTGACCATTCTGGGGCGCGAAGAGCGTTTCCAGAGCGAAGCCCCGGTAGACGACGAGGTAGTTCCACTCGTCGTTGATGAAGGTCTGTCCGGTTCCCCAGGCAAGGATCAGGACCGCTGTGACGATGAAGACCAGCCCCAGCGCCGCGTAGGCGATCCGCACCTCGCCGACCCGGTGCGCCCAGCTCGTGAAACGCCCGACCAGCGCCTCGATCGCCTTCAACGGGTTTACCTGCGGGATCGGATCGATCTGCTCGGACCTGGTGTCCCTGGCGCCCATGCGGCGGGCAGTCTAGACCGGCCCAGCGGCGGGCACACGACGGTGCGAGCGCTTGCCGCGATGCCGGCATGCCATGGCGCCCCGTTGCCGTCGACGGGAATGGGGACGGCGTTCACCCCGCCGGCTCCCTTCTGCAATGAGACGCTGAGGGTGTCGGCGAACCTGCCGAGAGATACGTCTACCGGCGAAATCGAGGCATATGTCATCCCGCCGGGCGGCAGCCGCAGGACCGCTTCGGCCTTGCCGTCGGTCGGCAGCAACACCACGCACGAACCCCGCTGGGTCACCTTGCCACGGGAGACGGATCGTGCGACGACCTCGACGCCGCCTCCTGAGGATCCGAGCGATCCGCCCGGGTGGGGCTCGATTTCAAAGATGCGAGCGAACTCTTCGTCGGAAATCTGGCGATCGCCGGGAGAAGCCATCGTCAGGTCGCGTTCGGAGTAGGCCGGCAAGCCAAAATCGCGCTCGAGCTGCTCGGCCGTCTCGACGTTGAAGGTCATCGCCCCTGGCGGGTCCTCCACCAGCACCGGCGGGGACGCCGCGTCGCCGGCGATCTTGACGGCGGCGAGCTTGGCGCGAATCGTCGCCGCCTGTCCCCTCCAGAATTGAGCGCTGTCGCCGAGTTCGGCGATATTCGCGCACATCGAGAAGACGAACACGACCCCGATCACGCTGAGAACGGTGCGGCTGGGCCGATAGGGCCCGCAGAGCTCGGCGACCGCTAGCAAGGTGAGAATCGAACCGAGGTAAACGAGACGCGTGTCGAAGGTGTTGCGGAACTGGTTGAGCGCGATCCCTACCAGGAGGAAGTAGACGACCAGGACGGTGAGCGCGGCGATGGCATTCGCGCTGGGCTTTGGAGGGCGACGCAGGCGCACTATCAATAGGGCGGCAAGACCAACGACGAGAGCCGGCCCCCAGGTGGTCCGGATCGGCACCGGGTTGGCGTCCGGCTTCGGCCCGTTCGGCGTCGTGAAAAGGCCGGTAAGCCCGGACAGCGCGGCGCTGAGCTGATCAAAGAAGGCCGAACCGAGCACCTTGAGGTTGTGCACGTAGATCGTCTGCTCGTCGAACTTCCGCGCCCACAGCGCCCAGGCGCCGTAGAGGACGATGGGGGCGAGCACGACCCAGCAGCGGCTGAGCCGAAGGCCGGGGGACCGCAGCGCCAAAGCCACGGCGGCGCCGGCGGCGAATGCGACGCCGATGCTGAAGGATGCGAGCGACATCGCCAAGAACAGGCAGGCGGCGACGTCACCCCAAAGGCTCACGCGGCGCAGGGCGAGGAGCATCGCCAGGCCACTCGCGATGCCGATCAGGTTGGTGATCTGAAAAGTGGGAATGAGCACGTCGGCGCCAGCGCCATAGAAGAGGATCAGGGTCGCCGCGGATAGCGCGAGGAGATCCCCGACGGCGTTCCTGATCAGGGCAAACAGCATCGATGCCACCGCCGCGGAGAGAGCAAGATTGAGCAGCTGGTAGGCGAGCTGAGATTCGAGCCCGAAGACCTCGAACATCGCCTTTTGGACGACCAGCGGCAGGACGACCAGATGGCCGCTGTGGGGGGTCAGCAACGATTCCGCGGTCCATGGCTGGTAGGCGTAGATGTAGGCCCATTGGTCGACGACCGGCGTCTGGCCCCGGCCGAGGTAGAGCAGCAAGATCGTCGAGGCGACGATGGCCGCGACAAGCGTCAGGATCGGCCAGCGTCGTTTCAAAAGCGGCTCAGGCGGCGCGTTGGCCGAAGTAGGCGGAGCCGGAAAGAGCCCGGTCGAAGCCGGACCAGGACTCGCCGGCGGGGAGCTGGCGCTCGAGGCGGTCGAAGCTGCCGAGGCGGCCGCCGAGGTTGTCGATCATGTGGACGAGGACGGCCTCGCGCGTGGCGGGCAGGACCGGTGAGCCGTGCTCGAGCGAGCCGTGGTGGGCGAGGATGATGTGCAGGACGGCCTGGGCGAGGGCCGGGTCGAAACTGGGAATCTCCTCGATCTCGCGGCGCACCTTGTAGTAGCCAAGCGGGATCTCGCCCTGCAGGCGCCCGGCGTCGGTGAGGTCGATCGCCAGCGGGTCGTCGTTGTAGGCCTCGGTCTTGCCGATGTCGTGCAGGAGGGCGCCGGTGACGGCGACGTCGCGGTCGATGCCAGGGAAGAAGGCGGCGGCGGCGCTGACCGCCTGGGCGACGGAGATCGTGTGCTCGAGCAGGCCGTGGCGGTAGGCCTGGTGATAGACCTTCGCCGCCGGCGCGTCGCGGAAGCGGGGCCAGCTCTCGGCGTCCTCGCCGAAGAAGCGCTCGAGCAGGTAGCGCAGCTGGCGGTCCTGCACCGTGGCGATCAGCTCGCGCAGCTCTCCCTCGAGGCGCTCGAGGGAGACGTCGGACTCGGGCGCCAGGTCCTCGGCGCTGTACTCGTCGTCGGCCGCCTCGCGCAGCCCCGTCAGCTTGATCTTGGCGCCCCAGCGCTCGCTCACCTCGAAGTGGCCGCTGACGTAGACCGGCGAGCCGGCAGTCGCCAGCGCGTAGAGCGCCTCCGCGTCCTCCCAGGCGACCGCCTCGCAGCTGCCGCTGGAGTCGCAGAGCACGAGCCGCAGCCAGGGCTCGCCGTTGCGCTTGCGGCGTAGCTCGCGCTCGCGCACTGCGTACACGCCGCCGACCCGCTGACCGTCCTCGAGCTTGTCGAGCGGCACCCGCGCCGCGATCAGCGTGTCGGTGAGCGCCTGCTGCTCCATTCGCAATCCAAAGTAATGACGGGCGCGGACAGCTACACAGCCGCGCCGAGCCAGTGGCCGGCGACGATCGCGGCGAAGCCGGCGAGGAGCGAGAGGCCGAGGTTGAGCCAGACGAGGTGCGCGTGTCCGGCGTCGGCGAGCCGGTGCGAGTCGAGCATCCAGGTGGAGAAGGTGGTGAACGAGCCGATGGCGCCGCCGGCGACGACGATCAGCGCCTCGCCGCTCAACGCGGCGCCGGCGAGGAGGCCGAGGACGAGGGTGCCGGCGAGGTTGATCGCCAGCACGCCGAGCGGAAAGGGGTGGTCGCTGCGCGCCGCGAAGGCGGAGTCGATCAGGAAACGGGCAGCCGCAGCGGTGCCGCCGAGCAGGCCGACCGCGACCCAGCCCGCCGCGCTCACCGGGCCGCCTCCACCGGCCGCCGCTCTAGCGCGATGCCGGCGCGAAGGCAGAGGTAGCCGAGGCCCAGGCTGGCGGCGACGTAGCCGCCGGCAAGGCCGAGGCGACCCGCGTCGACCATTTCGAACAGCTCCAGCTGCAGGGCCGAGAAGGTGGTCAGCGTGCCGCAGATCCCGGTGGTGAGGAAGGGGTGGGCGAGGCTGTCATCCGGGTGGTCGCGCAGACGCGCGAAGAAGTAGCCGAGCAGCAGCGCCCCGGCCATGTTGACCGCGAAGGTCCCCCACGGCCAGCCACCGGGCCCGTGCGGCGTCGCTTGGGCGAGGCCGACTCGGGCGAGGGCTCCCAGCACTCCCCCGGCGTAGATCGCTGCAAGGCGGCGCAGGTCGAAATGGCCAGCTCGCATTGGGTTCCGACTCAGGGACTCAGAACAGTAAAACCGTGCTCGCGAGCCCCCGCAGCGAGCCTCTTGTCGTATGTCATGAACTCGATCGAGGAGTGTTTTGCGATCCAAACAGCGGTTGCCAGGTGAATTGCGTCAAGCGTAGCCACAGAGAAAGGAGGGATGTCGATCGCGTCGGCGAGAGTCCCTGTTTCCCCCTCCTCGACACCGCCCTCCATTGGGATGGCGGTTACCCCGCTCAAGAGCTCATCGGCGAGGGCGACGAATTCCAAGGAACGCCCGTCCTCAGTGAACTCGATGTCCTTGCGCCGGGCGAGACGTCCGAGCTCGATCCAAAGCAATCGACTGGATATGACCTCGTCGAAGTCGTCGAGCGCCCGCTGGACCGCTGGGCTGTCGGGCTCGTTTAGAAGCACCCGACCCAGTGCGCTCGTATCCACGTAGAGAACCCGCAAGAAGTCGCTAACCCAGTTCCTTGCGGCTCTCGTCCAGGAAGGAATCGGTGGTCCCAGCTGGAGAGGGCGGTGCCAGCCGGCCTTCGTCCGAGAGGCGCGCGATCGTCTCCGCGAGCCGCTCTTCCCTCGGCCGGACCCTGATGCCATAGAGCTCGGAGAGCATCTGACCGAACTCGTTGCGAGCCAAGGGAACCACCCGGGCGACCTCGCGTCCGCGCTCCGTCACGGTGAGCGACTCGCCCTTCTTGACGCGATGAAGGTACTTGCTCAGGTTCTGGCGCAGCTCTCTAACACCGACCGATTTCGCCATGTGCGTCATACCGTAGCACTTACTCCAAATGAGACTTCATTGAAAATCATCAATGAATATTGCTAGCGTGGAACGGATGGCCGAGCTTCCAGTGATCTCGTGCTGCACGCCGCTGGCCGGCTCCTCGCTGGCGGAGGAGAGGGCCGGCGAGCTGGAGACGGTGCTGAAGGCTCTCGCCGACCGCCACCGGCTGCGGATCGTCAACCTGCTGCTGCGGGCGGCCGGCGAGCCGGTCTGTGTCTGCGAGATCCAGCCGTTGCTCGGGCTCTCGCAGGGCACGGTCAGCCATCACCTCAAGCAGCTCCTCGACGCGGGGCTGATCGAGCGCGAGACGCGCGGCACCTACAGCTACTTCAATCTCGTGCCGGGCGCCCTCGATGCCGTGCGCGAGGTCTTCTCGGCGTGAGCGAGCGTCCCGACCTGCGGCGCCGGGCGGCGGCCGAGGGGCTCGGCGCCTTCGCCCTCGTCTTCGCCGGCTGCGGCGCGATCGTCACCGACACCGTGCACAGCGGCACGCTCGGGGCCGTCGGCGTCTCGCTCGTCTTCGGCCTGGTGATCATGGCGATGGTCTACGCCACCGGTCACCTCTCCGGCGCCCATCTCAACCCGGCGGTCACGATCGCCTTCGCACTCACCCGCCACTTTCCCCGCCGCGAGGCGCTTGCCTACGTCGGCGCCCAGGTGCTGGGCGCGGTCGCGGCGGCGGCGCTGCTGCTCGCCGTCTGGCCGAGCCAACCCGCTGCGCTGGGCACCACGCTGCCCTCGGTCGGGACCGGCAGCGCCCTCGTCTACGAGGCCGCGCTGACGGCGCTTTTGATGTTCACGATCATGGCCGTCGCCACCGACACGCGCGCGGTCGGCGCCGGTGCGGCGATCGCGATCGGCGGCGCCGTCGGGCTCGACGCCCTCTTCGGCGGGCCGATCACCGGCGCCTCGATGAACCCCGCCCGCTCGATCGGTCCGGCCCTCGTCTCCGGCGAACTGCACGATCTCTGGATCTACATAGCCGCGCCGCTTGCGGGCGCGGCGCTCGGGGCCCTCGCCTACCAGCTCGTCCGCGGGGAGCAGACGGCCTGATGGCCCGCGTGCTCTTCGTCTGTCTCCACAACGCCGGCCGCTCGCAGATGAGCGAGACACTCTTTACCCGCGCCGCCGCCGGCCACCATGAGGCACGCTCCGCCGGCACCGAACCGGGCGAACGCGTCCATCCCGAGGTGGTCGAGGCGATGCGCGAGCTGGGCATCGACCTCGCCGCGCGCGTGCCGCGCAGGCTCAGCCGGGACGACGCCGAATGGGCCGACGTCGTGGTGACGATGGGTTGCGGCGACAAATGCCCCTACGTCCCCGGCGTGCGCCACCTCGACTGGGACCTGGAGGACCCGAAGGGACGCCCGCTGGAGGAGGTCCGCGCCACCCGCGAGGAAATCGAGCGCCGCGTCCTCGAGCTGATCGCGGAGCTGGACGACTGACCCCGGCGCCGGTGTGGCAGAGTCCGGGCGATGAGGCTCTGCCGCTTCGCAACGGCCGACGGTCCCGCGCTGGGAGTCGTCGAAGGCGATGAGATCCTCGACCTCTCCGCAAGCGACGCGCCCCCCGAACCGGCCGTGGCGCTGGGCGAGCTCGGTCGGGAGGGGCTCGAACGGCTGACGACCGATGTCCCCCGCCTGCCGCTCGCCGAGGTCGAGCTGCTCGCCCCCGCAGTTCCCCGTAAGTACCTGGCGATCGCGCTCAACTACGCCGACCACGTCGCCGAGCTGGGGATGGAGGCGCCCGAGGTGCCGTTCTTCTTCAACAAGCAGGTCAGTTGCGTCGTCGGTCCCGGCGCCGAGGTGCACATGCCCAAGGTCTCGACCCTGCTCGACTACGAGGCCGAGCTGGCGCTGGTGATCGGCAGGCGCTGCCGCCACGTGCCGGCCGAGCGCGCCCACGAGGCGATCGCCGGCTACACCTGCGCCAACGACCTCAGCGTGCGCGACTGGCAGGGACGGGCGCAGACGATGACGATCGGCAAGTCCTTCGACACGCACGGGCCGCTCGGGCCCTGGCTGGTCACGCCGGACGAGCTCGGCGATCCGCAGGACCTGCGCATCCGCTGCTTCGTCAACGGTGAGATGCGCCAGGACGCCAGCACCGCCGAGATGGTCTTCGACTGCTTCCAGCAGGTCTCCCATCTCTCCGAAGCGTTCACGCTCGAGCCGGGGGACGTGATCGCCACCGGCACGCCGGCCGGGGTCGGCATCGGCCGCAAGCCGATTCGCGAGAACGTGCTGCACCTGGGCGACACGGTCCGGGTCGAGATCGAGCGGATCGGCGAGCTCGTCAACACCGTGGTGGCCGAGCCCGACGATTACCTCGCGCCGCTCCCCGGCGGCGCCTGAGGCGGCTCCCGCCCCTAGCGCCGGTGCACGTCCGTGGCGGTCGCCTGGTCGCGCGGCCGCACGACGATCTCGTCGACGTTGACGTGCGGCGGCTGGGCCAGCGCCCAGCGGATGCACTCGGCGACGTCCTCGGCGCGCAGCGGCTGCATGCCGTCGTAGACCCGGTCCGCCGCCGCCTCGTCGCCACCGAAGCGCACCAGGGAGAACTCGGTCTCGACCATGCCGGGAGCGACCTCGGTCACCCGCACCGGCTGGCCGAGCAGCTCTTGGCGCAGGACCCGCAGCATTGCCCGCTGGGCGTGCTTGGCGGCGTTGTAGCCGGCGCCGCCGCGATAGGGCTCGATCGCGGCGATGCTGGTGATGCCGACGACGTGGCCGTCGCCCGACTCGACCAGCCGCGGCAGCAGCGCCCGCGTCATCCGCATCGTCCCCAGCACGTTGGCCTCGTACATCCAGCGCCACTGCTCTTCGTCGCCCTCGGCGATCGGATCGAGCCCGAGCGCGCCGCCGGCGTTGTTGACGAGCACGTCGCAGGGGCCGGTCGCGGCGACGAAGGACTCGACCGAGGCGGGGTCGGTGACGTCGAGTGCGATCGCCTCGCCGCCGAGCTCGGCCGCCAGCTCCTCGATGCGGTCGAGGCGGCGGGCGCCGAGGACCGTGCGGTAACCCTCGCCCGCGAGCGCCCGCGCCGTGGCGGCGCCGATGCCGCTCGAAGCGCCCGTGATCACCGCCGTCCTCATTTCGCCGACCCTAGCGCCTAGGCTCTGCGGCCTGAGCTCTTCGACACGGCCCGCCGAGATATCCGTCTCCTCGCGCCTCGACGCCCCGCCCGCCGAGGTCTGGGAGCGCGTGATCACGCCCGAGGGGATCAACGACGAGATGCGGCCCTACCTGCGCATGACGCTCCCCCGGGGAGTCGACCGGCTCACCCCGGAGGACATCGAGATCGGCAAGCCGATCGGCCGAAGCTGGATTCTCCTCTTCGGTCTGATCCCCTTCGACTACGACGACGTCACCCTCGACCGCCTCGAGCCCGGCCGCGGCTTCCTCGAGCGCTCGAAGATGCTGAGCCAGCGCTCCTGGGAACACGAACGCACACTGGAGCCGGCGGAGGGTGGCTGCCTGGTCACCGACCGGGTCAGCTGGCAACCGCGCCTCGGCCTTCCCGGCCGTCCCCTGCGCCCCCCGATCGCCTGGTTCTTCCGCCACCGCCACATGCGTTTGCGCAAGCACTTCGGCGGCGTCTAATCGCTCCCCTTCCGAGACGGCACGGTGGGCCAATTCGGCGAGTCCGGCCTGCGGGCGAGGCCGATGATGCTGAGGAAGAAAGAGGCGAAGATAGCCTGCAGCCCAAGGATGATCAGCACCGCGGCGACCACTAGCAGCCGCTCCTCGGACAGCTCTCCGAAGCCGCGGTGAATCCAGACCCCCACGATCACTCCCCCGATCGCGAGCCCGGTGACGAACACCAGGGTGCCGGCGATCAGGCCGTGCTCCATCGTGAAGCGCCGCCTTCCCCAGGCAAGCAGCCGATCCGGTCGCTCGCCCAGGGCATCGACGGCGAAGGCGCGGGCGCTCACGGCCAGCGCGACCACCTGGGCGCCGACGAGCGTCAGCAGCGCGGATGCGATCGTCGCGTGAATCTGCCATTCGTGCCCCAGGATCGAAACGCCCGCCAGTGAAAGGGCGATTCCAATCAGGCCCAGGACCAGCATCCCAACGCCCGGAACCATGAAGAGGGCGGTTGGGCTGTTCACCAAGAGCAATTTCAGGTGCCGCCAGCCGTCTCGAAAGGACGAGAGCTTCGAGTCGCCGGTCCGGGGTCGGTAATCGATGTCGAACTCCGTAACCGCCAGGTTCTCCTTGACGGCCCTGACGACCATCTCGGAAGCGAACTCCATTCCCGTACTGCGCAGTCGCAGCCTTGGCAGCGTGTCGCGCCTCAAGGCGCGCATTCCACAGTGGGCGTCGTGCACTCCCGATCGATATAGGAGATTGAGGAATCCACTGAGGATCGGGTTGCCGATATATCGGTGAAGCCACGGCATGGCGCCGGGAAGGATGTTGTTCATCCGATTGCCGATCACCATGTCGGCGCCGTTCTCGAGCTGGGCGACGAAGCGGGGGATCTCGGCGAAGTCGTAGGTCTGGTCGGCGTCGGCGGTGATTATGTACTTCCCGCGCGCTCGCGCGAAGCCGGCCAGATAGGCGCTGCCGTAGCCGCGCCTCGGCTCGTCGACCACCTCCGCGCCGGCTCGCTTCGCGAGCTCGCCGCTGCCGTCCTCCGAGCCGTTGTCCGCGACGACCACCTCGCCCCGGATCCCGCTTTCGTCGAGAACGCTCAGCGCCGCCTGGACGCAGGCCTCGATGCTTTCGGCCTCGTTGAGGCAGGGAATCACCACCGAGACCAGCGGCTCGGCTTCGTCCGTACGCGGTTCCTGGACGGTCGCCATCGGCGTCAACCTTCGCTCAGCGGCCGCAGCGCATCGGAGGTCGCCAGCTTTTCTGCTTCGCCCGGTCGGGGCGAGAAGATCTCGATCTGAAGTTCGGGCTGACTGTCGAAGACCACGTACGCGTGGTCGCTGCCCGGGCCGCTCATCATCTCGAAACCGTCCTGCTTCGACAGGCTTTCTCCCTGCTTCGCGTTGCCGGCGGCGATCTCCAGCGCCCCGCGGGCATCGGGGACGGCGTAGGTGCCGACGGTGAGGAACTCCGGACGCTGGTCTTCGGATTGCGCCCCCGAGGGCAGGTACCGGACATAGATCTGCTCCCCCGGGCTGACCGTGAGCTCATAGCGCTCCGTCCCCGGCTGCGGGCCGACCCAGTAGACGGGATGGCTCAGGCTGCCGGCGCGTGCCAGCAGCTGAGCTCGCGACAGCACGGTGGTTTCCGAGCGGTCTGCCTGCGACTCGTCGTCATCGAGCGCATTGACGACGAGGACCACGGCAACCACCACCGCGATCAGCCCCCCGACGCAGAGCCGCACCTTGTTGACGTCGAGCTTCGCCAACCTGTCAAAGACGCCGTCGCCCCTCAACTACGCGGATCCTCCAATCCCACAGCCCCCCTGAAATCTCACCTGTCGAACTAGCGTACCCGAGACAGACCGAAGCGATCTCCGCTCGCATCGCTAAGAATGGCGGCCAATGGACCTGTTCCTCTGCTGGCTGGTCGCGCCCCTCGGCCTGCTGTTGACGACCGTCGGGCTGTCGCTTCTGGTCGAGCGACTGACCGCCATCGCCATGCCCTGGGCCGTGCGCCCGTTGATGGGAATGGCGGCCGCGATCGTCCTCGCCCAGTTCGGCACGGCGAGCTCGACCACGGCCAAGCTGACGCTGCCCGCAATCCTCGCTCTCGCCGTAGCCGGCCTCCTGGTCGGTCGTCGGGTGCCCGATCGCCGGCCGAGCTGGACCGAAGTCGGGGTCGGCGCCGGCGTCTTCCTGCTCCTAGCCTCGCCGTTCCTGATCAGCGGCGAAGCGAGCTGGGCGGGCTTCATCAAGCTCGACGACACGGCGACGTGGATGGCCCTGACGGACCACGTATTCGAATCCGGAAGGGGCGTCGGCGATCTGACTCCCTCCACGCACTCGCAGGTGATCATCGACTACCTGGGCGGGAGCTATCCGATCGGCGGATTCGTACCGGCTGCTCTGATGTCGAAGGTCTCAGGGCAGGACGTCGCGTTCACGATGCAGCCGTCGATGGCCTTCGCGGGCGCGGCGCTGGCGCTCGGCCTGTTCGAGATGGTGAGGCGACTCGTTCGCGGAGTCGGCATGGCGGCGGCGATCGCGATTCTCGGATCGCTCTCCTCGCTCCTGATCGGCTACTACCTGTGGGGCGGCGTGAAGGAGATGGTCATGGTGGCAATGGTGCCCCTGGCGCCCCTGCTGGCAGGGTCGGCTGTCCGCGACGATTGGCCACGCTTCATCTGGGCACCCCTGGGGTTGGCGGTCACGGCGGCGGTAGTCGTCCTAGGGCCGGGGGGTGCGGTCTGGGTCGTGCCGGCCCTGGTGCCGGCGGCGATCGCGCTCTGGAGCGATCGCGGGGGCTGGGCCCTGGTAGGGGTCGCGGGGCGCACGGGCGCCTTCGCGCTGCTCCTGGCGCTGCCGGTCGTCTTCACGCCGTCCGGCCTGTTCGACCCCCTGATCAGCGGGTCGCTCACGGAATCGACCGAACTCGGCAATCTGATTCAACCGCTGAACTTCACGCAGGTCGCCGGGATCTGGCCCTCGATCGACTTTCGGACCGATCCCCACCTGAAACCTGCCGTGCTCGTGCTCGCCGGGCTCTGCCTGGCGATAGCCGTCGTCACCGTCGTCTTCTGCCTGCGCTCGCGCGACCGCGAGGGCCTGCCGCTCGGGGCCTATGTCGTCGGTGGCGCGGTCGGCGCCGCGGCAATGATCTGGGTCGGTTCGCCGTGGGTCGACGCGAAGGCGATGGCGATGCTCTCGCCGGCGATCCTCACGGCGGCGCTGCTCGGCCTGGTCATGCTCGGCCAGCGCAGCGGCTTTCGCTTCGAGGCCATCGTCCTCGGGTCACTGGTCGCCGGGACGGTGCTCTGGTCGGCCTTCCTCGCGTATCAGGGCACCTGGATCGCGCCGCACTCCCCCCAGGTGGAACTGGAGGAAATCGGCGATCGATTCGCCGGACAGGGACCGGCACTCAGCACCGAGGCCTCGATCTACGGGCCCCGTCACTTCTTGCGAAAGCTCGACATCCAGGGCGCCAGCGATCGCCGCACCAATTCGGTCCTCCTCACCGACGGGACCGAACCGGAAGATGACGAAGCGATTGATTTCGACGAAATCCAGACCGGCGGACTCGATTCCTACGATCTGCTGGTGGATCGCCGCTCACCGGCCGCGAGTCGGCCGCCGGCGAACTTCACCCTCGCCTACCAGAGCCCCCGCTACGACGTGTGGCGGCGCGGGTCCACGCCGGGAACGCTGGTCGAGCATCTGCCGCTGGGCACGTCGCTTGACGCCGGCGACGTTCCCGACTGCGCCGAAGTGCGCCGGTTGGCGCAGGAAGCCGGGCCAAAAGGCAAGCTGATCGCGGCAAACGTCGGCGCGCCGGTTGCGATCGGGCTCTCGGCCGGGTCGAAGCCGGTCGATTGGGGGGCGCCCTCGACCTACACCATCGCGCCGAGCGGGTCGGGGAAGCTCAGTCAGGTGATCGAGGTACCGGGCGGCGAATACGAGCTCTGGCTCGGGGGGGCGGTGTTCGGCGGACTCGACCTGATCCTGGATGGTGAAAAGGTGGCGAGCGAGCGAGGGGTGGTCGAGAATGCGGGCGCCCTGGAACCGCTCGGAAGGGTGAGGCTCGCTCCGGGCAAGCATCGGCTTACGCTCGACTACAGCGGCGCCGGCCTCTCCCCCGGCAGCGCGCTCTATCCCTATGAAATCGGGCCGCTCGAGCTCGATGCCCCGGCAAAGGGGGATCTCGGCACCGTGACGGTCCGCCCCGAGGACTATCGGCAGCTCTGCGGGAAGCGCTGGGATTGGCTCGAGGCGTACAGCTGACCGTTCAGGCCCGTATGCCCTGCGCGTGCCCCGGAAACTCAACTCCGACCAAGCGGCGGTACAGGTCTTCGTGCTCGTCCGCCGCCCGCGCCCACGAGAATGCCGCTTTTGCATGCGCGGCCGCCGCCGTCCGCGCGCGGCGCTGAGCCGCGGGATCGCCGAGTAGTTCGCCAAGGGCCAGCCCGAACTCACGCGGCTGGCTGGCGACGCGGACCCCCTCTCCGACACCGACCAGGTTGGGGGCGTATCCGGGGTCCTCGGCGAGGATCACGGGCAATCCGCTCGCCAGGGCCTCCTGAGCCACGAGGGGGAATCCCTCCCCCCAGGACGGCAGCAGCAGAACGTCGCAGGCCCGGTAGATCTCGGCGAGGCGCTGGTGGGAGAGCCTGCCCAGCGACTCGACGCTCCCGGGAGTGCCGGCAGGCAGGTGCTCTGAGCCGGCGACGGCCATCGCGACAGGCACCCGAGCGCCTTCGATGGCGGAGACCGCCGTCCCAAATCCCTTCTTTGCAACGGGTCGGCCGACGAACAGCGCGCGAGGCCGATCGTCCCAACCCAGGTCCGAGCGCAGGCGCTTTCGTTCCTCCTCGCTGGGCGGATGAAACGTTCGATGGTCAACTCCGTTGAGGATCGTCTCCGACGGGATACCGGACCACAGTGCCGTCATCTGGTCACGAACCCGATCGTTGTAGGTCACAAGAGCATCGGTGCGCCGCAATACGGCCGTGCCGAGGGTTCGAGCCGCGAACCGCTGCACCGAGTTCAACAGCCTGGACTCGTACGGAACGTGGCCGACGTGCTCGGTCAGGACCAGGGGAGGTCGGCGCTTGACTCGCTGACCCAGGAGGAAGGCCGCGACACTGGTGGCGTAGATGAAGCCGTGGGCGTGAACCACGTCAGCAGCGGCCACCTCGTCCCGCAGCGCGTGGATGAGACCGGGACCGAAAATCGGATATGGAACGCCCAGTTTGGTCTCGAGGACGTTGATCGCCCGCGCGCGCCGAACGCGGTAGCGACCCGTCGACGTGCCCGGCTTGGATCCGGCGGCCGAGGTCAGATGGGTGACTTCGTTTCCACGCGCGGTGAACTCGGAGGCGAGCTCGTCGACGATGACCTCGATGCCGCCGATGTGCGGAAGGCCATACGCCGAAACGAGCAGGATGCGCACGATCAGGGCTTGCGGAGCAGGCCCACGGCATCGCTGCGGCTGGAGCCGGCAACGAGATGCGGTCGCGCGCCCACTTCGTGAGCAAACTCGACGAAGGCTGGGTTGTTGACGTCGTCGGAGATCAGCAGGCCCCCAGGCTTGATGAAGGGCCAAACGGTGCGATATTCGCGCAGCTGTGACGAGTACGTATGGAGTGCGTCGTGGAGGAAGATGTCGACGGGGGCTACACGCGCACAAAGGGGACCCAGCTTCCTCCTCGAATCGCCGAGTTCGAGCGTCCACCGCTCCGTCAACTCGTTGGGCACGGCTCGCCCCACGGGATCGGCCGGGTCGTATTGGAGTGCGGGCAGGTCCACCGAATAGAGATGGCCTCGATCGGAGTCGGCCATCGCGCGCAGCACCGTCGCAGTGGTGAAACCGAGCGCCACCCCGGTCTCGACCATCACGGCCGGGCGGGTCAAACTGACGATCGTCCCGACGATGCGAAGTAGCTCCTCGCGCGCGTTCCAGATCGTCAGCGGATCCCCGGGATCGGCGGTGGGAAACCATACTTCGGCGGAGGCGGACTGGTACCGAGCCTCGTCGAGCTCCAGAACCGAGCAAACCGCCCGCCCCTCCGGCTCGATGTACCCGGCGAACTCATTGAGATCGCGGTGACGCCGTCTGTCGCGAAGGAACTCCGGCCCCTGGCGGACGTTGGCCCAGAAGACAGCGGGATCGCGGACCAAGGTGCGCAGTGCCGCGACGGTGAAGAGCTGCCGCACGCCCTGCCTCGCGGGGCGCTGAGAGAAATTGGTCGCCGCGGACCCGAGCCCGGGTTCGTCCCGGAATTGCGACCGCCCTCGCCTGGCCCTCATTCGGATGACCACTGTACTGCGGCGTCATCCACGTTGCCTTAAGTTCCGAGCATGAGGGAGCCTTCGCGCCAGCGGTTGCACCTCTGGGGCGGTTACCTGCGCCGTGCGGCGGGCTCGGTCTGGATCCGCATCGCGGTTACCGTCTTCCTCCTCGGCCTGGTGGCCTGGAAGGTCGACTGGACGGCGGCGGCGGATCGCATCGCGGAAGGGTCCTGGGCTTGGTTCGCGGCAGCGGTCGGAACCCTCTTTGCCGCGCAGCTGATCGCGGCCGTGCGCTGGCATGTGTTGCTGAAGGGGGCGGGTCTCGATCGTCCGATGCTCATGGTCGTCCGCGCCTACCTGATCGGCGTCTTCGCGAACAACTTCCTGCCGACCGCGTTCGGGGGGGATTTCGCGCGGGCCTGGCTGCTCGCGCGGCCAGGGCCACCCCTCGTGCGGGCGCTGCTCTCGGTCGCCGTCGACCGCTTCATGGCCTTCTGGTGCCTGGTGGCGCTGGCGTGGCTGGCACTGCCCGCAGATCCGGAGCCCGTACCTGGTTCGCTCGTGATCGCGCTCCTCGGCCTGACCGTCGCCGGCCTCGTCGTCTCCGCCCTGGCGATCGCCTTTGCGCTCCGCGGGGGGCGCAGGCTTGCCCGGAAGCTGCCCGAGCGGGTCCTCGGGTGGGCGCGTGAGATCCGTGAGACCCTGCGGCTCTACGGCGACAAGCCCAAGATGCTCGGCGTCGCGATCGCCCTCGGCCTCGCCTTCCAGTTCCTCACGGTGCTCGCGATGTGGATGGTCGCCAAGGCCATCGACGTGCAGATCGCCTTCTCGCTGCTCGCGGTCGTTCTGCCCCTCGTCCTCGCGATCACCCTCGTCCCGATCTCGATCGCGGGCTTCGGCGTCCGAGAGGGCGGAATGGTGCTCCTGCTCGGGGCGGCCAGCTACACCGCCACGGAAGCGACACTGCTCTCCCTCGCCGGCGTCGCCGCACTGGTCCTATCGAGCCTGCCGGGGGCCGCCGCGATGATGTTTGGGCACATGCTCCCGAGCCGGGACGAACTGGAAGCAGCCGAGCAGGAGATGCGAGACGGTCATCGTGGTGCGGTGGCTTAAAGCGATCACGTCGAACAAACTCAAGGCCTGGAATCAAGGCCCGTCTCACTCGACGCTCCGCGCTTCCTGCCGGAGTTCCCGGCGAGCCTGCTTCAGGCTGTTGATGTCGATCCGGTCCTGTCTCAGCGCGTTACCCCGGCCCACGCGCCCCATCCCGGCCCGGACCTCGATTTGAGGCCAGAGCTGAGATTCGGAATGGCGAGGGCCGGAATCAAACCGGCGACACCACGATTTTCAGAGCCTCCGAACGATCAGGATGATTTGCCGTGGTTGCAGGGCTTGTCGTAAAAGGCGGGTCGCGGCGGTTGCTGGTGGTTTCCAGGGGTTTTGGGTGGCTTTGGGCGACGAGATATGGGACCGTCGCCCATTGGATTTCCCTAATTGGATTCCGATGCAGCCAAAACAACGCGCAAAATCCAGCTGCTGTGACGCTGCAGATGGCGCCGACAGTCCACCCATTCGCACGCGAGGCGAGGCGAGTTCACGACATCGCCGGGCTAACCGGCGCCGACATCGCCAGGGCGACCGGGACCGCGCCGGCGACCGCTCGCGCATGGCTGGGCGGGACTCGCAACCCCACCGGCGTGCGGGCCGGCCGGCTGATCGAGCTCTCGGCCCGGATCGAACGACTGCAGCGAGTGATGGACAGCTCCTATATCTCCGTATGGCTGCGCCGCCCGATCGAGGCTCTGAACGACCGCGAGCCGCTTGACCTCCTGGCGCACGGCGAGTTCCGTCGGGTTGCCTGCGTGGTGTCCTCGCTCGAGGGCGCTCCGTTCACCTAATCGATGCCAGCGGCGTCACCCCGGCCCAATGGGCTGGAGCGTCATCGCGCCTACTCCCAGCGCTGCGTAGCCGGGTTCCAAGTCGAGTTGCCGACCTCCTGCAGTCCGTCGACGAGATCGACGACCGCATCGACGACATCGGCGAAGCGCTCGGGCAGGCTGGCCAAGCCAACGCGGGCGCGAAACGCCTCCCAAGGCTGCTGCCGGCTCTCGCGAAGGCGTTCCAGCAGCGGCCCGAGCGGGCGCGCCTCGTGGCCCCGATACTCGACGACCCCGCGGAGGGCGCTTCGCAGGGCGTCGGCCTCGACTGCATGAATCCGCGAGAGCAGATAGACGTCGCCGTAGTCGCGGTCACGGGTGTTCGCATCGCCGAGGAACATCATCGTGTCGACCTTCTCAGCGATCACGCTCTCCAATGGATAGCCCAGGAGCGGGAAGTCCTGATCGCCGAGCAGCGTCGGGTAGTCGATCCGCTGCGGCTCGACGGGATCGCCGAAGGAAAGATCGAGCCTGAGCTTGAGCTCAGCGCCTCCGAGGCTCGCCGGCAAGGTGAGGCGGATGCCCTCGTAATCGGCCCCTTCGCGAATCGTGGCGATCGAGATCGCAGTGGTGTCGAAGTCGACGCCATCGGCCATCGGGATCGAGGCGACCTCGCCGATCGCGGCGCGAAGGCTGGACTCGTCGCTTGCCAGTCCGCGCGCGAGCATGTCGGCATCTCGCGTCCCGCGCCGCACATCGAGGACGGCGAGCAGCATCCCGCCCTTGAGAACGAGCTTGTCTGCGAACCGCGACTCAGCCAGCCGGGCAAGGAAGCGCTCGTGAATGTACAGCTCGAAGAGCTGCTGCGTGTTGCGACCCTGGTCGCGGGCGAGCTTCTGTAGATCGAGATAGGCCCGGCGGGGCGTGCGCTCGGTCACGCCAGCAGAAGCTCCATCGCCTCGGCCACGACCGAGCCGACACGTAGACGGCGCGCCAGCGCGAGCAGCTCGCCCGGTTGGGCGTCGCGGTCCTGGAGGTACCTGCGCAGCGCCCCCAGCGCCAGATCGCGGCCCACCCGGGAGCGAAGGCGCATGAGGTCGACGACCGTGCGCTCCTTGGAGCTGATCGCGATCGTCTCAGCCGAATCGACCTTCTCCATTTCGCGCCCGAGCGAGAACGTCGCGTCGGCGAAGACATGGACTCGCGTCGGTGGGTAGGCGATCCTCGGGCGATGCTTCCCGCGAGCAACCGCCAGGTGGACCACGTCGGGCATCTCGTCGCTCAGATCCCAAAAGCTGGCGGCGGAGTTGAGACAGATCATCCCCTCCGGCGCCCGACGGCACACGGCCAGCAGGTCGAGGTGCGCGGTCGCCGGAGCATCGGCGACACGGAACACGCCGCGGGAGAGCTCGATCAACTCACCGCTATCCCGCAGTCGGTAGAGATCGTCCCAGCGGGCACCTCGCTCGATCAGCTCTGCGGCCGACGAGATCCCTCCGGCATGACGCGCGATGTCGAGCACTTCGCTGGATCGCATATTCAAAAAGTCTACACACTTAGGAGCTATATGTGCAGGATTTCATCCACCGGCAACCGCGACCCCAAGACTGGTGTTGACTGGAATTGACTGGTATGTATATACTGGAACTGCATGGAAACCACTGGTACAGCTTCACAGCGCTTGACCGACGCGGAACGCCGTTTCAAACGCGCGACGACTGAATTTCGGAAGGCGGCGGCCGCCTATGGGGACGACCCGCTGAGTCCAAGCCATGCCAAGCGCATGGAGAAGAAACAGAAGCTGCTAGTGGAAGCCCGGGAGGAGTTCGATCGGGCTAAGGACGCCGTCACCGCCTCGATCCCTGGAGCGAAGCGCCGGCAGCCCCAGCCGGCGGCCGATGAGGGCGCCACTGCACCGGCCTTCGAGATCAGGACGCCCGGCGGCCCGCCGCGGCGCGAGCAGGCGCTGGGCGTCCTCGACGCGATCAAGGTGCCACTTTCCGCTCGGGTGATCTCACAGATCGGCGCCGTGCACTTTGGATTCGAGCTACCCGTCAAGCAGCTCTCCTCGATCCGGCGCGATGACCGTCGGCGCATCTTCGACCGCGACCACTACGCCCGGCCAGCCTACGTCGCGCCGGCGATCACCGCTCGCTCGCTGACCCCGATCCCTCGCCTGTTCACCAGCAGCGCCTGGCCTCCGAGCCGCCGGCTCGTCGGTGCCCGCTCGGCGCGTGCCGACCAGCTCCGCTGCCTGCTCGCCCTGCTGACGCTACGCGAGGCCCACGACGAGCCCTCTCGTCTCGACGCGATCATCCGCCGCTACGCGATCAACGTGCCGCGGGCGGTCACGCCCGGCGCCCACCTCGAGCCGGACCGCATCGCCAGCGCGGCCGAAGCCGAGCTGGACCTGATCTCCACGCTCGACGACGAGGAGCGCGCCGAGGCGGCAACGCGCTTTGAGCGGTTGACGCTCGCCGAGCAGATCTGGGGCATCGAGGGCGGCACGGCGACGCAGCGCCTCCGCGCCGTCGGAGGAGAGGAGCCGTGAGCAGCAAGGTGCATGCCCATCGCGGCGCGCTGCCCCAGGAGCGCCCGGATGCGCGGGCGATGGAGCGGCTGGCGCGCAACCCCGAATGCACACGCCTGCGCACGGTGATCGCCGCCGGAGTGAAGCCCGCCACTCTGGCGGAGGAGGTGCTCGGGATCAGCCCGGCCGAGGGCCAGTCCCCCCTCGCGCTCGCCGCGGGGCAGACCTTCGACCGCCAGCTTGCCGACAATGACTACAGCGCCATCTTCGCCCGCTTCCAGGAGCATGGGCTGCTGAGCGCCACCGAGTGCAAGGTGCGGGTGATCCCCGACGAGGCGCGCGGCGCCAACGAGCAGGTGCGGTTGACCCGGGAGCTCCTACGCCAGCGCTACGAGGATCCCTCGGCCGCGCCCAACCTGCTGATCAAGCCACGGCTCGAGATGCCGGTCGCAGGCCTCGCCACCCGCGTGGAGCCCGATTTCGCCGTCGCTCCCGACGCGCAGCGTGCATTCGACATCGGCGAGGTCAAGAGCTTCTCCAACTACGGGCCAGAGATTCCGGGCTCGAAGCTGACCGGCACGCTGCGGCAGGCGGCGGTGGGCGTGGTCTTCCTGCGGGACGAGCTGAGCAGGCTCGCGCCCGAGGCGGAGGCGCTCGTGGCCGATCGGGTCCATGTGATCCTCAAGCGTCCGGGCTCGGCGCAACCGACGCTGACCACGATGCGTATAGCGGGCGAGATCGCCACGGTCAGCGCAGCGATGGACAGCCTGGCGGCGAACATCGTCGACCTCGACTCGCTCGAGGGCGCGCTCGACGATCCCGTCACAATCGAAGCACTGCCAGCCAACTACGAGTCCCGCTGCCGCGAGCACTGCGCGCTGGCGCCATGGTGCAAGGCCGAGGCCCTACGGGATTCCAATCCCGCCCTGCTCGGCAATCCGATGCGCGAGTCGCTGCACCCCGCCGGCACGATCAGCCGCGCAGTCGAGCTGTCCAACGGGGCCGAGCCGCGCACGTCGGAGGAGCGGGAGCTCGCTGCGGAACTATTCCGCATGCGCACCGCCTACGAGGAGTTTCGGGACAGTGCTTGACCTGGCCGACTTCGCGCGGCTGCGCGCGGTCAGCGAGGGCCGCGCCCTGCCGATCGCCGGCTGCAGGCATGTCGAACGCTCCGACGTGGCGATCGTCCTCTGCCCACTCTCGATGGCGGGGGAGGACTCGGCCACCCACGTGATCGCGGTGGGCGAGCTCGGCGATCCGGAGCCCACCCTGCTCACGATCCCCGACCCTCGCAACCGCGAGCGCCAGCAGGAGCTGTTCATCGCCCTGGCCGAGCTTCTCCTTCCCCACGCGGAGAAGGCCGCAGAACTCTCCGTCCCATTTCAGGTTTGGGTTTCCTCGCCCGCTGTGGTCGGTCACCTCTTTCGCATGCAGGACCGCATGCGCTTCACCGTCCCGGAGCACCGGGACGCTCGCGCCACGCAGTTGGGGCTGCTCTTCCGCTCGCTGCACATGCGGCACTCCCACCGTGGCCAGCAGGCCCTGATGGTGGCCGCCGACGTCCTCGGAGACCACTATGCATCGGGACAGGAGCCGGGAGAGGACGCGCACCTTGGCGCGCAGCTCGCCTGGCACGAAGGGGATCCAGCGACCGTTCAGGAGCGCGTGATGGCAGCGGAGCAGCAGCCCATGGGCGTGGCAACGGATCCGCAAGAGGACCGCGAGTTGGAGCGCCGCCTGCGCGCCTTCCACGCGGCCCGCATCGGCAGCGAGCAGGGCAGCCACACAGTGGAGGAGCTGGCGGCCCGCGAAGCCGACCTGGCGGCTCATCTCGAGCCGGTCGCAAGGCGCATCTTCGCGGCGACCCAGCAGGCGGCCGCGCTCGTGCTGGGCAGCGGCTTGCCACCGCTGCCAGGCCTGAACGAACTGCTCGAGAGTGAGGCGTTCTGGCACCGGGCGGCGATGGACACGTCGCGCTGGATGCTCGACAACGACCGCATGTACGGCCGCTGGGACAGCTTCGATAGAGCGATGAAGGAGCACGACCGCCGTGAGCACTCCGACGAGCTCTACGAGCGCATGCTGCTGGCGGATCCCTTCGTCCGCCGCCAGGCGGAGCTGGAAGGCGCGCTCGCGCGCTGCACGATCGCGGAGCGCCAGGTCACTCGCGGGAAAGGCAACAGCCGCACCATCACTATGGGGCTGGACGCCCCTGTGGGAGTCCGCCTGCGTGTCGGCGCCGTCTACGCCGAGATAGATAACGAACGGCTGCAGCTGCGCATCGACTGCGTGCGCCGCCAATCCGATCAAACGCGGGTGGACGTGACGAGCGTGGGCGTGCAGAAGGTGGCCGCCGATGAGGTCGCCGATGGAGACGAGCTGCTACTGGGTCAGGCAAGCGGAGATTTCCGTTTCGTCTCCGAGAAGGCCCGCAAGCGCATCTTCGGCTCGGGCCTGGAGGACGACGATCCCTACCGCATGCCCTTTACGCACGATCCCGAAGATGGCATCGAGCTGGCCCGCGGCGAGGGCCACTACCCCGACGATCCGCTCGCTGCGCTGGAGGAGATTGCCAAGTGATCGCGATCGGAAGCCCGGTGACGGAGAGTCACGAGCAGCTCGCGGCGCGCTCCACGGAAGCCCTGAAAGAGCTCCTCTCCGCCGTTCATCGTGGCGACCGACTCGTCCTCGTGGACAGCCCGCCGGGGGCCGGTAAGACCTACGGGGGCCGCCGCGTCAGCGCAACGGTGGCCGGCCTGCTCGGCGGCCGCTGCGCCGTCGCCTGCCAGACGAACGCTCAGTCGTTTGACTTCGCCCGCGACCTCGCCGAGAGCTTCGACGTCGCTGTCGCGCTCTTCCTCGGCAAAGATACGAACGCCCCGGACGACCTCGTCGCGCTGCCCAACGTCACCGTTGCCCGCAAGGAGTCGGAGCTGCCCGCTGGCCCCTGCGTGATCGTCGCCAACTCGCGCAAGTGGTACTACCGCGACAGCGCCGAAGGCCTCGCTGACTACCTAGTCGTCGACGAGGCTTACCAGCTCAAGTGGGCCGACTACGCGAAGATCGCCGGGATCGCGCCGAGGCACGTGCTGATCGGCGACCCAGGGCAGATCGCTCCGGTTGTTCGCGCCGACATCCGCCGCTGGCGCCACGACCCAACTGGCCCACATGTTCCGGCTCCGCCCGCCCTTCAGCACCTTCACGGCGACGCAGTCGAGACGATTCGGCTGCCGGCTACCCGCCGCCTGCCCGTTGATTCCGCCCGGATCGTGTCGGACTGCTTCTATCGCGCGCTTCCCTTCGGAGCGACGGCCACGCCCGAGGGCCGGCGGCTAGAGCTCGCCTGCCCTGGCACGATGCCGCTCGACGCCGTGCTCGACCGGGCGAGCGAGGTGAGCTTGGCGCTGGCGCAGCTACCCACCCGGATCGTTGGGGAGATCGACGAGGAGATATTGCGGACGATGGCGGCGACGGTGGGCCGGCTCGTCAACGGCCGCGGAGCGGAGGTGCTGGACGCTGACGCCGATCCGGTCACCAGGCCGTTGCGGGCGGCGGACATCGGCATTGTCTGCCCACACACCTCCCAGGTCGAATCGCTGCAAGGCCTGCTCGGCGGGGATCATCCCGAGGTGCTGGTTGACACGGCCAATCGCTTCCAGGGCCTGCAGCGCAAGGTGATCCTCGCGCTCCACCCGCTCTCGGGCCGCGACGACACTTCCGAGTTCCACCTCGACACCGGCCGCCTCTGCGTGAGCCTCTCCCGCCATCGGGTCGCCTGCATCGTGTTCTGCCGCGCGGGCCTCACCGACATGCTCGAGCGCCAGGTGCCGGTGGGCGAGCGGACGCTGGGCATCGACGATGACCCCGAGTGGGAGGGAATCATCTCCCACGCTGCGCTTCTCGGTCGCCTCGAGGCCGAAGACAGCATCATCCCGATTGACCCGGCGCCGTGAACGGCATCGAATCGACAGCACCACGATTTTCAGAACCTCCGAACGAAGATGATGATTTGCCCTGGTTGCAGGGCTTGTCGTAAGAGGCGGCTCGCGAGGGCTGCCATTGGTTTCCAGGGATTTTGGGTGGCTTGGGCGACGAGATAGGGGTCCTGCGCCCAATGGATTCGCGATGCTCAAACGTCGAGAGCCGCAAAGAATCGCTGGACCACGTCGACGGCATCGGCCCGCAGTTCCGCCCCACCAACCTCGGGCTGCACTTCCATCGCTTGTTTTGCATATCCGACCGGCCCGCTGTCCGCGGTCCCGACGTAGCGCTCCCGCACCTCCAAAAAGGTAGTCCTCAGCGAACTGAGATCGGCAGCGAACTCGCCGTTGAGCAAGCGATGGGCGGCCTGCTCCGGGCCTCCCGCGCGGTTGTGCTGCAGGACGTAGACGAGGTCGTAGTAGTCCTTCGTGGCGGCGCGGATGCGCGCCGCCACGCACTTGGAGAGCAGGAGCCCTCGAGACCGGCGAAGCGGGCGCGCACGGTGGCGATGGTGTCATCGGCCAGTTCGCCGCTCAGCTCCTCCCAGGCGAAGTCGCGGGCGACGTAGCCGGTGCCCGCGGAGATTCTGAGCGCTGAGTGCTCGGCAGCCGCTCGGCCGGACGACCTTCCCCCTCGCGATAGTCGGGTAGGTCGCAGAGGAACTCGAGCTTCACCGGCACCCCTTCGATCGGGCCACGCCAGCGCCAGCCGTCCTCGCTCGGGTCCGGCTCTAAGTCGAGCCGCTCCAGAGCTCGCTCCACGCTGCCGAGATCGGCATCGGGGTTCACATGGGTGATGAGGAGGACATCGACGTCGGTAGTGCCGAGGGGCTCCGGCACGAGAGCCTCGTCGCTTGCGAGAACCTCGGGCACCAGGCCGCCGAGCACGACCAGGAAGACGTCCTCGTCCCCGAGCTCGTACAGGAGCCGTACCAACGCAGTCTCGGCGCGGGCGCGGGTCTCGCGGGAACGTTGCTCATCCATGAGCGCCATCCTCCTCGGTCGACTCGCCGGAATGCAGCGGATCGATCAGCTCTGCCTTGACGTGGTCGGCTGCATCGCCACCGCGGCTGCCGAACGACGACAGGTCGGCGAACAGGCGCGGGGCGCTAACGACGGGCACGTCCTCGACTCGCTGGGAGAAGGCGAAGATGCGGGCATCGGCTGCCCAGAAGGTGACACGGCCACCCTCGTCCACCTCGCGCAGACTCCCCCCCTCGATCACATCGCTGAGCGGCGCAGCAAAATCGGTGTCGGCGATGTAGATGTGCAGGCTGGGCGTGGTGGTCGCGTAGGGGGCCGCAAGCTCGAGACCCGCCCAGCCGCTGACCGCCCAGCCGGCCGTTCGGCCCAGCGCGGGGACGAGGTCGTCTCGCAGGAGCGCCATAACGTCTTTGGTCGCGCGATGGGCGATGCGGGTTGCCCGAGGGGAACCGTCAACCGCGGCCGACCATGCGGCGAGCAGGCCGTCCGCGTCAACCAGCGTCCGGTGCGACCCGGGCCCACGCGAAGCGCCGTGCTTGGCGGTCCAGCCCTGGCTGTCGAACGCCTTGAGCACCTTGGCCGCCTGCGCGGTGGACCAGTCGCTCTCCTCTGCGAGCTCGGTCACGCGCAGCGGATGATCCTCGTGGGCAAGGATCGTCTCTGCGACCGAAATTGCCGACTTCGACCACGAGAATGAGTACGGCATGCTCCGCTTGTCGGGTGGCTGAGCGAATTCGCGGATCACGACGAGCCCTCCTGGTCCGATGATGCGGGCCTGGCCGGCTTCATCGGCCCAGTTGGCGCCGCGCTCCCGCAGCCACTCGATCGCGCCGGGAGAGAGGCTCCGTGCAAGCAGGACGGCGTTCTCAGGCCACCACTCGCCGACCGTGGCGGCCACGCGCCGGACATCCTGTGGCCAGCCCTCGCCGGCCCACTTCACCTCGATCTCGATCTCCCGGCCATCGCGAGTCCGGATCACGAGATCGGCGCCCCTACCCCCCGGCGCGGCTTCGACGGTCGCGCTCTCCAGCACGGTTGCAAGTATCTTCTGCCAGCGCTTTTCTACCTCAGCCACATTTTCTACTTTACCAGTGGAATAAGGATTTAAGTAGAAAAATGCAGGGATTTTCCTCAAGCCAGCAGCGGCTCCATCGCCGCCGAAACGACCGAGGCGATTCGCAGCTGGCGTGCCAGCGCCAGCAGCTCGCCTGGCTTGGCGTCGCCGCCCTGCAGGTATTTAGTGACTAGGTGTGCAAGATTTCATCCGCCAGGCACGGGGGGTTCTGGGCTCCAAATTGGACCCCAGGCACCAGAATCGCTGCTCCCGACGGCTCAGGATCGCCCACGAATCGCCGCGAAACCTGGCCCTGTGCAGAGGAAGCTGAAATGGCGAGGGTGGGAATCGAACCCACGACACCACGATTTTCAGTCGTGTGCTCTACCAACTGAGCTACCTCGCCTGGGATGCGCGGCCTGGGGACGCGCATCGCGAAGGCTAGCGACCGGCGGGGGATGGGGGCTGATTGCATTGCGGCATGGTCGTGATGCGTGCAGCGCTTGGGGTAGCGGCCCTGCTGGCGATCGGTGCGGCCCTTGTCTCGGGTGGCTTGCGGGCCGATTCGGTCCGGTATCGCTACCTGCACGAGAGCAACGAGTTGCGGGCGGTCAACGTCTACGGGAGGGCACGGGTCGTCGAGGTGCGCTCGCTGGGGGATCCGGACGCGGTTCGCGCAAATCCGCGCTGGCTGGCGGCGGCGCGGCCGCTTGGTCCCGGCGCGCCACCCTGGGCGCAACAGATGTACCGGCAATCGCTGCTGGTGCTGCGCTCGCTGACCAACCGGCGCACGGGCGCGGCCATCGCCGGCGCACGCGAGGGATGGGCCTACGTGTGGCCGCGCGACGCGAGCACCGTCGCGATCGCGCTCTCCTCCTCGGGCTACCGGCCCCTGGCGCGGCGCGTCGTCCGCTTCCTGCTCGGTCTCGATCTCGGCGCGGCGGCGCGTTTCCACGCCGACGGTACGCCGGTCGAGGGACGTGCCGCACAGGGGGATGCGACGGGTTGGGTCGCCGAGGCGGCACGGGCCGCGGGGCTGGCGCCGCGTGTCGCGCGGGAGCCATGGCGAAATCGGGCGGACTACCAGGAGGGCGAGGCAGGCGACTTCCTGGGCAACGCAATCGCCGCCGGCGCCGGAGGCAACGGCTTTGAAACGCCGGAAGGGACGCTGGAGCGGGAACTCGGGAACTCCGATTCGGGGCTCGACACCTCCGCTGCTTGGGCAGTGCGACCGTTTGAGCGGCGGGCGCTCTATCCGCCCGCCCGTCGCACCCTTCTGCGTCTCGCGGCGTGCAGCGGACGCTTCGGCATCGTCCCCTCCGAAGACTGGCAGGGGGGCGACGATCCCTGGACGGCGCCGACCGCGTGGAGCGCCTGGAGCCTTGCCGCCCTCGGCGAGCGGCGTGCCGCCCTGCGCCTGATGGCGGAGCTGCGCCGGGTGGCGACCCCGGCCGGAATGCTGCCCGAGCGAGTCGACGCGCGCACCAGTGTCCCGACCTCCACGACTCCCCTGGCCTGGTCGCACGCCTTCGCCGTTCTCGCCCTGCGCGAACTCTGGCCGGCCGGCGATCAGGACGGGCGGCGCCAGCGCCCCAGCCAGTAGCGCTGCAACAGCCGCCTGCCGTCCTCGCGCTCGACGACCTGGAAACTCTCGGCGCCGCCCGGCTGCTCCCCCAGCAGCCCCCCGATCAGCTCGGCCGCGGCGCGCCCGCCCGAACCCCGCCCAAGCCAGTCGTCGAAGTCGATGTCGATCGGGATCAGCTCCTCGTGCTCGAGCTCCAGCTCCGCCGCCGCGCCCATCCTCCGCAGGCGCTCCGGCGTCGGGGAGGCCCAGTGGGACGGATCGCGCAGACGCTCGATCTCCTCGCGCCAGGCCGCCGCTTCGCCATCCTCGTCGGCGGCGATGTCACTGACCAACACCCAACCGCCCGGCTTGACCACACGCCCCATCTCGGCCACGACCCTTGCCGGCACCGGGATGTGATGCAGGCTGAGCCGCGTGATCGCGCCGTCGAAGGAGGCGTCTGGGATGTCGAGCGCGGTGGCGTCGCCGAGCGCGAACTCGACGTTGTCGATCTCCTCCTCGCCAGCCCGCCGCTCGGCCTCCTCGATCATCGCCGGCGTCAGGTCGACGCCGCTCACCGAGCCGACGCGGCCCGCCATCGCCCGTGAGACCACGCCGGGCCCACAGGCGACGTCGACCCAGCGCCCCTTTGCATCCTCAGGCACCAGCTCGATCAGCGCGCCCAACGTCTCCGCGGAGGTCATCGCCGCCGCCCTACCGAACGACCGCGACTGGTGGGTGAACTCCGCGCGTATCGAGTCCTCGTACATCGAACGCAGGCTACAGCCCATCCAGAGCCAGCTCGACGGCCTCGCGAGCCGACTCGGCCGGCAGCACGCCGGGCGCTCCCTCCATCCGCTCCCGCCCGCTCAGCGTCCAGCTGCGCAGGGCTATCACCGACCGCCCGATCGCCCGGGCGAAGCCGATCTCCGAGAGCGTGCCCCACTCGCCGCCGATCGCAATCACGGCCGCGCCCGACGACACCACGGCGGGGTTGCGGGCGTGGCCGATGCCGGTGGCGACGACGTGGGTGCAGAACGGGTTCGCTTCGCCGATCTCATGGCCGGGAACGATGCCGATCGCCTCGCCGCCGGCCTCGCTCGCGCCCCGGCAGGCCGCTTCCATCACGCCACTCATACCGCCACAGACCAGCGTCGCGCCCGCGTCGGCGAGCAATCTGCCGACCTCCTCGCCGAGCCGCGCCGCCTCTGAATCCGGCTCGCACTTGGACGGACCGATCACCGCCACCTGCCGCCTCGCGCTCACCCGCCGGAGCCTTTCATGGAGCGCATCAGCTCCAGCGCGCCCGCCTTGTGCAGCGGTTCGTTGAGGTTGCCGCACTTGGGGCTCTGCACGCAGGAGGGGCAACCGGACTCACAGGGGCACTCGGCGATCAGCCGCTCGGCGTCGCCGAGCAGGCGCTCGAACTGCTCGTAGCCGCGCAGGGTGATCCCCACGCCCCCGGGGTGACCGTCGTAGATGAAGATCGTCGAGCGCCCGGTCTGGAAGTGAACGTTGGTCGAGAGGCCGCCGATGTCCCAGCGGTCGCACATCGCGATCAGCGGCAGGACGGCGATCTGGCCGTGCTCGGTCGCGTGCAGGGAGCCGAGCAGCACGTCGGGCGGCAGCGCGCCGCTGAGGCGCTCGGGCAGCACGTACCAGAGCGCCTGGGTGGCGAACTGCTGCTCCGGCAGCTCCAGGGCGACGATGTCGAAAGGCTCCTGGTCGGCGATCGAGACCCGCTGGTAGGCGATCACCTGCTCCGTTACGGAGACCTCGCCGAAGTGCAGCTCGACGCCGGCGGTCGAGCGCTGCTCGCGCACCCGCTCGATGTAGATCTCGGTCTCCTTCTTCGGCCGCGTGTACCAGTCGCCGTCGAAGCGCGAGACGACTGCCCGTCGCCCCCGCACGTCGAGCTGCTCGACCTCGTAGGAGCGGCCGAGGTGGAGGTAGATCGCGCCGGGATGGATCGTGGTGAAGGCGCGCTCGGCCTCGACCAGACCGAGCATCTCGCCCGAGTCGCGCTCGATCACGGCCACCGAGTCGGCCGAGGCCGAGCGCAGCGGCACCTTGGCAGCGACGAACTCGCTGCTGCGCGGCATCACGCGGCCGCCGGCCCGGCGCAGCTCTCCGGCCGCGACGAGGCGATCCGCCCGCTCGCGCCACTCGGGGCCGAGCACCTCGGCGTCCCCGTCGCTCAGCGGCATCTCGTAGGCGGCGGCGACCATGTGCCGGGAGGCGATCTGCTCGCTGGCGTGGTCGAGGATCGCTGCCTCGACCGGCCGGCCGACGAACTCGTCGGGGTGGCGGCAGAAGAACTGGTCGAGCGCGTCCTGGCCGGCGACGTAGACGGCGAGGCCGCGGCGCCGGCGCCCTGCCCGCCCCCACATCTGGCGCAGGCTGGCGACGGTGCCGGGGAAGGTGACGCAGATCGCCGCGTCGAGCTCGCCGATGTCGATGCCCAGCTCCAGCGCGTCGGTCGCGACGACCCCGAGCAGCTCGCCCGCCGAGAGCCGTGCCTCGATCTCGCGCCGCTGCTGCGGCGTGTAGCCGCCGCGATAGGGGGCGATCCGCGCCGCCAGCTCGGGCTTGCCACGGGCCTCCAGGGATTCGCGGGCGAAGCGCTGGATCAGCTCGATCCCGCGCCGGCTCTTGAGGAAGCAGATCGTGCGCACGCCGTGGGAGACCAGCTCGGCCAGCAGGTCGGCCGCCTCACCCAGCGGCGAGCGCCGCGTCCCCGTCGCCTTGTCGATCAGCGGTGGGTTCCACATCGCGATCTCGCGCCCGGTGCGCGGCGCGCCGTCGTCGTCGATCAGCTCGAACGGCGTGCCGATCAGCTCCTCGGCCAGGCCGACCGGGTTGGCGATCGTCGCCGAGGCGAGCAGGAAGCGCGGCTCGCCGCCGTAGGCGCGCGCGATCCGCCGCAGCCGCCGCAGCACGTTGGCGACGTGCGAGCCGAAGACCCCGCGGTAGGTGTGCGCCTCGTCGACCACGACCCATTCGAGGTTGGCTAGGAAGTCTCCCCAGCTCTTGTGGTGGGGCAGGATGCCGACGTGCAGCATGTCCGGGTTGGTGAGGACGAGGTTGCTGCGGCGGCGGATCGCAGGACGCTCTTCGCGCGGCGTGTCGCCGTCGTAGATCGCCTCGCGCAGGCCCGGCGGGCGCAGCGCGGCCAGGCCGCGCGCCTGGTCCTGGGCCAGGGCCTTGGTCGGGTAGAGGTAGAGCGCGCGGCGCTTGGGCTCGCGGGCGATGCCGTCGAGCACGGGGAGGTTGAAGGCGAGGCTCTTGCCGGAGGCGGTGCCGCTGGTGATCACGAGGTTCGAGGCGCTCGCCGCCTCGAGGGCGGCGCGCTGGTGCGAGTAGAGCCGCTCGACCCCGGCCCGCTTCAGCGCTTCGACGAGGCCCGGATCGAGCGAGCGCGGCAGCGCCACCAGCTTCGCGGGTCGCTCCTCCTCGCTCGACTCGGCGACGATGCGCTCGTCACGGCGGGCTGGATCGAGGGCGACGGCCCAAGGGGTCTCGAGCAGGCTCTTGGCCATCAGGCGTCGCTCTGCCCGGCGAGCGATTGGGTGCGAGCGCTCCCCGCCCCGGGACGAACGATTCGCCCGGCCACCCGCATCGCCTGCAGCGAGCTGCGGTCGTGGATGCGCAGCACGTCGGCGCCGCCTCGCACAGCGAGAGCGACGGCGGCGACCGTCCCCCACTCGCGCTCACTCGCCGGCCAACGCTCCTCCCACGAGCCGGCCAGCACCGCGCCGATGAAGTCCTTGCGCGAGAGCGAGACGTAGAGCGGCAGGCCGAGCGCGCGCAACTCGGGCAGCCGACGCAGTATCTCCAGGTCGTGCTCGGGCGTTAGGTCGAAGTCGAGGCCGGGGTCGATCGCGATCTGATCCATCGAGGCGCCAAGGCTCCGGGCCAGCTCGACTCTCCCCCCGAACCACGACACCAGGTGCTCGACCACGTCTCCGTAGGCCAGCGGCGGCCGGTCGACCCGCGGCGGCCCCTCGATGTGCATCAGCACGTAGCCGCAACCGCGCGCGGCAACCAGCTCGAACATCTCCGCCGAGCCGCCCGAGATGTCGTTGATCGCGACCGCGCCGGCGTCCAGCGCCCGCTGCGCCACCTCGACCGAGAAGGTGTCCGCGGATATCGGCACCCCCGAGCCGGCCAGCCCTTCGATCGCCGGCACCAGCGCCGCCGCCTCGGCCTCGGCCGGTACCGCTGGCCCGCTTTTCGCCGCCACGGCCCCAATGTCGAGCATGTCGAACCCCGCCTCGACCAGCGCCAACCCATCTTCGATCGCCTGCCCCGGCGTCCCGCTCCGAGCCCCCTCGAACATCGAGTCCGCAGTCACGTTGACGATCCCAGCAGCCACCGGTTGCATGAGGTCGAGGCTGCGATCGGCGAGACGCCAGCTCATCCGGCTACCGTAGCGACCGCACCATGGCACTGCGATGCGTCTACACCGACCTCGACGGCACCCTGCTCGGCAAGGGCAGCTCGCTCTTCCGCGATGCCGAGGGCGGCTTCTCGCTGGCCCAGTCGCGTGGGCTGGAGGCCTGTCACCGGGCCGGGGTCGAGGTCGTGATCATGTCGGGACGGCGCGAGCCGCAGGTGCACGAGGCCGCCCGCCTGATGGGCCAGACCTCCTATATCTACGAGGCCGGCTGCGCCTTCGCGATCGACGGCGAGACGACGCTGCTGACCGGGGAGATGGTCCCCGACGAGGAGGGCACCGTCTACGAGAAGATCGAGCGGCGCGGCATCCCGAAGCTGCTGTTCGGGCACTTCGAGGGACGGCTCGAGTACCACGCCCCCTGGCACAGCGGCCGCGTCCTCTCCCACCTCTTCCGCGGCAAGGTCGACGTCGAGCAGGCGGTTCGCCTCCTCG
>JASLIG010000031.1 GCA_030152805.1 Solirubrobacterales bacterium
CTCGATCCGAAGGCCACCTGACGCTAGGGCTTCCTCAAGGTCCAGCTCCCCGCTGAGCAGCCCCGCCATCGTCGGCGCGTCGGCGAACGCGAGCGAGGCTTCGGGGTCCTCGGCGTTGCCGCGGCGAAGCGCGACTCGGCCCTCGGCGACGGCGACGCGGAAGCGCTCGTCACCCACTTGGAGGCCGTAGCTCGCGCTCAGGTCAGCGGCTGCCTCCGGGTCGAAGAGCGAGCGCAGGGCGAGGACGATCGAGTCGGGGCCGATCTCCTGCGAGTCGGGAGGGATCGGCGAACGGGCGCCCCAGGCGCCGAGCTTGGTCACGACCGGCTCCAGCTCCCGGCCCCACTCGGTCAGCTCGTAGACCGTGGACGCCGCCGGCGGCGGCAATTTGCGACGCTGTATGACGCCGCCCTGCTCGAGGTCACGCAGGCGCTCGGAGAGGATGTTCGAGCTGGCGTGGGGCAGGCCGGTGCGCAGGTCGGTGAAGCGCTTCGGGCCGAGCAGCAGTTCGCGCACCACGAGCAGCGCCCAACGCTCGCCGACGACGTCGAGGGCGTAGGCGAAACGACACGCCTCTCCGTAGGTCCGTTTCGTCGCCATGGAACAAGTTTACAACAGCTTAATACGGATAAACAATTACGTAGTTGTTTTTTTGAACTTCTGCTAGGGTGGCGCGACCGCCGCAGATCAGGAAAAAGGAGGCCTAGATGACAGCCGAAGCAGCGACAGCCAACCAGGCCACCGGGGTCGAGACCGACAGCAGGCGCTGGCTCGCCCTCTACGTCCTCTGCGCGGGAATGCTGATGATCGTCCTCGACGTGACGATCGTCAACGTCGCTCTGCCGACGATCCAGGACAGCCTCGGCTTCTCCCAGAGCGGCCTCGCCTGGGTCGTCAACGCCTACCTGATTCCCTTCGGGGGCCTGCTGCTGCTCGCCGGCCGCCTCGGCGACCTGCTCGGGCAGCGGCGCATGTTCCTGATCGGCCTCGGCGTCTTCGTCTTCGCCTCGCTGCTCTGCGCCGCCGCCGAGAACCAGGCGATGCTGATCGGCGGTCGCTTCCTCGCCGGCGTCGGCGGGGCGCTCGCCTCGGCCGTGATCCTGGGAATGATCGTCACCCTCTTCCCGCAGCCGCGGGAGCAGGCGAAAGCGATCGGCGTCTACGGCTTCGTCGCCTCCGCCGGCGGCTCGATCGGCCTGCTCGCCGGCGGCGCCCTGACCCAAGCGATCAGCTGGCACTGGATCTTCATCATCAACCTGCCGATCGGGATCGCCACCGCCTACGGCGCGCTGCGCCTGGTCGAGGGCAAGCCCGGCATCGGCTTCAAGGCGGGGGCCGACATCCCCGGCGCCGCCCTGATCACCAGCTCGCTGATGCTCGGCGTCTACACGATCCTCGGCATCAACGAGCACGGCTGGGGCTCTACCCAGACCCTGATCCTCGCTGCGGTCTCCTTCGTCCTCGGCGCCGCCTTCGTCGCCCGCCAGGCGCGGATCGAGAACCCGTTGATGCCGCTGCGGCTCTTCCGCTCGCGAAACGTCGCCGGGGCGAACACGATCCAGGCGCTGCTGGTCGCCGGCATGTTCGGCATGTTCTTCCTCGGCGCCCTCTACCTGCAGCGGATCCTCCACTACGACGCGCTCGAGGTCGGCCTCGCCTTCCTGCCGGCGACGATCGTGATGGGCACGCTCTCGCTCGGCTTCTCGGAAAAGCTGATCATGCGCTTCGGGCCGCGGACGACGCTGATCCCGGGCGTGATCATCGTCGGTGCCGGGCTGCTGCTCTTCGCTCGCACGCCCGTCCACGGCGACTACCTCACCGATCTGCTGGCGCCGATGCTGCTGGTCGGCCTCGGGGTCGGCACGGCCTTCCCCTCGCTGATGACGCTGGCGATGTCGGGGGCGACGCCGCAGGACGCCGGTCTCGCTTCGGGCCTGGTCAACACCAGCATGCAGGTGGGCGGCGCGATCGGCCTCGCGGTGCTGGCGACGCTCGCGACCGAGCGCACCGACAGCAAGCTCGCCGACGGCGCTGGCCATCTCGCCGCGCTCAACTCCGGCTACCACCTGGCCTACGTGATTGGGGCGATCCTCGTCGCGATCGCAACCGTGGTCGCGGTCACCGTTCTGCGCGAAGTGCCGATGCCCACGCCGGAGGCGATGGCCGAGCATGAGCGAGGCGGCGAGCCCGAGCGCGAGCCCGCCTACTCCGAGGCCTGAGCCGAATTGCCGAGGCCGGCGAGGCGGCGTTCGAGAAAGCGGCGCTCCACGGGGTTGGGGGCGAGCTCGAGAGCGCGTTTGTAGGCGTGCGTCGCCTCGCCGTCGCGGCCGAGCCGGTGCAGCAGCTCGGCGCGGGCGCCGTGCAGAGGGTGGTAGTCGTCGAGGTCCTCGATCGCGTCGATCAGCTCCAGGCCCGCCCGCGGCTCGTCGCGCATCGCCACGGCGACCGCGCGGTTGAGCTCGACGACGGGACTCGAGGCGACCTCCATGTGCCATTCGTAGAGGCGGACGATCCGCCCCCAGTCGGTCCCGGCCGCGCTCGCCGCCTCGGCGTGCGTGGCGGAGATCCGGGCCTGGATCGTGTAGGGGCCAACTGGACCGACGGCGGCCGCCTCGCGAGAGAGCGCCAGGCCCTCCTCGATCTGCCGCCGGTTCCAGAGCGATCGGTCCTGGTCCTCGAGCAGGACGATCTCGCCCTCGGGATCGACCCGGGCCGGCCGCCGCGCGTCGGTGAGCAGCATCAGGGCGAGCAGGGCGCGCGCCTCCGCCTCCCGCGGCAGCATCGCGACCAGGATCCGCGCCAGGCGGATCGCTTCGCCGCTCAGCTCCGTCCGCACCAGCTCCTCGCCGCCGGCGGCGAGGTAGCCCTCGTTGAAGATCAGATACAGCGTCGCCAGCACGGCCGGCAGCCGTTCGGGCATCTGCTCGACCAGCGGCACTTCGTAGGGGATCTTGTTGGCGGCGATCTTGCGCTTGGCGCGGACGATCCGCTGCGCCATCGCGCTCTCGCTGCTGAGCAGGGCGCGAGCGACCTCGGCGGTGCTGAGCCCGCCGAGGCTGCGCAGCGTCAGCGCCACCCGCGCCTCGATCGCCAGCGCCGGGTGGCAGCAGGTGAAGATCAGCCGCAGGCGATCGTCCTCGATCTCGCCCAGCCCCTCGCCCGGCGCCGCTTCCGGTTCGGCGTGCAGCGCTTCCAGGTGCTCCAGCACGGCGACCTTGTCGCGCAGCACGCCCTCGCGCCGCAGGCGGTCGATCGCTCGGTTGCGGGCGACCTGGGTGATCCAGGCGCCCGGGTTGGCCGGTACGCCCTCGCCCGGCCAGCGCTCCAGAGCGACGACGAAGGCCTCCTGCACCGCCTCTTCGGCGAGGTCGAAGTCGCCGGTTACGCGGATCAGCGTCGCCACGGCCCGCCCCGACTCCTCGCGGAAGGCGCGCGCGGCGACGCTGTCGTGAGCGACGGCTACGAGCGCTCCGCCTTTTCCAGCAGTTCCTTGCCGCCGCTGACCATCGGGCGGATTTCGACGTGGCCGTGCTCCAGCGGCACCTTCTTCGCCCAGGCAAGCGCCTCGTCGAGGTTCTCGACGTCGATGATCCAGAAGCCGGAGAGCTGCTCCTTGGTCTCGGCGAAGGGACCGTCGCTGACGACGGGCTCCTCGTCGCTGTAGTGAACAGTCGTGCCGGTGGCGCGCTCCTGCAGGCCGCCGCCAGTGACGAAGGCCCCCACCTCGGTCAGCTGGGCGTTGAACTGACCCATCTCGGCGAGGTTCTCCTTCACCTCGTCGGGGGTGATTTCCTCCCACGGACGCTCCTCGGCGATCAGGGCAAGCATGAACTCCATCTCGGTTCCTCCTGTCTGGTGAGCAGCGCTCCTCGCCGCTCTTTCACCCTAACGACGAAGGGGCGATGTCCAGATCGACACCGGAGTTAGATCTTCGAAACCGGGTAGGAAAGGCGGCGTAACTCAAGGGCAGGGGAGGAGAGAACAGATGGGAGCTTCGACCTTTTCGCCCTCGCGACGTCTGCTGGCGGCGCTGCTGGTCTCGCTGGCGCTGTTCGCGGCGGCGCTCGCCGGCCTCGCCGCTTCGGCCACCGCCGCCAGCTACGTCTCGCTCGGCGACTCCTACGCCGCCGGTCCCTTCATCCCCAACCCGGTCCTGCCGCTCGGCTGCCTCAAGTCCGATCACAACTATCCGCACCTGGCGGCGCCCGGCATCGGGCCGCTCAAAGACCCGAGCTGCAGCGGGGCGAAGACCGACGATATGGCCAACCCGCAGAACGTCGATCCCGACGGGCCCAACCCGCCCCAGTTCAACTCGCTGGCGACGGGCACGGAAGTGGTCTCGCTGACGATCGGCGGCAACGACATCGGCTTCTCCGAAATCGCCCAGAGCTGCATCACGCTCAACCCGTTCAGCTCACCCTGCCGGAACAAATACGCCTCCGGCGGCAAAGACCAGATCGCCGAACGGATCGCGGCGACGGCGCCGAAGGTGGCGGCGGTGCTGCAGGGCATCCACGCCCGCTCGCCTCAGGCGCGCGTCTACGTCCTCAATTACCCGGCGATCTTTCCCGAGACCGGCAACGGCTGCTGGCCGCAGATGCCCGTCTCCTTCAGCGACGCTCCCTACCTGCGGGCCAAGGAGCAGGAACTGAACGCGATGATCGCCAACCAGGCGGCGGCGAACGGGGCCAAACTGGTGAGCTGGTACGCGGCCAGCATCGGCCACGACGCCTGCAAGAGTTCCTCGGTGCGCTGGGTCGAGCCACTCGTGCCGAACAATCCGTCGGCGCCCATCCACCCCAACCTGCGCGGCATGGAAGGCGCGGCCACGGTGCTCGTCTCAGCGGTGAAAGCGGGCTGAGCTCGGGGGTGCGCTCAGGCTGAGATCGCCGCCGTGAGGACCCGCGCCAGGGCGGGCGGGTCTTCGAGCTGGGGGTAGTGAGCGAGCTCGGGCAGCTCGCTCACCGCCACCCCCGGCCGCAGCTCGCGCAGCGCCGCCAGCACCTTTGTCGTCGCCACCGGGTCCTGCAGGCCCCAGGCGAGGCTGAGCTGGCCCGGCCAGTCGCGGATCGCGCCGTGCCAGCGGCCGGCGTGCTCTTCGCGCTGGTCCATGTAGGAGATCGTGCGGTGGCCGAGCGTGCGGCCGCCGCCCCGGCAGACCAGCGACCACTGGTCCTCGGCCTCCGCGTCGCTGAGCGGGTGCGCCGCCGAGAAGACCGAGCCGAACTGGTTGCGGAAGAGGCGCTCGCTGGAGAGCCGGGAGAGGAGCGGGCCGAGCGGGCTGCGCAGCGCCCGCTGCGCCGGCGTCGGGCTCGCCGCCTCCAGCACCATGCTGCCGTTGAAGAGCACGATGCCGGCGATCTCCATCGCCAGCTCGCCCTCGAGCTCGCGCGCCATCAGCTCGTTGGCGACCGAGGTGCCCATGTCGTGGGCGATGACGAAGACGGGCCGCCCGCGGCCGTGGCGGCGCACCAGCTCCTCGGTCAGGTCGGCCTGCCAGAAGAGGCTGTAGTCGTGCTCGCGCGGCTTCTCGGAGAGGCCGAAGCCGAGGAAGTCGAAGGCGAGGACGTCGCGGCCGCCGAGCTCCCCGAGCAGCAGCCGCCAGTCATAGGAGCTGGAGGGGAAGCCGTGCAGGAGCAGCAGCAGTGGTCCCTCGCCCTCCTGGCGGAAGGTGTGGATCGAGTAGCCGCGGAAATCCTCGAGCGAGCCGCGCCGCTCCCACTCACGAACCCGTTCGGTCAGCGCATCCGACATTCACCACACTCCAGCGGGGTCAATCCAGGAAGCGCTTGACGAAGGCGAGCGCGTTCTCGGCGACCTCGCGCCAGCCGTGGTCGATCGTCAGCGAGTGGCCGCGGTTCGGCATCTCGACGTGCTCGGTCACGCCGGGGTTCTTGCTCTGTTTCTTGTAGGCGGCCCGGCTCATCGCCGGCGGCACCGCGTGGTCGGCCTCGCCGGTGAAGATCAAGAGCGGCCCGCGCTTGGGGTTCTTGGTGTCGGCCCTGGTCTCGGCTCCCGGGTTGAGGTTCGCCATCGCCGCCTGGAAGATCGGCTTGCCCGGCGCCGCGACGTGGAACTCCTCATACAGCGCCCGCGCCTCGTCCTCCTCGACCGCGTTGGCCCAGCCGTAGCGGAACTGCTCGAAGCTGAGGGTGACGGCGCGGTTGCGATTGAGCGGGTTGCCGAGCACGGGCAGCGTGGTGCGGATCGCCGCCAGCGGCAGCGGCAGCACGCCTTTGAAGGGCGCCGGGTTGACCGCGACCGAGGCGGCCGAGAGGCCGCGCCCGGCGAGGATCTGCGCGATCAGGCCGCCGAAGGAGTGGCCGACGATCGCCGGCTTGCGGCCGAGCCCGCCGATTGCCTGGGCGAAGTGGTCGGCGACCTGGACCACACCCTTGCCGGCGAAGGCCTGTGGATTGGCCCGCGCCGCTTCGACGCTTTCGGGGTCGTCGGGCCAGCCCGGCGCGAAGGCCACGAAGCCGGCCTGCTCGAAGAGCTCGATCCAGCGCTGCCAGCTGCCGGGCAGGAGCCAGAGCCCGTGAATGAAGACGACGGGCGCCTTGCCGCTCGCGTTTGCCTTCTCGATCTGCGCCGCCTCTGCTTGGGTGATCGTCGCCATGTATCGCCTCGTCCTTTGAGTGAAAGATCCTTCGCATCGTCAGATAGACGAGCGCTGGTGTCGATGAAGCGTCATGTTCTCACTCCGCAGCAAGTCCGAGTCCGCGCGGATCGCCTCCGCGGTTGCCCTCCTGCTCTCCGTCTGCGCGCTGCTGGCGCTTCCCGCCGCCGCGGCCGCCGCGCCCGAAGGAGGCGGAGAACCGCCCGCGCCCGAACTCGTCTTCGAACCGGCGAGCTACGACTTCGGCCAGGTGCGGCTCAACGGCTCCACCAGCCAGGCGACGATGCAGCTGCGCAACGTCGGCTCGGTGGCCACGCAGGTGTTCTCCCTCAGCGTCTCCGGCGGCAACGGCGCCTTCTGGACCGGCCCGACCGACTGCATCGGCACCCTCAACCCCGGCGAAACCTGCTCGACCCAGATCTACTTCGGTCCCTACGACGCGGTTCCGTTCGCCGCCCAGCTGCACGCCTACGCCGAAGCGGGCGTGGTCGTCGACGCCGACCTCAGCGGCGAAGGGGGCCGGCCCGTCCTCGAGCCGGACGTCAATCCGGTCAACTTCGGCTCGGTGCCGGTGGACTCGGGCGGCGTCACCAAGACGATCGACGTGACCAACAACGGCAACGTCGCCGGCGGCGCCTTCATCGCCGTGATCTCCGGCGGCGCGGTCGGCAGCTTCCACCTGATCGACGAGAACTGCACCGGCGTTCTGATCACGCCGGGCGCGACCTGCAACCTCCAAGTCAGCTTCGAACCGCTCAGCACCGGCGCCAAGACCGCCCGCCTCAGTCTCTTCGGCGAAGAAGACGGGGGCACCCAGATCGTCCTCTCCGGGGTGGGGCTCGAGCCGGAACCCGAAGCGAGCGAGCCCTTGTCCCAGAGCACGCTCCCCGTCAGAGCGAGCAAGCCGCGCAAGCACGGCGGCCGCCCGAAGCCACGCCGGGGGCGCGGCCTGCACCGCCGCCTTCGCCTCGACCTCGCCAGCCGTCGGGCAATCGGCTGAGCACGAGGTGAGAATCTCCTCCGCATGTCCGATGTGGAGGAGGAGACCTCACTGCCCGAGCGGGTCCGCGGCGCCTGCGCCTGGGTGGCGGAGCGGGCGCGCTCAGTCGCGATCGAGGGCGACGCTCTAGCCGCTTACGCGGCCGCCCTTCCCGACGCGCCGGCGGTTCCGCCGGTCGACCCAGCCACCGAGCTCATCGACGGGGACCGCGAGACGCGGATCGCCTTCGCGATCTGCCTCGATGCGATCAACTTCGGCTCGGGCTGGTGGCCGACGATCCGCAAGCGCCCCGGCCGCAGCGGCTACTTCACGATCGCCGCCGCGCTGACCGAGCGCTTTCGGCAGCGGGGGGCCTGGACGCCCGCCGAGCTGGCCGCGCTCGAAGCGACGGAGATCGCCGCCGTCCTCGGCCAGGAGGCGGCGCATCCGCTGATGGCCGACTACGCGGTGGCGCTGCGCGACGTCGGTGCGCACGTCCGCGACGAGCACGGCGGGCGGTTCGCGCCGGTCCTCGACTCCGCCGGGGGCTCGGCGGTCGCCCTGGCGGAAATCCTCGCCGGCTGGCGGGCGTTCGCCGACGTCTCCGGGTACGAGGGACACCCCGTCCCCTTCTTCAAGCGCGCCCAGATCGCCGCTGCCGACCTCGCCCGCATGGGCCTCGCCGACTCCCGCGACCTCGACCGCCTCACCGCCTTCGCCGACAACCTCGTGCCGCACGTGCTGCGGGTCGACGGGGTGCTGCAACTGGAGCCGGAGCTGGAGGCGAGAATCGAAGCCGGCGAGCTGCTCGAGTACGGCTCCCCCGAGGAGGTCGAGCTGCGCGCTTGCGCGATCCACGCGGTCGAGCTGCTCTCTGGCGCGACCGCCGGCCAGGGCCCCGAGGGCGCCGCTCGGCTCGCGCCCGTCGAGATCGACGCGATCCTCTGGAACCGCGGTGCCGCCGAGCGCTACAAGTCCCTCCCCCGACCCCGCTCCCGCAACACGGCCTACTAGCCCTTCTGGCAGCGGTCGCATTTCCAACCGCTATGCGGCAGAAAATGCGACGCCAAGGATGGAATAGGCCGGGATCTCGCTTGCGGTCGCACTTTCAGTCGCTATGCGGAAAGAAGTGCGACAGCTGGGGTTAGGTGGCGCCTTCGGCGCGGCGCAGGCCGCCGCGGGCCCAGAGGGCGAAGAGGACCGGCAGGGTGACGGCGATCGCGAAGGCGAGGGCGACGACGACGGGTTCGCCGGAGATGAAGCCGCGGCCGGCCTCGAGCATGGCGGTGACCGGGTTGACCGAGGCGACGGCGTGGATCCAGCCGCTGAGCAGGCTGAGCGGCACGTAGACCGGGGCGAGGAAGAGGATCAGGAAGACCGGGAACTGCATGAAGGGACCGCCCTGGATCGAGCGCACCCGCATCGCCACCCCGGCCGCCCACATCGTCGCCGCCAAGTTGGTGAAAATCGCCAGCCCGTAGAGCCCGAACAGTTCGACTCCCTCGCCGCCGACTTCCATGCCGGCGATCAGCGCCACCGTGGTGAGCACGGTCCAGGTGACGAAGGCCCGGACCAGCGCCGCCAGCGCGTAGCCGGCGACGATCCCGCGCCGGTCGGAGGCCGCCAGCATGTAGCGCCCGGCGAAGCCGATCTCGAAGTCGCGGGCGATGCCGAAGCCGGTGAAGACGCCGCCGAAGGCGGCGGACTGGAGCAGCACGAAGACGAACTGGAAGGCGGTGTAGCCGCTGGGGAAGTCGAAGCCCGGCACGTTGCCGATCGCCGAGAGGCCGCCGGCGAAGGCGGTGAAGAAGAAAAGCGGGAAGGCGATCGCCGGCACGAGGAAGGCGGGATTGCTGAGGAAGTTGTGGACGCTGCGCCAGGCGACCGCGAGGGCGACCGCGCGGAAGCTCGCCGGGCGGGCCGCCGTCTCCGCCGCGGCGCTCACGTCCGCACCAGCCGCGTCTTCAGGGCGCTGCTCGCGGCAGTCATGCCGAGCGCCAGCACCGCGGCGGCGATGCCGAAGCCGAGCGCCAGCGCCCCGGCGTCCCAACCTTCGAAGAGCAGCGAGCGGAACGCCTCGAGCAGGTAGGTGACCGGGTTGACGCTGGCAACGTCGTGGAACCAGTCGGTCTGCAGCAGGTCGAGCGGCAACGCCATCGCGGAGATGAAGAGGAAGACGAAGAAGACCGGGAAGAGGCTCTGCACCGCCTCGCCCGAGCCGGTGCGCAGGGCGACGAAGAGACCGATCGTGCCGAAAGCGACGGTGATCGAGACCGAGAGCGCGACGATCACCAGGGCGCCGCCGACGCCGGTCACGAGTTCCGCCCCCGCTATCAGTCCCACCGTCAGGTAGGTCGCCGCTTGCACCAGGCCGAGCACGAAGGCGCCGGCGAGCAGGCCGCT
The DNA here is from genome assembly GCA_030152805.1 of Solirubrobacterales bacterium. Taxonomy (GTDB): domain Bacteria; phylum Actinomycetota; class Thermoleophilia; order Solirubrobacterales; family 70-9; genus VRUE01. The sequence continues at coordinate 10,002 of JASLIG010000031.1, forward strand.
GAGCAGGGCGGCGCCGCGCAGCGGCGTCAGCGCCAGGCGGTTGAGGAAGCCGGTCTCGATGTCGCGGGCGAGGTCGGTGCCGGCGTTCATCACCGAGAAAAGCGCCCCCTGCATGAAGGGCACGGCGAGGGCGAAGGTGAGGTAGGAGTCGGTCGGGAAGCCTTCCAAGTCGGTCGCGTCTTGGAGACCGCCCGAGTTGACCGCGAGCAGGAAGAGCGGGAAGACGAGCGCCGGGACGATCTGCGCCGGCTGGCGCAGGGTGCGCAGCACCGAGCGGTGGGCGAGCTGCCCGACCTGGGTGCGCAACCCTCCGCTCACGCCGCCCCGACCGCCTCGACGTCGACCTCGGTCGCCCCCCCGTCGCCGGCGCCCTCCAGCGAGCGGCCGGTCTTGGCGAGGAAGACGTCGTCGAGCGAGGGGGCGTGCAGCTGCAGGTGCTCGATCGCGATCCCCTCGGAGTCGAGCGCTCGCACCACCTCGGCCAGCTGCGACTCGCCGCCGTCGAGGCGGACCGAGACGCCGCGCGGGGAGGAGCCGGTCTGCTCGCCGAAGCGGCACAGCGCCACCGTCATCCGCTCGCGGTCGCCCTCGTCGCGGGGGACGGCTTCGACCGTCGGGCGGCCGATTTCGGCCTTCAGCGCCGCCGGCGTCCCCTCGGCGACGATCTTGCCGTGGTCGATGATCCCGAC
>JASLIG010000053.1 GCA_030152805.1 Solirubrobacterales bacterium
CTCCCGCCCGGCTCGAGATCATCGACCCGCTCTCGACCCCGCTGAACCTCCCCTTCGGCGCCGCCTGGCGCCCGTGGGAGGCGCTCGAGCCCCAGATCGACGACTCGATGATCCGCCAGATGGACCAGTTCGCCGCCGCCAGCCCCGTCGCCGACGGCAACGGCTCGCACGAGCCGATGGACTTCACGATCGACACCGGCGACTCCGCCGACAGCCAGCAGCTGAACGAGACGGAATGGGTGCGAACGCTGCTCGAGGGCGGCACGCTCAACCCCAACAGCGGCGTCGACAAGAAAAAATATTCGCACCTGCTCTGCCCGAACCTGCTGGTGCCGGGCGCCGCCGAGGCCGCCCGCTACACGGGTGTCCAGGACTACAACGACTACTTCGAGGGCACCTTCCCGGAGTTCTACGATCCCAACAGCCCGGCGGGCCCGCACGCCGCCTGGCCCAAATACCCGGGGTTGATGGACAAGGCGCAGAAATCCTTCATCGCGGCCGGCCTCGACGTTCCCTCCTACGTTGCCTTCGGCAACCACGACGCGCTGGTGCAGGGCAACGCGGCCGCGAACGCCGCCTTCGAGCAGGTCGCGACCGGCTGCCTTAAGCCGATCGGGCCGGTGCCGAATCCCGAAAACGCGCCGGCGCTGCTGAGCTCGCTGCTCAACCCGACGAACCTGCTCAGCACCCTGCTGACCAACCCACAGAACCTGATCTTCGTCCCCGGCGACCCGAAACGGCAGTTCGTCTCCAAGAAGCAGTACAAGGACGTCTTCAAGGCCGGCAGCCAGGCCGACGGGCACGGCTTCGACCTGATCGACCCGGCGCAGGAGTCGGCCTCCAAAGGCGCCGCCGGCTACTACGCCTGGAGCCCGACGCCGGGGATGCGCTTCATCGCCCTCGACACCGTCGCCGAGGCGGGCACGATCGTCACCCCGACCGGCAACTTCACCGCCGACGGCAACATCGACGATCCCCAGTTCAAATGGCTGCGCGGTCAGCTCGAAGCCGCGACCGCGGCCGAAGAACTCGTCGTGATCTTCAGCCATCACGCTCCGGAGAGCCTCACCGCCGACGCCCCCGACGAGCTGGCGCCCCCGTGTCTCCTCAACGACGCGCACGGGCACGACGTCAATCCCGGCTGCGACCTCGACCCGCGCAACTCGCAGCCGATCCACCTCGAGGAAGACGCGGTTGGCCTGCTGCACGAATTCCCCAACGCGATCGCCTGGGTCGCCGGCCACTCGCACGTCAACACGGTCGACGCCTTCCCCGATCCGAGCGGGCCGGGCGGCTTCTGGAGCATCCGCGTCGCCGCCGAGGCCGACTGGCCGCAGCAGAGCCGCCTGCTCCAGGTCTTCGACAACCACGACGGCACGCTCTCGATCTTCGGCACGATCCTCGACCACGTCGGTCAGTCCAAAGCGCCGGCGCCCGGCACGGCGGCGAGCGGCATGGACCTCAACGACCTCGCCTCGGCCGGCCGCACGATGTCCTTCAACGACCTCCAGTCCGGCGCACCCGAAGGCGAAGGCGAAGCGGCGGACCGCAACGTCGAGCTCCTGGTCGAAGACCCGCGCTGAGGCCTCGGAGATGTCGCACCTCCCGCCGCATAGCGGCGGGAGGTGCGACATCAACCGCGCAGCGGGTTGATTCTGAGTTGCGGTCGCACTTTCCTCCGGATAGCGGCGGGAGGTGCGACCGCTGGGCTTCTTACTCGTGCGGGCGGGCCATGCGGCGGTGGTCTAGGGCCTCCTCGAGCACCGCCGGCTCGACGCCCTGCTCGAGCGCGACCTCGCGCAGCGAGCGGCCTGACTCGGCCGCGGTCTTGACGATGTCGGCGGCGCGGTCATAGCCGATGTGGGGGTTGAGCGCGGTTGCCGTGGCCAGGGTCGCCTCGGCGTGGCGCTCGGTCATCTCCTCGTTGGCCTCGAGCCCGGCGACGCACTTCTCGTTCAGCAGGCGCGAGGCGGAGGCGAGCAGCTTGATCGAGTCGAGCAGGTTGCGGGCGATCAGCGGCACGCGCACGTTGAGCTCGAACTGTCCCTGGCTGCCGGCGACGGTGATCGCGCCGTCGTTGCCGATCACCTGGGCGGCGACCTGGATCACCACCTCACAGATCACCGGGTTGACCTTGCCGGGCATGATCGAGGAGCCCTTTTGCAGCTCGGGCAGGCGCAGCTCGGCGAGACCAGCGCGGGGGCCCGAGCCCATCAGCGCCAGGTCGTTGCCGATCTTGTTGAGCGAGACGGCGTAGACCTTGAGCGCGCCCGAGAGCTCGACCAGGGCGTCGCGGTTGCCCTGCGCCTCGAAGGGATCGAGCGGCGCCGAGATGTCGAGGCCGGTTTCGGCAGCGAGCCGCTCGCGCACCTTGGCGGCGAACTCGGGGTGGGTGTTGAGGCCGGTGCCGGTGGCGGTGCCGCCGAGCGGGATCTGGCCGACGCGGCGCAGCGTCGCCTCGACCCGCTGCACCCCGAGCCGCACCTGGGCGGCGTAGCCGCCGAACTCCTGGCCTAGCGTGACCGGCACCGCGTCCATCAGGTGGGTGCGACCCGCCTTGACCACGTCGGCGAACTGCTCGGCCTTGGCCTCCAAGGCGCTCTCCAGCCCGCCCATCGCCGGCAGCAGGTCGTGCGTCACCTCGCCCAGCGCCGCCAGGTGGACGGCGGAGGGGAAGACGTCGTTGGAAGACTGACCCATGTTGACGTGGTCGTTGGGGTGGACGCCGTCGCCGGCGATACTGGCGAGCACCTCGTTGGCGTTCATGTTGGAGGAGGTGCCCGAGCCGGTCTGGAAGACGTCGATCGGGAACTGCTCGTCGTGTTCGCCGGCGGCAACCGCGTCGCCGGCGGCGGAGATGCGCTCGGCGAGCGCCCCGTCGAGCTCGCCCAGTTCGCCGTTGACCGTCGCCGCGGCGGCCTTGAGCCGGCCCAGCCAGCGGACCACGGGCACCGGCACCCGCTCGCCCGAGACCGGGAAGTTGTCGACGGCCTTGGTGGTCTCGCCACCCCAGAGCTGCTCAGTCACGTCCGTGCCTCCATCGAGTCGTTGTCAATGGAGCGTATTCGAGCGGCGGTGGCGCTTGACCGTGCAGCGGACCCGCCGCTTGCCGCTGGGGCGCCGGTGCGCCTTGCAGGCGAGGCCCGCGTTGTGGGCCGGTCGCCCCCGCGGCCCGCGTTCGCCGCGGGGCCCCGGTTCGCCCGCTTGCCCCTGCGGACCCGCCGGCCCGGGCGATCCCTGCGATCCCGCTGGTCCCTGCGGCCCGGTCTGACCGTCCTCGCCGGTCGCCCCCGCCGGTCCGCTCGGCCCGGGGTCGCCCTGCGGTCCCTGCGGCCCTACCGGCCCGGCGCTCGGGTTCTCGCCGATCCGCAGCGAGAGGGCGTCGCCGAAGCCGACCGGCTGCGCGCCGGCGAGCGCCTTGGCGCCACGGTCTAGCCGCAGCAGCCAGGCTTCGTCTTCCCCCTCCGGGAAGACTCCGTCGAGCGTCGCGAGTTGCCCGCCGTCGAACGAGAACGAGGTCACGCAGCCGGCCGGGATCGAGCTGGTTTTGGCGGCGCTGAGGACTTCGCTCAGCGCCGCACCGGCCGGCGCCGTCACCTCGCACAACCTCACGTTGCCGGGGGCGAGCTCGATCGCCAGCGCGTGCGGCACCGGGGTCCCGGCGGCCACCGCCGGCGCCGGGCGGACGCTCGGCAGCTGCGAGTCTTCCCTGCTCGGCGGAGCCGCGGTCATCGCCCCGCCGGCGAGCGCCAGCAGCGCGTCCGCGGTCGAGTAGAGGTTGGGCGGTTCGCCCGGCGCGTAGGCGAAGCCACCTTCTCCCGGACCTGCTCCCGCCTGCAGCGAGAGCAGGTGGTCGACCGGCGTCTTTTCGGCCCCGGTCGTCCACTGCGGCGACTGGGGATCGATCCCGCAGGCGTTGAGGGCGCCGATCAGGCGGCTGGTGCCGCCGGCGTCGCCGGCTTCGATCCCACCGGTTGCTTCCGCCTGTTCGCCCTTCAGGTGGCCGAGGCCGGCGACGACCGCGGGATCGTAGGGGGGCACCCCCGCTTCGCAGAGCGCGGCAACGGCGATGCCGGTCATCACGGCGGGGGTTTCGACTTCTTCGCTCCAGCTGCCGTCGCCCTGCTGGATGCCCTTCAGGTACTCGACCGCGGGGGCGAGCGCCCAGGCGGGCAGCGGGCTCCGCGACAGCGCAGCGATTCCGAACGCCGTGTAGTAGGCGGCCTCCGCTTTGGCTTTGCCGAAACCGCCGCTGGCGGGGTTCCAGGCGCCGGCGACCTGGGCCGGCAGGTTGACCTCGGCTGAGAGCCGGGCCGGATCGAGCCCGGCGGCGTAGGCGACCAGGGTCGGCCGCGCGTATTCGTCGGGGAGCAGTTCCTGCGGGGTTACCCACCAGCCGGAGCTCGCGCCGTATTCGCCGAGCAGGAAGTCCTGCAGGCTGGGCCCGCCGGCGGCGACATCGGCCGAGCTGACCCCGGCGGCCGCCAGGCCGGTCGCCACCCAGTCGCTGGAGAAGCGGAAGCGGCTGAAGACGATGCCGCTTTCGGGCTCGCTGGGTTCGCCCGTGGCAGGCACCTGGCGATCGCGCACGTACTGCACCGCTTTGGCGATCGCGGCGTCTATCTCACCCTGGCTGGACGTCGCCGACGCCGTCGCCGGCGGCACCGCAAAGGACAGCAGGAGAGCGCAAAGCGCGCACAGGCGTGGAACTGGAACCGATCGCATCCTTCAACCCCTTTCCTCGAGGGCTTTGGTGGAGGGATCGGAGGGAGGTCTCCTGGCTTCCGAGCGTCCCTGCCGCGCCTTCCCGGCTCTCGCCAGTGGCTGCACCGCGTGCGTGCGGAGGGCTTCCTCGGTCACAGTGGCGGGCCCGCGCCGGTCTCTCACCGGCTTCCCTGTCCACCGATCCGTGGATTGTTTTGGGCGGCAAACCTATAAGAGATTCGGCCAGTGGGCCGGCGGTGCCGCCGCCCGCCCGAATAGATTGAAATCGTCAAGCGGTCGGGGGAACCCGGTGCGAATCCGGGACTGACGCGCAACGGTGTTGGCGGCGGGCGCTTCTTTGCGCCCTCGCGCCAGAGTCCGAACACCCGCCGCCTGACGCACACATAAGGACCCCTGTTCTCGCGAATGGACGGTGCGTCTTTCATCCCCTCTCCTGCGGGAGCCGGGGGCGGAGCAAGCCCGCCGTCCCCAACCAGAAGGAGATCCATCGATGCGTCCCACCACCTGCCGGCTGGCGCTGATCGCGACCGCGCTCGCTTCCCTGCTGGCGCCGGCCTCCGCCCTGGCGACCGCCAGCGCGGAACAAGTCACCACCTCGATGAACAAAGGAGTCGAATACCTGAAAGGCCTGCAGAAAGAAAGCGGTGAAATCCCCGGCTTCGGCGGCGACTGGGCGCTGACCGCCTTCGCCGCCGCCAAAGTCGCGCCCGCCGACGTCAACAAAGCCGGCAAAGAAGGCGCCGACGCGCGCAGCTGGTACGAAGGCGTGGTCGGCGTCTCGACCTGGCCGGGCGGCGAAGCCGCCGCAACCGACTTCGAGCGCGCGGCGCTGCTCTCCTACGCCGCCGGCATCGACCCGGCCCGCGTCTCCAAACGGCAGAACCTGATCGCCAAGATCGCCTCCTACTACCAGAGCGAAAGCCCTGGCTACTACGGCTCGACCTTCAACGCGACGGTCTTCGGGCTGCTGGCGCTGGCCGGCGCGAAGACGACGGGCGGTGCCCAGCGGTTGCCCCAGATCGTCCTCGACCAGGCGGTCGAAGCGGTGAAAGCGAACCAGCACACGGATGGCGGCTGGACCTGGGAAAAAGCCGCCGGCAACAAAGCGGCGCTCGAAAAAGCCTCAGAAGTCGACATGACGGGCGCGGCGATGGCGGCGCTCTGCGCGGGGGGCGTCGCCAACACGAACGAAGCGATCGCCAACGCGAAGAAATTCCTCGCCTCCAAATTCGTCAAAGCAAGTGGGGCGTTCGAAACCGCTTTCGGTGTCAACACCGACTCGACCGCATGGGCGGTCCAGGGATTGAAAGCCTGCGGCCTCGATCCGCAGGCGGCTGAATTCACCGGCTCCGCGCCGGGCAAAAAGACGCCGCTCGACTTCCTCATCTCCCAACAGGTGAGCGGCGGCGGCTTCCGCTACGGGACCTCCGGCAGCACCGCCGACGAGTACGCGAGCCAGGACGCGGTGCGGGCGCTGGGCAGCGGCGGTTTCACCGCGACGCCGCCGAAACCGGGCAAAGGCGAACAGTGGAAAGGCGTCACCGAATTCGCCGTCGGAGAAGCGGAAACCACGTCGCTGGCCCTGATCGTCGACGACGGATCCTCGCCGCTGAAGGTCTGCTCGGTCTCGCTGGCGCCGAAAGCGACGACCACGACGCTCTCGGCGCTCCTCGACGCGGCGGTCAAAGGTACGACTCCCTCTGGGTGCGTGAGCGGCTACCTGCCGGGCAGCGGCGAAGGCGCGATCACCCAGGTCAACGGCTACCCAGCGGCCCCGGCCGAAAAATGGAACGTGACGATCGACGGCGGCGCGAAAAGCCAGGCGAAACGCAACACCACGATCCACGTTGGGGACACGATCTACCTGAAGTACGAATAGGCCTCGCGCCGATGCGCTCCCGCGTTGGCGGGGGCGCATCGGCCTTCGAGGCGGCCTCGGGGCCGTCGGGCTAGACTGGCCCGCAACAGAGGATCGGTGGACGGGGAAGCCGGTGAGAGACCGGCGCGGGCCCGCCACTGTGATCGAGCATCGAGTCCGCCGCACGCCCACGTGGCAGCCACTGGCCGAGAGGCCGGGAAGGCGCGGCGGAGAGCTCGTAAGCCAGGAGACCTCCCTCCGATCCGCAAACGTCGATCGCCCTCGCGGAAAGGGGCCAAGGCATGCGCACATCGATCGCGGCGTCTCTCGTCGCCTCCCTCCTCACCGTCCTCGCCGCACCCGTGGCGCAGGCAGCCCCGGCCCAGGTAAACGTCAGGATCGAGGGCAGGGCCGAAACCCTCTTCGAGGGACCGATCCTGACCGATGGCCACAACGTCAGGGCGTCCTCCGACAGCGAAGCGCCCGAAGCCGGGCGTCGCTGCAACGGGCTGAACAACGGGAAAAACCCGACGCCGGGACCGACCCCGACGGCGGCTGCAGTCGACGCGATGGGCCTTGCCGGGGAAGGCTTCGACGGTCGCTGGTACGCGGAACCGTTCGAGGACTACTTCATCACCCGCTGGGGCCCTGACGCCCAGAGCCTGGCCGAAAACGCGTACTGGGGCATCGTCGTCAACAACGTCTTCACCAGCGTCGGCGGTTGCCAGTACCAGCTCGACGCGGGCGACGAGGTGCTCTGGGTCTACGACGCCTTCAGCGGCCGGCCTCGCTTGGCGCTCTATCCCGGCGACTACTCGGGGGGCGCCCTGCCGCTGACCGCGACGGCGGCGTTGGGGCAGCCGTTCGAAGTCGAGGTGGACGCCTGGCCGGGGTCCGGCGAGGGGTCGCCGCCGGCCTCGCCCCAACGAAGCACCACCCCCTTCGCGGGCGCGGAGGTCGCCCCCGTGATCACCAGCCCAAAGGGGTTCGAGAAAGTCGATACCGCCAGCCTGGATACGGTCGTTACCGGCGCCGACGGCCGCACGAGCATCGTCTTCGACGAGCCCGGCTGGCACCGGATCAAGGCGACCGACGTCTCTGGGGGCGCCGAGAGCGCCGTCCGCTCGAACCGGCTCGACGTCTGCGTACCCGAGCCCTCCGCCAGCGACTGCGGGCCGCTACCGCCCGAAGACCAGGTGCGCGCGCCGGCGCCTCCGGGGGGCGAAGAAGAACCGAAAGAAGAAAAAGAAGAACCGCAGGCTGGGGGGCAGCTTCCGCTCGGCGATGCCGGGCACGCGGAGGGTCAGGCCGGCGCCGACGCACTCGCGGCGGCGACGGCCGGAGCAGGCTCGGAGGTTCGCTCTCGCCGCCGGCGCTGTCGGCGCAAGCGCGCAAAGCGGCTCGGCGCCGAAATGGCGAACGTGCACGCTCCCCATCGGTGCGCCCGGTCACGGGGCAAACGCCAGGGTCCGCGGGCCCGACCGCCAACAGCGACCTCATGATCGCCCGCTCGAGCGCGTTCGCCGCCGGGGCGATCCTCGCCACGATCGCTCTCCTTCTCCTCCCGCCCCTCGCGGCGGCGGCGCCGAACCCGACGAATCAAGTGCGCCTCGATCGCACGATCCGCTACCTGCAGGAAGCGCAGAACCTCGACGGGGGCTTCGGCGGCGCCTCGGGCAGGGAATCGGGCCAGGGCTTCAGCGCCTGGGTGGCTCTGGCCCTCGCGGCGGGGGGAATCAATCCCCGCTGCCAGGCGAGGCCCGGCGGCGCCGACGCCTACGCCTTCCTGGTCGATCACTTCCGTAAAGGGCTCGCCGAAGAGATCGCCTACCCGGAGATTCCGACGACGGCCTTCGAGCGCGAACTGATGGTGGTCAACGCCGCCGGGACCGACCCCCACCGCTTCTCCGGCTACGATCTTGTCGCCGAAATCCTTGCCCGGGTGCGACCGGACGACGGCTCCCTCCCCTATGTGCCGGAAGGCCCCGGTCAGATCAACGCGACGATCTTCGCGATCGTCGCCCTCGCCCCCCTGCGAGAGCCCGCGGCGCAAGCCGCGATCCAACGTGCGGCCGACTGGCTGGTTACCCAGCAGGACGACGACGGCGGCTGGGCGTGGGCAAGCAAGGGCGCCCCAACCGAAGCCGACCTGACCGGCGCTGCGATCCAGGCTCTGCGCGCGGCCGGCCGGGGAGACTCGACGGCCGAGCGGAAGGGGCTGCAGTACTTGCGCGAGATGCAGGGCGGAGACGGTGGCTTCCCCGAGTTCCCCGGCGAAGCGGAATCGAACGCCGCCTCGACCGCCTGGGCGGTACAGGGGATCTGGGCGGCCGGGCAGGATCCGGAAACCTGGCTCGAGGCCGGCAGCGACCCGCTCTCCTACATGGCGTCGCTCCAGCAGCCCGACGGGCACATCAGCTGGAAGGCGAACGAAGACCTGAACGGCGTCTGGATGACCGCCTACGTCGCACCCGCGTTCGCCGGGCAGACCTGGCCGATCCCGTCCTCCCCGTGCGACGCCGCTCGGCCGCCGGCGCCCCCGCGGCCCGGCCAGGGCCAGGGCACCCAGTCGGGCAAAGGCACGATCGCCGGCGGCGGTGGCGCGGGCGCACCCCTGTTCAGCCGGCCGAAACCGCAGAGCAAGGGAAGGACGCCCGGCGGTGCGCGGATTCTCCACAGCGAGGCGGGCGAGGCGCGCAACCACAGCGAGACGAGGCGGGGTGAGAACGCCAGGCAGCCGACCGCCACGGTGAGCGCCGAACCGGGCGAGGAGAGCGAAAGCAGGCCCGGCTCCGCGGAGGCCGGCCCGGGTGCGGCGCCGGCGCGGTCGGCGAGCAGGGGGCGCGGGGGCCGCGGTCGCGAGGTCACCGGCACCCTCGTCGGTCCCGGTGCCGGGCACCGCCAGGCTCTCGCCTTCGGCGCCCCCGGCCTGCACAGCGCCGGGACCGACGCCGGCGGCGCCCCATGGCTGGCGATCGCGATCGCGGCGGCGGCGGCGCTGCTCGCCCTGGTCGGCTCACAGTTGGATCGCTGGCGCGGGGGTGTCTACGCGTGAGCGCCGCGATCGACCTCGGCGACGCCCTCGCCGACATCGCCACCGCCCTGCGGGTCCCCGTGCTGATCGCCGCCGTCGCGATCCTGCTGCTCTGCGCGGTCGAGCTTGGCCGTTTCGGCGCTGAACTCTGGCGGCGGCGGGTGCGGGCGCGGGACGTCGACCTGAGCGAGCTGGCCGGGCGGGCGATCGCCGACCCCGCCAACGCCCCGCTCTACGCCTACAGCGCCCCCGGCACGATCGCCGCTGAGGCGCTGACCGAGGTCGCCGGCGCGGCCCGGGCGCCGGACCGGCCCGCGGCCACGGAGCGGGCGCTGGCCCGCTACGAGCTCGCCGTGCAGCGGCGCCTCGACCGCACCCGGCTGCTGGTCCGGGCCGGGCCGGCCGTGGGCCTGATGGGGACGCTGATCCCGCTCGCGCCGGGCCTCGCCGCGCTGGGTCAGGGCGACGTCGCCTCGCTGGCCGAAAACCTCCGGGACGCCTTCGGCGCGACCGTGGTCGGCCTGCTCGTCGGCACCGTCGCCTTCGCCCTCACGCTCGCCCGGACCAGGATGTACACGGAGGACCTGGTGGCGCTGGAGCAGGCGGTTGAGTCGTGAGCAGGATCGGCCTCGGCCGCCATGGCCGCATCGCCGAGAACGCCGGCGACCCCCTCGACGGGCTGGTCAACCTGTTCGACATCGGCATCGTCCTCGCCGTCGCCTTCCTGATCGCTGGCCTGACGCTGACGGTGAACCCGAGCAGCGGCCAGGTCGAGCGCCGCCGCCCCGAGGCGAGCCAGGAGAAGGTCCACGTCTTCTCGCCGCCGGCGAGCCGGCAGAGGGCAAAGGGCAGGGGCACGCCGGTCGGCACCGCCTACCGCCTCGCCGACGGCCGCCTCGTGATCGTCTCGCCGCGTTGAGCGCGGCTTCACCCGCGCGCTTCGCCGGCGTCGAAGCCTTCGCGGTAGGTGCGCAGGAAGGCCGGCGGCAGCGGTCGACCGTCGGGGCTGTAGCGGGCGGCGACGGCGAGTCGGCGCAGCAGCTCGGCGTGGATGCCATCGGTATGGGAGGCGCCCCGCTGCGCGGCTCCGAGCAGGTAGCCGAGACGCAGGTTGGCCTCGCCGCCGGGATCAGCGCGCGCTTCGGCGTTCAGCCGCGTCGTCGCCTCCACCATCGCCGTACCGACCGTGGCCAGGTCGCCCCCCTTCTGGTTCTCGACAAGGCAATCGCTGATCGGCGTCTCGCCAGCGAGCGTGACGTCAGCCGGCGCGCCCTTCAGCGCCTGCAGGTAGGCCCCACTCCCTTCCAGGCAGGCTACGGGTGTGGAGTCGTCCGGCGACCCGCAGGCCGTCAGCGAGAAGGCGAGCGCAGCGGCGCAGACGAATGGGATCGAGCGCATTGGCGAGCCATCCTACGAAGTGCAACGCGTTGCCTCCCCATCAGGTGGGCAACGCGTTGCACTTCGTTCCAGGGGGTCAGTCGCCGCGGGGGGAGACGCCGCCGGAGTGGATCGTGGCGAAGCCGCCGGGCGGGCCGGTGGGGAGTTTCTGCGGCGGCGCTTCGGGGCGCGGCTTGCGTGGCTTGCGGCCGCTGGCGGGGCCGGTGGGGAAGACTTCGACCCATTCGGCGAGCTGGAACTGGGGCGCCGCGGCGTGCTGCCAGGAGAGGTGCAGGTGGTTGCCGCAGCCATGGCCGGCGTCGCCGTCGTAGCCGACCCAGCGGAAGGGCCGAGCCGGTTCGTTCTGAACCGGCTCGGCCCATTCGGCGAGGCGCGTGATGCCGGTCCAGCTGGCATCGCATTTGGCGCTCGGGCGCAGCGGGACGATGTCCACGGCGAGACCGTTGTAGTGATCCGAGCCTTTGACGTGGCACATGTTGCAGCCGACGTGTTCGCCGTTTGGCAGCGGGCCCGAGTAGCCGTCGGTGACGTAGATCGGGAAGCGGGCGGCGATCCAGCGCAGGTCGGGCACGATTCGCCGGTCGACCATGTCGCCTTCTTCGTGCGGGATCGCGGCTGGCAGCGGCACGATTTCCCCCGGTGCGTAGACCAGCCTGGTCGCGGTCGGCCCGGCGCTCGCGGAGTTCGCGGCGAGCAGGCCGAGGGCCAGCACCGCCGCCAGCGCGAGCAGGAAACGGCCTGTTTTCTCCGCGGCGGTTGCCATGACTCTCCTGATCGGCTCCGAGGGGCGTTCCCTTGAGGTGGGCAGCTCGGCTGTAGGGTTTCGCTCGGTATGCCAACGGTGCGCGAGGCAAGCTTCGACCTCTTTCGGGAGCTGGGGATGACGACGATGTTCGGCAACCCCGGCTCGACCGAGCTGCCGATGCTCGGCGACTTCCCCTCCGACTTCAGGTACGTGCTGGGCTTGCAGGAGGCCGTCGTGGTCGGCATGGCCGACGGCTACGCGCAGGCCTCGGGCAGCACGACGATGGCCAACCTGCACACCGCGCCCGGCGTCGGCAACGCGATGGGGGCGATCTTCAACGCCCAGGCCAACCACTCGCCGGTGCTCGTCACCGCCGGCCAGCAGGCGCGGGCTCAGATCACGCTGCAGGCGAACCTGACCAACCGCGACGCGATCCGCATGCCGCACCCGCTGGTCAAGTGGTCCTTCGAGCCGGCCCGCGCCGAGGACGTGCCGCTCGCCCTCGCCCACGGCGCCCACCTCGCCGGCCTGCCGCCCAAGGGCCCGACCTTCGTCTCGCTGCCGATGGACGACTGGTACGCCGAGGTCGACGCCGCCGACGCGCGCGAGGCGATCGGCCGCAAGGTCGACGGCCGTGCCGGCGCCGACCCCGCTGCGGTCCGCGCCCTCGCCGACCGGCTCGAGGCGGCCGCCAACCCGGTGATGGTCGCCGGCCCCGACATCGACGCGAGCGGCGCATGGGAGGACGCGATCGCCCTCGCCGAGCGCCAGCGCCTGCCGGTCTGGGCGACGCCGGCGCCGGGCGGGGGCCGCCTCGGCTTCCCCGAGAACCACGCCAACTTCCGCGGCGTGCTGCCGCCGGCGATCGGGCCGGTCGGGCAGACTCTCGAGGGCCACGACCTGATCCTCGTCGTCGGCAGCTCCGTCTTCCCCTACTACCCCTACATCCCCGGGCCGCTGCTGCCCGAGGGAGCGAAGCTGGTCGCGATCACCAGCGACCCCGACGAGGCCGCCCGAGCGCCGATGGGGGACGCGCTGGTCGCCGACGTCAAGCTCACGCTCGAGGCGCTGATCGCCGCGGTGCCCGAGTCGAGCCGCCCGGCGCCGGAGCCGAACGAGGGCCCGCAGGAAATCCCGCCATCGGACCCGCTCAACCCCTCGACCGTGCACACGGCGCTCGGCGAGGTCTTCCCCGAGGACGGCATCGTCGTGCTCGAGTCGCCTTCGAGCACCCTTGCCCTACGCAACCAACTGCGCCTCTCGCGGCCCGGCAGCTACTACTTCGCCGCCGGCGGCGGCCTCGGCTTCGGCCTTGCCGCCTCGGTCGGCGTGCAGCTTGCCCAGCCCGACCGCCCGGTCGTCTGTGTGATCGGCGAGGGTTCGGTCCAGTACGCGGTCAGCGCCTTCTGGAGCGCCGTCGCCTACAAGGTGCCTGTCACCTTCCTCGTCGTGCGCAACGAGGAGTACGCGATCCTCAAGTGGTTCGCCGACGTCGAGCAGGTCGCCGGCGCACCGGGCCTCGACCTGCCGAAGCTCGACGTCGCTGCCGTGGCCGAGGGCTACGGCGTCAACGCGACCCGGGCCAAGGAGCGCGACGAGGTGCGCGACGCACTCCAGCGGGCCTTCGCCTCCTCGCAACCGGAGCTGGTCGAAGTCCCGGTCACGCCCGGGATGTCGCTCTTCTAGGCTGGAAGGCGATGGCGCTGCTGGAGAGAGACGTCTCCGCCCTGGCGCCGCCGGCATCCGAGCCGGCGCCCGACCGCGCCCCCGACGAGCTGGCGGGCGGGATCGCCCAGCCGCTGCGCCGCGAGCTGGAGGAGCTGCTCGGTGCCGACCGCGTCCTCGGCCGCGCCTCGGACATCGTCCGCTACGCCTCCGACGCCAGCCCCTACCGGCTCTTCCCGCGCGCCGTGGTGATGGCGCGCGACGCCGGCGACGTCGCCAAGACGCTCGCCTACGGGCGGCGCAAGGGCATCCCGGTCACCTTCCGCGCCGGCGGCACCAGCCTCAACGGCCAGGGCCAGAGCGACGGCATCCTCGTCGACGTGCGGCGCCACTTCGGCGGCGTCGCGGTCGAGGAGGGCGGCGAGCGCGCCCGGGTCAAGCCGGGCACCGTGCTCGGCCACGCCAACCGGGTGCTGGCCCCGCATGGTCGCAAGCTCGGCCCCGACCCGGCCAGCACCGACATCGCCTGCGTCGGCGGAGTGATCGCCAACAACTCCGGCGGCATGCGCTGCGGCGTGGTCAGGGATTCCTACTCGACCGTGCGCTCGATGACGCTGGTGCTCGCCTCCGGCACGGCGATCGACACCGCCGAACCCGGCGCCGAGGAGCGCTTCGCCGCCGAGGAGCCCGAGCTCGCCTCCGGCCTCGCCGCGATCCACGAGGAGATCCGCGCCGACGCCGAGCTGAGCGAGCGCATCCGCCGCAAGTTCGTGATCAAGAACACCACCGGCTACCGCCTCTGCGCCTTCCTCGACGCAGAGCAGCCGCTGGAGATCTTCCGCCGCCTCGTCGTCGGCTCCGAGGGCACGCTCGCCTTCGTCGCCGAGGCAGTCTTCGAGACGGTGCCGCTGCCGCCGCGCACGACCACCGCCTGGGTCCACTTCCCCGGCATCGACGAGGCGATCGCGCCGGTGCGCGACCTGGTCTCCTCGGGAGCCACCGCGGTCGAGCTGATGGTCGCGCCGGCGCTGATCACGGCCGCCTGGAACATGGTCGGGGCGCCGGAGGAGTGGAAGGAGCTGCCGCCGGAGTCGGCGGTGTTGCTGGTCGAGTACGGCGCCGGCAGCGACGACGAGCTCGATGCCCACGTCGCTAGGGCAAACGAGATCCTCGCCGGCCACGAGACGATCCGGCCGATCGACTTCACCCGCGAGGTGGAGGGGGTCGAGCTGGCCTGGCGCGTGCGCGAGGGCCTGCACGGCCTGATCGGCCGCCTGCGCCTGCCGGGCACGGCGTTGATCGTCGAGGATGTCTGCGTGCCGCCCGAGCGGATCGCCGAGGGGGCGCGGGACCTGCAGGCGCTGCTCGGCGAGCACGGCTTCCTGCCCGGGGTCGCCGGTCACGCCTCGGCGGGCAACCTCCACTTCATGCTCACCCCGGACTTCGCCAAGGCGGAGGACACCGAGCGCTACGAGGCCTTCATGGCGAAGCTGGTCGAGCTGATCGTCGGCAAGTACGACGGCTCGCTCAAGGCCGAGCACGGCACCGGGATCAACATGGCGCCCTACGTCGAGCGCGAGTGGGGCGAGCGGGCGACCGAGCTGATGTGGCGGGTCAAGCGGCTCGCCGATCCCGACGGCGTGCTCAATCCCGGCGTCGTCCTCAACCGCGATCCCGGCGTCCATCTGCGCAACCTAAAGACGACGCCGCCGATCGAGGAGTCGGCGAGCACCTGCGTCGAGTGCGGCTTCTGCGAGCCGGTCTGCCCCAGCCGCGACCTGACCACGACGCCGCGCCAGCGCATCGTGCTGCGCCGCGAGATGGCCCGCCAGCCGCTCGGCTCACCGGTCCAGAAGGCCCTGCTGGAGGAGTACGAGTACGACGCGCTCGAGACCTGCGCCGCCGACGGCTCCTGCCAGCTCGCCTGCCCGGTCGGCATCGACACCGGCCAGCTGACCAAGGAAATGCGCAGGGCGCGGCACACGCCGCGCGCCGAAGCGGCGGCGCTGGCCGCGGCGAAGCGCTGGGCGGTGGTGGAGGGCGCCTCTCGCGCTAGCCTGCGAGTGGGCGGCCCGCTGGCCCGCCGCACAAGGCGCGGCCGGGCCCTGCCGCCACCCGCGGCGGCGAAGCTGCCGCTGACCCTGCACGAAGGCGCCGCCGCCGTCTACGTGCCCTCCTGCCCCAACCGCATCTTCGGCGGCTCGCCGGTCGAGGCGCTGGTCGAGGTCTCGCGCCGGGCCGGCCTGCCCGTTTGGATCCCGCCCGACGTCGCCGGCAGCTGCTGTGGGCTGCCCTGGAGCTCGAAGGGCTTTGGCGACGCCCACCGCCACAAGGCGAACGAGATGGTCGAGCAGCTCTGGGGATGGAGCGGCGAGGGGGCGCTGCCGATCGTGATCGACGCCGCCTCGTGCACCCAGGGCGTCGCCGACCCCGGCGAGGGCGTGCTCAGCGAGGAGAACGCTTCGCGGCTCGCAGAGCTGGAGATCCTCGACTCGGTCGCCTGGGCGCACGATCGCCTGCTGCCCTGGCTCGAGATCGGCGAGAGGGTCGGCTCCGCCACCGTCCACCCGACCTGCGCCACCCGCCACATGGGCCTGTCGCCGCGCCTGCGCGCCCTCGCCGGCGCCCTCGCCGAGGACGTCTACGTCGCCCCCTCCGCGCACTGCTGCGGCTTCGCCGGCGACCGCGGCATCTCCCACCCCGAGCTGACCGCCGCCGCGACCCGTCCCCAGGCCGAGGAGCTGGCCGGCCGCGACTTCGACGCCCACCTCTCCAGCAACCGCACCTGCGAGATCGGCCTCAGCCGCGCCACCGGCGAGGACTACGAGTCGGTCATCCTCCTGCTCGAGCGCCTGACGCGCCCGGGCGCCTAAGAGGCCAAGCGCAGCAGCAGGAAGACAGTGAAGGCGAGGATCATCGCAGCGAGCGACCAGGCCCAGATTCGGGCGTAAGCCCCGATCAGGCCATAGTTGCGAGGCCTGCGCCCCCCCATTTCCTCGTGGTCCGTAGCGCTGGCGGAGTCCGCCAACGCGGTTCCTTCACCCTCGGTCAGCGTTTGCGCGAGCAGGGATCGCGCCTCGTGGGAATGGCCGGCACGAACCATCACTTGACGCGCCCCTCCACTGGGGTTCAGCCAGCCGATGCCATGAAGGGGTCCGTCCACCCCCACGGACTGCAGGAAGCACGGGATGCCCGCGCTCTCCAGCAGTCCCTTGACGATCTCGGCTTCGGCGCGGTCCTTGGTGAGAGCCACGCTGACCAGGCCCTCTCCGTCGCCGTCGGCCATCGTCAGTTCACCGCACTTGAATGATGAGCGGCTAGCGGGTAGTCGCCGAGACCGCGGCGGCGCCCTGCTCGTCGGCTTCGGCCTCGACTTCGCGCACCGTCGCCGTCATCGCCGCGTCGTTTTCGAAACGGCGGTCGAGCAGCGGGTTGAGGATGCCGCGCAGGGCGGAGACGTAGCGCCACCACCTCGGCGCGAAGATGCGCGGGGCGCGTTCCTCGATGCCCCGCACGACCGCGGCCCCGGCCTCGGAGGGGTCGATCCGCTTTTTGAGGAAGTTGGGGAGGTTCTGCTGCATGCGGTCGCCGTTGTTCTCGAAGGCATCCTGGACCAGCTTGGTGTCGACCCAGCCGAAGTAGGCGACGCTGGCGCTGGCGCCCAGCGGCATCAGCTCAGCCCGCAGCGAGCGGCCCAGCGACTCCACCCCGGACTTGGCGACCGCGTAGGGGCTGTTGAGGACGCCGTTGACGAAGGCGTAGACCGATGAGGTGACGACGACGTGACCACGCCGCTCGACGATCTGCGGCAGCGCCGCGCGAACCGTGCGCCAGACGCCGAGCATGTCGACCTCGAAGACCCGCTCCCACTCCTCGGTGCCGATTCCGCGCACGGTCGCCATCTTCACCTGGGCGATGCCGGCGTTGGCGACGACGACGTCGAGCCCGCCGAAGCGCTCGACGGTCTCCGCGACCGCTCCCATGATCGCGGTGTGGTCGGTGACGTCGGAGCCGATCCCGATCGCCCGCTCGCCGATCCGCTCGGCCGCCTCGCGCGCCTCCGCGGCGTCGAGGTCGACGACCGCCACCGAGGCGCCGCGCATGTGCAGCTGGCGGGCCGTCTCGTAGCCGATCCCGCGAGCGGCGCCGGTCACCAGCGCCACCTTTCCGTTCAGGTCGTAGAGCGGCATGCGGGTGAGGAGCCTAGACGACTCCGGAGGAGCGCTCCTCCGTCGCGCTCCTAGAATCACCCGTCCATGCCCGGCTTTCGCCCCGTCGACACCAAGCAGTCCTTCCCCGAACTCGAGCAGCGCATGCTGGAGCGCTGGCGCGAGCGCGACGTCTTCGCCCGTTCGCTCTCCCAGCGCGAGGGGGCGCCGATCTGGAACTTCTACGAGGGCCCGCCGACCGCCAACGGACGTCCCGGCTCCCACCACGTCCTCGCCCGCGTCTTCAAGGACGTCTACCCGCGCTACCGCGCGATGTGCGGCTACAGGGTGCCGCGCAAGGCGGGCTGGGACTGCCACGGGCTGCCGGTCGAGATCGAGGTCGAAAAGCAGCTCGGCATCGCCTCCAAGCAGGAGATCGAGGCGTACGGGATCGACAGGTTCAACCAGCGCTGCCGCGAGTCGGTCTTCGAGTACGTCGAGGAGTGGAACCGGCTGACCGAGCGGATCGGCTTCTGGATCGACCTCGACGATCCCTACGTCACCCTCGACAACTCCTACATCGAGTCGGTCTGGTGGTCGCTGCGCCAGCTCTGGGACAAAGAGCGCCTCTACGAGGGGCACAAGGTCGTCCCCTACTGCTACCGCTGCGGTACTGCCCTTTCGTCACACGAGGTCGCGCTTGGATACAAAGACGTCAAGGACCCCTCTATCTATGTGCGCTTCCCTCTATTGGGAGAGAGCGGCGAAAAGACCGGTGAGTCCCTCTTGGTTTGGACAACCACGCCATGGACATTGCCTGGCAATGTCGCGGTTGCGGTTGCACCGGACGTCGAATACGTCAAAGCCCAAGTCGACGATGAGACGCTGATCGTTGCCGAGCCGCTGCTCGAGAAGGTTCTAGGCGAGGACGCTCGAGTGATTGCAAGGCTCTCTGGGTCGGAGTTGATCGGAAGTTCGTATTCCGGACCGGTGTTTAGGAGATCCGATCAAGACTCTCAAAGATTTCCGGTCATAGAGGGGAGCTTCATTACCACCGAGGACGGGACCGGCCTCGTGCATATTGCTCCAGCCTTCGGTCAGGAGGACTTTGATGCGGCAGCCAGGATGGGCATCTTCGATCCTGGAATGCGAGGTCTAGGGACTCTCGACAATCCGGTCAGGCCAGACGGGACTTTTGACAATCGGGTCACTGGCTTTGAGGGGAAGCTAGTTAAGGACCCTGAGGTAACTCTCGAGCTCATTGCAGACCTCGATAAGCGCGGGCTGCTCTTTTTTGAGCAGCTTTACGAGCACGCATATCCGCATTGCTGGCGCTGCGATACGCCCCTCATCTACTACGCCAAAGCTAGCTGGTACATCCGAACATCCGAGGCCAGGGACCTCCTCCTAGATAACAACGAGACGATTGGTTGGCATCCCGAGCACATCAAGCACGGCCGCTTCGGCAAATGGCTTGAGGGCAACGTCGATTGGGCCCTTTCTCGCGATCGATATTGGGGCACCCCACTGCCGCTTTGGCGCTGCACCAACCCGACATGTTGGAAGTACTCATGTATCGGGTCCCTCGAGGAGTTGCAGGACCGTGCCCTCAATGAGGTGCCAGAGGATCTGCATCGGCCCTATATCGATGAGGTCATTCTTGAATGCGACAACAAGGAGTGCGGCGGCGAGATGCGCCGGGTCGATTCAGTGATCGACACCTGGTACGACAGCGGCGCGATGCCCTTCGCCCAGCTCCACTACCCGTTCGAGAACGAGGAGCAGTTCGCCGAGCGCTTCCCGGCCGACTTCATCTGCGAGGCGATCGACCAGACGCGCGGCTGGTTCTACACTCTGCTCGCCGAGTCGACCCTGCTCTTCGAGCAGAGCAGCTACCGCAACTGCGTCTGTCTTGGCCTCATCCTCGACCCCGAGGGCCAGAAGATGTCGAAGAGCCGTGGCAACGTGGTCGAGCCCTGGGACGTGATCGATGCCCACGGCGCCGACGCCTTCCGTTGGTACTACCTGACCGCCCAGCAGCCCTGGTCGGGCTACCGCTTCTCGGTCGAGACCGTCGGCGAATCGGTCCGCCAGTTCCTCCTCACCCTCTGGAACACGTATTCGTTCTGGGTCCTCTACGCCAACGCCGAGAATCTCACCCCCGCCGATTTCGAGGGAGCTCCAGAGCCAAGCGAGGATCTCGACCGCTGGGCTCTCTCGAAGCTCCAGTCGACCGTCGCCACGGTGCGCGAGCGGATGGACGAGTTCGATTGCACGGCGGCCGGCCGGGCGATCGCCGAGTACGTCGAGGAGCTCTCCAACTGGTACGTGCGGCTCTCGCGGCGGCGCTTCTGGGAGGGGGACCGGGCGGCGTTCGCGACGCTGCGCCACTGCCTGCTCGAGGCTGCCGCGCTGCTGGCCCCGTTCACCCCCTTCCTCGCCGACGAGATCCACCTCAACCTCGCCGGCGGCGAGGGGGAAGATCTAGACGAGAGCCCCGACTCGGTCCACCTGCGCGACTTCCCCGCGCCCGATGCCGCCCTTGCCGACGCCGAGCTCGAGGCGGCGATGGAGGCCGTGCGCCTCACGGTCGAGCTCGGTCGCGCCGCTCGCGCCCAGGCCAAGGCCAAGGTGCGCCAGCCGCTGCGCCGGGCGGTGATCGTCGCCAACGAGGCCGAGCGGACCGCGATCGAGGCGCGCGCCGACCTCGTCACCGCCGAGCTCAACGTCAAGGAGCTCGACTTCGTCTCCGAGGAGGCCGACCTGGTCAGCTACGCGGTCAAACCCAACTATCGCTCGCTCGGGCCCCGCTTCGGCAAGCGCATGCCCCAGGTCGCCGCCGCGGTCGAGGCGCTCGATCCCGTCCACGTCGCCAAGGTGATGGCCGACGGTGGTGAGATCGGCATCAGCGTCGACGGCGACGAGCACACGATCGGCTCCGAGGAGGTCACCCTCGCCCTGCAGCCCCTGGAGGGCTACGAGGTCGAGGCGGAGGCCGGCCACGCCGTGGCCCTGCAGCTGGAGCTCGACGAGGAGCTGCGCCGCGAGGGCCTTGCCCGCGAGATCGTCCACGCCGTACAGAACGCCCGCAAAGCGGCGGGCTTCGACATTTCCGACCGAATCGAGCTGTCGCTCGGCGGCGACGAGGAGCTCCTCGTCGCCGCCCACGAGCATGAGCTCTATGTCACTGGCGAGGTCCTGGCGACTTCGGTCTCCTACGACGCGGCCGAGTCAGCGCCGGTCCGCGTGGACGGCCGCGACCTCCACATTCACGTCGCAAAGATTTGACACCGTGCGCACCCCGCGTGCGCCCGGAACGTTTACGGTGCAATCATGCACGTGATGAGGGAGAGCTGGACCGACGCGCGTCTCGATGACTTCCGCGGCGAAGTCGATCGCCGTTTCGGGAAGGTCGAGGATGAAATCCGCGAGTTGCGCGGCGAAGTGAAAGAGCTGCGCGGCGAGATGAAAAGCGGGTTCGAAGCGATCAACAGGACCATGGTGCACGGCTTCGTAGCGCTCTCCGCTGCCTACATCGCCGGCTTCGCGGCGATCGTCACCCAGCTCTAGCGACCCGGGCTCTCAGTCCTCGGCTGCTTCGCCGATGATGAAGTCGGATTTCTTCGAGTCCGAGAACTTCACCCAACAGTGATCGGGGGAAACCCCCGCGACGTCGATCAGAGCCGCTTCGATCCGCTTGGCGATCTCCGCCTTCTGCTCGTCGGAACGACCCTCGTACCAATGGACGTGGACGAAGGGCATAGGTTCGGCGTCCGCTAGGCGGCGAGCGCCGGCTCCAGCTCGGCCTCGAGGCGCCGCTTGGGCATCGCGCCGACCACCTTCTTGGCGATCGCCCCGTCCTTGAAGAGGATCAGGGTCGGGATCGAGAGCACTTCGTACTGAGCGGCGGTCTGCTGGTTCTCGTCGACGTTGATGCTGACGATGTTGAGGTCGTCGCGCTCGGCGTCGATCTCCTCGAGCACGGGGTGGACGACGCGGCAGGGCCCGCACCAGGGAGCCCAGAAGTCGACGAGCACGGGGCCGTCGGCGTCGAGCACCTCCGATTTGAAGTTGGCATCTGTCACGTCGCGGAGTTTGCCTGTCACTGGGATCGCTCTCCTGGGAATCGAGTTTCGGCAGCGCTCAATACTTCAAAAAGTATAGCGAGGGGGTGCAAGTCCGGCTCGGATCGCTCCTCACCGCCCGAAGCGTAGAAGAGGCACCCGCCAGATCGCCTCCAGCACGATCGAGCGGTTCATCTTCGAGCTGCCCGCCCGGCGGTCGCGGAAGACGATCGGCACCTCAACCACCTCGAAGCCGAGCTCGATCGCCCGGTAGGTCATCTCGACCTGGAAGGCGTAGCCGCGCGAGCGAACCGCCCCGAGGTCGATCGCCTCCAGCACCTCGCGGCGGAAGCACTTGAAGCCGCCGGTCAGGTCGCGTACGCCGACGCCGAGGGCGAGCCGCGCGTAGGTGCTGCCGCCGCGGCTGATCGCCCGCCGCAGCGCTCCCCAGTCGCTGACGCCGCCGCCGGGCACGTAGCGCGAGCCGATCACGACGTCGGCGTGCGCGACCGCCTCGAGCAGGCGCGGCAGGTAGGCCGGCTCGTGCGAGAAGTCCGCGTCCATCTCGAGGATCAGTCCGGCGCCGCCGTCGAGCGCCTCGCGGAAGCCGGCGAGGTAGGCCGGGCCGAGCCCTTCCTTGCGCGGACGGTGCAGGAAGTGCACCGCCTCCCGCTCGGCGGCGAGGCGGGCGGCGATCTCGCCCGTGCCGTCGGCGGAGTTGTCGTCGACGATCAGGACGTGAGCGTCGGCGGGCAGCTTGTCGGCCGCTTCGCTGACCAGCCGCTCGATGTTGGCCACCTCTTCGTAGGTCGGCAGGATGAGCCAGGCCGGCCCGCGCTCGGGATCGCTTGCTGACATCTGCGCGATGCTATTGGGGTGACCAACGCCGAGATCGCCGCCGCCCTCGACGAGCTCGGGGTCCTCTACGAGCTCGATGGGGCGGTCAAATACCGGGTGCTCGCCTACGGCACCGCCGCCAAGGCGATCCGCGAAAGCCCGATTTCGGTCGCCGACTTGGCGGCGGCCGGCCGGACGACGGAGATTCCAGGCGTCGGCAAGACCCTGGCGGAAAAGATCGACGCGCTGATCGAGACCGGCGAGATCCCGGCGGCGGTGAAACTCAAGGCGAAGTTCCCGCCGACGCTGATCGAGGTGACGCGGGTGTCGGGCGTCGGCGCGAAGACGGCCCGGCGCCTGTTCGACGAGCTCGGCGTCGCCGACCTCGAGGGCCTCAGGGCGGCGGCCGAGGGAAAGCGGATCCGCGAGCTGAAGGGCCTCGGGCCGAAGGTCGAGGAGAACGTGCTGGCCAGCCTCGAGCGGCTGGGTGAACCCGGGGAAGCGACCGGCCGCGTGCTCCTCTCGGCGGCGCGCCCGATCGCCGACGAGCTGGCCCGCACGCTGCGCGAACATCCCGCCGCCGACCGGGTCGAGGTGGCGGGCTCGGTGCGGCGCTGGGCCGAGACCTGCAAGGACATCGACCTGATCGCCACCGCCACCGAGCCCCAGGCCCTCGCCGAGCACCTCCTCGCCAGCCCGCTGATCGCCGCCGCCGGCAAAGCGGGCCCCAACGGCGTGCGGGCGCAGACCCAGAACGGCATCTCGGTCGATCTCCGCATCGTCGCCCCGGAGGCCTTTGGCAACCTGCTGCAGCACTTCACCGGCTCCCAGGCCCACAACGTGCAGCTGCGCGAGGACGCCGTCTCCCGCGGCCTCTCGGTCTCCGAGCACGGGATCACCGAGGTCGAGAGCGGCGAGGTGGAGCTCTGCGCCGGCGAGGAGACGGTCTACGAGCGCCTCGGCTACTCCTACATCGAGCCGGAGCTGCGCGAGGGCCGCGGCGAGCTGAAGGCTGCCCGCAAGGGCGAGCTGCCCGAGCTCGTCACCCTCGACCACGTCCGCGGCGACCTGCACTCGCATACCACCCTCTCCGACGGCCGCAACACGCTGGAGGAGATGGCCGAAGCCGGCCGCGAGCGCGGCTACGCCTACATGGCGATCACCGACCACTCGGCCAGCCACGGCTTCGGCGACCACGTGACCGAGGGGCGGCTCTGGGAGCGGATCGAAGAAGTCAAGGACTGGAACAGGGGCAAACGCGGCTTCCGCCTGCTGGCTGGCTCGGAGGTCAACATCGGCCTCGACGGCGAACCCGACTACTCCGAGGACGTCCTGCAGGCGCTCGACTGGGTGATCTGCAGCATCCACACCTCATTTGCGATCTCCGAGAAGGAGATGACGGCGCGCGTGCTGGCCGCGATCGAGAACCCGCTGGTCGACTGCATCGGCCACCTCACCGGCCGCCTGATCGGCCGCCGCGAGCCCTACGGGATCGACGTCGAGGCGGTCGCCGAGGCCGCCGCCCGCACCGGCACGATGCTCGAGATCAACGGCAACCCCAACCGCCGTGACCTCTCCGAGCACCACGCGCGCCTGGCCTCCGAAGCGGGCGTGACGATCGTCCTCAACACCGACGCGCACGGGGTCGACACGCTTTCCAACATGGATTACGCGGTGGCCACCGCGAGGCGGGCCTGGCTGACGCCGGATGACATCGCAAACACACGTAGCTGGGCTGAGTTCAAGAAGCTGCTCGGGAGGTAGGAGCGTCGGGGTCGTCTCGTCGGTTCCCATGCACCGCCTGGCGGCGGTGCAATTTAAGTGCCGCTTCGCGGCTGAGGATCACTCTGCGGAGCCGCTTCGCGAGGAACCGACGAGACGACCCCGACGCTCCTGTCAGGTCGCTCAGCTCTATTCGAGAGCGAAGACGACGCGGACTGTGGCGGTGACGGTGGAGGCGCCGGGCTTGGCGGGCGGCGTCGGCGCTGCGGATCGAGGTCCCCGGGACTTGGGGGCAGCTTCGGTTGGGACGGCTTCGGTGCCTTCTTCGATCGTCAGGGCTGGTCCCAGGGTGGCGCTGGCGCGGGCGGCGAGAGTCGCGGCCTTGGCTTTTGCCTGGTCGAAGGCGGCGATCAGGGTGTTGTTGTAGGCGGCTTCGGGGTTGCTGGCGAAGAAGAACGGACCCCGCGTGCCGGTCGCACCTGCCGCGACGGCGGCGTTGACGAGTTCGCCGGCGCGGTCGGGTTGGTGGAGGACTACGCCGACGCCCTCGGCGGCGCGGAAGGCGGTGTGTTTGCCACGCCTGAGTTTGTGGACCGCTATCTGGCCGGTGGTGACGTCACCGACGCCGATCCCCGGCGTTGCCTGAACGGCGGCGATCACCGCGCGCAGGCGGACCGCGACGATTCGCAGCGCCGCCTGGCGGGACTTTCGCACCTTGCTGACGGAGAAGCCGAGCTTGGCGGCGTCGTTGGGGACCTGCTGCGTGGCGGAGCCCTTGACGGTGACGGTGCGTTCGACTGCGCTCGCGCTGGCGGGCAGGAGAAGTGCGAACGCCGCGACGAGCGGAAGAAGGAACCGCGATCGCCAAGATATCCCCCGCCTCACACCCCGATCATCGCACGGTGCAACGCTTTGTCCACCTTATGGGCGGAAAAAACGTTGCACCTCGTCAGGCGCGCAGGCGGTCGCTGCGCAAGCCCGGGGTGCGGACCAGCTCGATCGGCCGCAGGGCGGAGTTGGGGACGACGTAGAACTTGACGCCGTCGCGCTGCTCGATCGCCAGCACCGCCGCCTCGCGGGTGTGCCAGGCGAGCGAGACGAGCAGCGCGTAGCCGGCGCCGACGGCGGCCACGCCGGGGAAGAAGACGCCCAGCGCGCCGGCGACGATTGCGGTGAGGCCGATCGGCCAGAGGCGCGCGAAGGCGATCCGTGCCGGCGGCTCCGGTGGCAGCGAGGTCGCCGTGCTGGCGCGGGCGAGGGCGTCGCGAACGCCGTCGGCGGCGCGCGAGGGACGGCCGAGGTAGAGGCCGACGAGCAGCGCGATCAGCCACCAGCCGGCGGCGACGAACAGGGTCGTCGCGTCGCCGTAGCGGTTGGCCGCGATCGCCGCGATCGCCGCCAGGGCAGTCGCCTCGCCGCCGACGAGCAGGACCGTGACGCGCAGCAGGTCGGTGAACGGCATCGCTACCGGGCGAGCTCCTCGAGCAGGGCGATCCAACCCCCCGGTCCGTCGACGGCGACGTCGCACTCCTCGGCCAGCTCCGGCGGTGCCTCGGGCGAGAGGACGCCGACGCAGAGCGCCGACCCCAGCTCCCCCTCCGCGCAGAGCTCGCGCAAGCGCCGGAAGGCGTCGAGGTCGGTGCGATCGTCGCCGGCGTAAACGGCGTTGGCGATCTGCCCGCCGGCGAGCAACGCCGCCACCGCCGCATCCTTGCCGCCGCCACCGCGCGGCCGCAGCTCCAGCACCTTGCGTCCCCAGTGCGGTTCGAGCTTCGCCCGCCCGGCCTCGGCGGCGATCTCGTGGGCCCGCGCCTCGGCCGTGCGCTCATCGTCGGCACCGCGCCAGTGCAGCGACTGGATCGGTCCCTTGTCCTCGAGTCTCAGGCCGGCCGCGGCCAGGGCCCCGGCATCGAGCCCGACGACGAACTCGGCCGCGGCTCCCTCCTCACCTGCGAGGCCCGGGTCGTACCGCGGCTCGGCCGCGCCCGGCAGCAGCAGTTCGAGGCCGTGGTTGCCAGCGTAGGCGAGCCCCTCGACGCCGACCAGGCGCCGCGCCTCCAGCGCCCGCCGCCCCGAGATGCAGCCGACCAGCCCGTAGCGCTCGCTCAGCCCCGCGAGCAGCTTGCTCGCTCGCGCCGGCACCTCCGCCTGCTCGGGCCGCTCGACGATCGCGGCGAGGGTCCCGTCGACGTCGGTCAGGATCGCCGCCCGGCCGGGGTCGGCGCGCATCGGTTCGAGCGACGTGCCGACCGCGCCGCCCTCCCCTGTCTCGTTTGCGGGAGGCACGGCTCTAGTATCGCGGCGATGCCGGACCCGGCGCTGCCCTCTCACAGCCTGCTCAGGCTCGCCGCAATCGGCACCCTCGCGGGCGTCTTCAGCGGTCTCTTCGGCGTCGGCGGCGGCACGGTGATCGTGCCCCTGCTGATCCTCTGGTTCGGCTACGGCGAGCGGCTGGCGACCGGCACCAGCCTCGCGGCGATCGTCTTGATCGGCCTGCTCGGCGCGATCGCGCAGGGCGGCATCTACGGCAACGTGCACGTCCGCACCGGCCTGCTGCTCTCGATCCCCGCCGTCCTCGGCGTCCTCGCCGGCACGGCGATCCAGCAGCGCATCCCCCAGCGCACCGTCTCCCTGCTCTTCGCCGTCCTGCTGGTCGCGATCGCGATTGAGCTGGTGGTTAAGTGAACGAGGTCGCGGCCGTCCTGATCGCGATCGCCGGCGGCCTCGCCGGCGGCCTGGTCGGCGTCGGCGGCGGCGTGCTCTTCGTGCCGGCGCTGACGATCTTCCTCGGCCTCAGCCAGGTCGAGGGCGAGTCGACCTCGCTGCTGATGATCGTCGTCGTCGCCCTCGTCGGCGCCTACCGCCAGAACGGCTACGGCAACGTCCGCCTCCGCGAGGCGCTCGTGATCGGCGTGCTCTCGCCGCTCGGCGTGCTGGCCGGCGTCGCCATCTCCAACGAGGTCTCGACCCGGGTGCTGGAACTCTGCTTCGCCGCCCTCGTCATCTTCGCCGCCTACGGCCTCATCCGCCGCGCCCTCTCCACCCCCGCCTGACCCGCAGCGGGCCATCGGTAACCTCAGGTGGGTGGAGTCACTGCGCTGGGAAGGCGACGTACCGCAGCTGCGCGACCCGATCTTGGTCTGCTCGTTTCGCGGCTGGAACGATGCCGCCGCCGCCGCGTCGACCGCCCTGACCGCGGTTGGCGAGGCCTTCGACTCGGAGCTGATCGCCGCCGTCGACGCCGAGGAGTTCTTCGACTTCCAGGCGACGAGGCCGACGATCGTCCTCACCGAGGGGCAGGCGCGACGGATCGACTGGCCCCACAACAACCTGATCGCGGTGCGGATCCCGAGCGCCAAGCGCGACCTCGTCCTGCTCGACGGCACCGAGCCGAACCTGCGCTGGCGCACCTTCTCGGAAACGATCGCGACCGCCGCCGATGCGCTCGGCGTGGAGATGGTGATCACGCTCGGCGCCCTGATCGCCGAGGTTTCCCACACCTTGCCGGTTCCGATCACCGGCCTCGCCTCCGACGAGAAACTGGTCGAGGAGCTCGACCTGCAGCGTTCCAACTACGAGGGGCCGACCGGGATCGTCGGCGTCGTCCACGACTGTTGCCGCCAGGTCGGCATGAGCTCCGCCTCGCTCTGGGCGGCGGTTCCCCACTACGTCGCCGCCGTCCCCAATCCGAAGGCTGCGCTGGCCCTGCTGCGACGCCTGGAGGGGCTCACCGGCATCGTCGTCGACGCCAGCGAGCTGGAGGAGGAGACGAGCAACTACGAAGAGCAGATCGACCGCGCGATCGCCGCCAACCCCGAGATAGAGGAACTGGTCGACCGCATCGAGGCCGAACAATCCGAGCAGCTACAAGCTCCGGAGGACCTCCCGTCCGCGGACACCATCGCCCGCGACTTCCAGCAGTTCCTCCGCCAGCAGGGAGATCAGTAAACGCTCCTCTGCGGGTGGCATGTGGGAGGGGGGTCGAGGACAGCCCGTGGACTGCCCGCAGGCCCCCCTCCCATATGACAGGACCCGCGGCCCGAGAGCGCCTGTCCCGCTCTAACTCTCAGCCGCCGGACAAATCAACCGGTAATCGCACCACCCGCAGGTGGTAGGCGAGGGCCGCGGCTCGAAGTCCTGCCCCAGCACTCCCTCGCCGACGGCGAGCACGGTGCGCTCGACCCGCTCGGCGTCGTCGGGCTTGGTCGGCGCGGCGACCTTCTCGGCGTCGAGCACGTAGTAGTAGCTGCCGCTGCCCGCCTCGAGCTCCCAGGCCTCGCGAGCGGCGAGCCGGTAGAGCGCCAGCTGCAGGTCGTTCTCGAGCTCGGCCTCGCTCTTGCGCTCGCCGGTCTTGTAGTCGATCAGCTCGTGGCTGCCGTCGGGCAGGCGGTCGACCCGGTCGATGCGCCCGCGCACGTGGTGCGGCCCGACGCGGATGTCGAACTTGCGCTCTAGCCAGACCGGCTCGCCCTCGGACTCCACCTCGCGCTCCCAGTAGAGCCGCATCGCGGCGCGAGCGCGGTCGCGGAATTGCAGCTCGTCGTCGCTGGAGCCGAAGCCGGTGCGCCGCCAGCCGGCCTCGAAGAGGTCCATCAGCCGCTCAAAGCCGTCCTCGCCCCCTTCCGCGCCCTCCTTGTGGAAGCGCTCCAGCACGTTGTGGATGAGGATGCCGAAGCGCTGGTTGATCGTCGGCTCCTGCGGGATC
The DNA here is from genome assembly GCA_030152805.1 of Solirubrobacterales bacterium. GTDB lineage: Bacteria > Actinomycetota > Thermoleophilia > Solirubrobacterales > 70-9 > VRUE01. The sequence goes on from JASLIG010000053.1 coordinate 28,902, forward strand.
CCGAAGACGCGGCTGAACTTGTACTTGAGCGGGCAGGTCAGATAGAGGTCCAGGTCGGAGGCGGAGAGGCTGAGCGCGCCGTCGCCGCGGCGGGGCAGGAAGGCTTCAAGCGAGGGCTCGTGGCGGGCGGCGATCAGCTTGCGGCGCCCGTCGCGCTCGCGCTCGGCGCCGAGCAGGTAGGCGTCGAGCGGAGAGGCGTCGAGCTCGGCCTGCTGCTCCGGCGTGGCGATCTGGCGCAGCAGTCCGTTGACCGCCTCGACCGCCTCCGCCGTCGCCTCCTCGCCGGGCCGCTGCGCCAGCGCCGCCAGCTTCAGCAGCTCGAGATGGCGGGCGATCGCCCGGTTGACGTCGACGACCGTGTCGAGCCGCGGCTCGGAGAGCTCGCGCCCCGCCCGCCAGGATGCCTCGAGAACCTCCTCGCGCAGCTTGCGGTAGGTGGCATGGAGCCCCTCCGCCGGTCCGAACAGCTCCTCCTCCTGCGGCTCCTCTTGCGCCTCCGCCGGCGCCTCGCTCTCGCCCCCGATTCGGGAGAGGACCAGGCCCGCACGCGCCTGGGCGGTCGGCGACTCGGCTCCCAGCACGAAGACGTGGTCGAACTCGGTGCCCTTTGCGGCGTCGCTGTCGAACCCGAGCACCGTGTCCGGCGAACGCGGTTCTTCACCCCCTGCCGGCTCTACGCCTGCCTCGGCAACCGCGCTCAGGTACCGCACGAAGTCGCGCGTCGATCCGTGCGGCTCTCGCCGCGCCCACACGGCGGCGAGCTCCGCCAGCCGCGAGAGGCCGAGCAGCCGCTCGGCCACCTCCGGCTCGGCGGCAAAGAGGCGCTGGCGGCGCAAGCCCACCCGCTCGATCAGGCGCCGCACGAAGACGTCGGCGCGTCGTTCCTCCATCGCCGCCGAGGCTTCCCCGTAGAGCTTGAGGAAGGCCTGGATCCGCTCCCGCCCCTCCGGCGGAATCTGCGGACTCTCCAGCGCCGCCTCGCAGGCCGAGACCATGTCGACCTTGCGCCGCCGCGCGATCGTCGTCAGGCGGGCGAGGTCGGCGGCGCGCAGCTCAACCGGCGGCCGCGTCAGCGCCCGTGCCGCGGCCGGCGAATCTTCGGGATCGGCCAGCGCTCGCAGCCAGGCGATCGCATCGCGGACCTCGGGCCGCTGGAACAGCGCCGCCGGCCCGGCGACGTGGAACGGAATTCCCCGCTCCTCCATCGTGGCCGCGACCGCCCCGCCCTGCGCCGCCGGATCCTCGAACAGCACGCAGACCGCCTCGGCCGCTGTTCCCTCCGCGAGAAGGTGCTCAACCTCCCGCGCAACCGCCTGAGCCTGCGCCCGCTCGTTGCTGCAGCGCCACCGCCGGATGCTGGGAGCGCGGAAAACCTCCTCGAGGACGAGAGCGCTCGGCTGCGGACCCGCGGGAGAAGCGTTTTCTGCGTAGACGTGGTTCGGGTTCTCGTGCGCGAGCTTGCTCAGGATCGAGCGCTGCGCAGACGTCGTGTCCTCGTACTCGTCGACCATTACGTAGGCAAAGCGGGACGCAAGCTCGGCGCAGATATCAGGGTGCTCGTGCAGGAGCTTGTTGAACGCCAGATAGACGTCGGCTTGGTCGAGGTTTCCTGACTCGGCGAGTATGCGGTCGTGGGCGGCGCAGAACTCGGCTAGGTCGGGCTCGGGCGGGTTGGAGCCCCCCTTCAGCTCGTCAACCTGCGCGAGCAGCTTGGCCAGCAGACCCGCCGGGTTGCCGCGGATCTGCTTGTTGCGCAGCGGCAGATCGTCGAGCTGGTCGAGCAGCATGGCCAGGCGCTCCGCCGGGCCGAGCACGTCGAAGAAGGGGTCGAGACCCGCCGCCGTGGAGTACTCGCGAAGCAGGCGCTCGCAGAGCTCGGCCCAGGTGCCGACCCACAGCTCCTCATAGGCGCCGTCGAGCATCGATTCGACCCGGGCGCGGAGTTGCCGAGACCCGGCGCGGGTCGAGGCGAGGACGAGGATCCGCTCGGGCCCGGTCCCCTCGGCGGCGAGGCGGGCGAAGCGACGCGCCAGCGCCTCCGACTTCCCGGTCCCAGCCGCCCCCTGCAGCAGCAGCGGGCCGCCGTTGTGCTGAACGGCGCGGGCCTGGGCCTCGGCGAGGGCGAGCATGGTCCAACGCTAGCGAGTGGGCGCTCTCCATAGGATGAGCCGCATCGAGGTTTTCTCCGCAGACTGGCTGGGAATCTGCCGCCGCGCCGTCGCCGTCCAGCGCGCGATCTTCGACGAGGTGCGCGGCAGCGAGGCGCGCACCGTCTACGAGGGCGTCGGCGAGGGCGGCGACCGCACCCTGGTGATCGACCGGCGCTGTGAGGACGCGGTCTTCGCCGAGCTCGAGGAGCTGGCGGCCCAGGGCGCCTCCTTCGTCGCCATCTCCGAGGAGCGCGGCGAAGTCGAGTTCGGCAACGGCGGGCCGGCGCGGGTGGTGATCGACCCGATCGACGGCTCGCTCAACGCCCGCCGCACGCTTCCCTCGCACAGCCTTAGCATCGCCGTCGCCGGCGGCGACTCGATGGCCAAGGTCGAGTTCGGTTACGTCTACGACTTCGGCGCCGGGGAGGAGTTCGTCGCCCGGCGCGGGGAGGGCGCCACCCTCAACGGCGAGCCGATCGAGGTCGGTCCGGACGGCGAGAGGCTGGAGCTGCTTGGGATCGAGGCAGCGGAGCCGCAGCGAGCGGTGCCGGCGCTGGAGGCGCTGGGCGACCGGGCCTACCGCCTGCGGGTCGTCGGCTCGATCGCGATCACCGCCGCCTACGTCGCCGCCGGTCGCTTCGACGCGATGGTCGGCCTGCGTCCCTGTCGCTCGGTCGACGCCGCCGCGGCGCAGCTGATCGCCCGCGAGGCCGGCGGCAGGGTGGCTTTCGGCGATCTTGCGCTGGAGGAGGCCTCGCTGGGGCTCGACGTGCGCTACCCGATCGCGGCGGCGGCCGGCGAGCGCGGCTTGGCGATCGTCACCGCGCTGCCGTAACCGGCTCAGCCCGGCGGTTTAGAACGTGTGTTCGCAGAGAACGTATGTTCGTTACACTCGCGAGCCCCAGGCAGGAAACCCCAGAGCGAAGGGATCATCTTCCAATGGCAGCAACCAACGGGAGCAAGAGCTCCACATCCAAAGCCAAAACCACTACGAGCACGACTGAAAAGAGCCAGACCCGCAACGTCGCCGAGAGCGCCGTCGACCTTCCCGTCGGCGCCGTCCTGACGGTCGCCGATCGTGTCACCGAGCTGTTCGAGCCGTTCACCGGCCGCACCGGTGCCGAAAAACAGCTCAAGTCCTACCGCACCGAGCTGCGCCGCCGTGTCAAGCGCACCGAGCGCCGCGGTGCCACCGCCCGCCGCCGCGCTACGACCGAGGCACGCAAGACCCGCAACCGGGTCGAGCGCGAGGCGCGCAAGCGTCAGCGCACGGTCGAGACGACCCTGAAGCGCAACCGCAACGAGCTCGAGCAGCGCGTGCGCAAAGCAGTGGACCTTCTTCCTGTCTAAGCACCCCGCACCATTACCGGCGGTGAGCCGGCTGGCTCGAAGGGCCAGCCGGCTTGCGCCGGGGCGTATGCCCTGAACTGGAAGCGCACCCCGCGGCTGTCGTCGTCGCTGAAGCGGTAGGCGTAGCGGAACCGGCCCCGCCGGTCTGTGCGGGCGGTGCGGAACTCCACCCACTCGCCGCCGGGCAGGCGGAATTGAAGCTCGACCACCTTGCCGTCGGCGGGGATCTGCGCGTCGCGGGCGGCGACCTTGCCGCTGAAGACCACGGGCGCGCCGCCCACCTTGGCCCGCGTCGAGGAAACCCGCAGAGCGACGCGGCTGTGGACCGAGAGCGCCAACGGCTCGCTGCTCGCTCCCTGCAGCGTCGCGGTCGGCGCAACCGCGGCGACGACCTGCCGGGTCGGGCCCGGCGACAGGTGCACTCCGAACCCGCCCCTGCCGTCGCTGCGCACGGTCGTCCTGCGCTCGCCCGGGACTCCGCCCGCCTCGAAGCGCTCGATCACCTGCACGTTGACCCCGACCAGTGGCGAGCGGCGGGCCGCGACCAGGCGGCCGCCGAACCAGATCCCGCGCCCGTAGTGAACGACGCGCGGCTGGGCCTTCACGATCACCCGGACGGGCAGCTTGAGCGGGCTCTGCAGTCGCATCGGCGCTCCGCCGGTCCTGCTTGCCGTCGAGCCGGCATTACCGGCTCGGTCGTAGGCCGTGGCCCGGAACTCGTACTCGCCGGCGGGATACGCGGCCGAGTCCCAGCGGGCGCGCAGCACCCCGTTCGCGAGCTCGGTCGGCAGCGGCGCGAAGCGCTCGGTGTCGATCCGCCGGACTGCGATCGAGCCCCGCCCCGGATCCAGGCCCGCGTAGCGATCGGAGGCCTTCGCTTCGATCCGCTCCGGGTCCGATGGGTCCTGGGCGGCGACGAAGGCCAGCTCGGGCGGCTCGCGGTCGATCCTCACCGTTGCCATAGCGGGCGCCCGGTTGGCGTGGCCGTTCGACGTGCCGCCGTCGGCGACGTTGCCGGCTCCGTCGCGCGCGTAGTAGGCGACCTCGTGCGCGCCCGAGGAGATCACCGTGGTGCTGACCGTGTCCCCGGCGGCGGTCGTAGGTGCCCCGCCGTCGATGCGGATCGCCGCGAACGGGCCGGCGCTGCCGCTGGCCGCCATCCCCGAGGCGCCGTCGCTCGCCCTCGCGGCCAGTCTCACCGGTGCGTTCGACCAGTCGTTCGGGTTGCCCTCGAGCCGCATCGCCGGATCGGTCTTGTCGACTCGCAGCACGGCACTGCCCGGAACCGCCGAAGCCACTCCCGAGCCGGAGACGGCGACTGCGTGCACGTAGTTGAGGCCCTCGGGCAGCTCGCCGAGTCGCAGCGAGTCCGCCTCGATCCCGCCAGCGATATCGATCTCCGTGTCGCCGCAGAGCTCGCCCGCGCAGGGGCTGCCGCCGGCCGAGCCATCGACGGAGACCGCGTAGCCGCGGATCCCGGACAGCGGCATCGTGCCTTCGGGATGACCGAGCCGAAGCGTGTAGGGGAATGCCGTGCGGCCGATCCAGCCTGCCGTGGGCAGAGGCTCGACCGCACCGGGCTTGGCGTCGTCGAAGCGCAGCGTCGCGCCGACCCGCTCCCCCTCGCTGCCGTCGCCGCGCTCCAGCCAGACCTCGGCGGTGTAGGCGCCGGGCGCCGCCGGCACGCTCAGGTGCTGGATCGCGGTCGCGGCGCCGGCGAGGCGTTTCTCGCCCACCGCAACCTGCCCGCCGGAATCGAGCACCCGGTAGTGCGCCGCCGCTACGCCCGGCGGGTTGCTCCAGCGCAGCGCGAACGTCCTCTGCGGGTGCCAAGCGTCTTCGCCACCGTCGACCTGCAGGGACTGTGGCAGGAACGCCGCCTGTGCCCCGGGCGTCGCGAATGCAGCCGCTAGCAACCCAAGCATGATTCCCACGAGCATGGTGCAACGCGTTACCCCCCTCCTGGATCGGCAACGCGTTGCAGATCCGGTGAGCCGCGCTTTCACGGGCCGAACTCCCCGGCGGCGGAGCCGCTCGATGCTGCCGCCGCGGGCGCGGGAGCGCTTTCGGCAGGCGCGGGTTCGGAGGTGGGGGGCGGTTCGTATTCGACCGCTCCGGTGCTGGCTTCGGCCGGTTCGGCGGTTTCCGACGGCTCCGGCGTAGGTGCTTCGTGTTTCGGCTTCGGAGCCTTCGGTTTCGCTGCGGCTGGCGAGGGTGCCGGCTCGTAGCTCACGCTTTCTTCCGCCGCGGCCTCGAGCACGCTTGCGGCCGGCCTCTCCAGGTGTGGCTTCTGGGTGTGATGCGGCGCCAGCGCCGGGGCGGGCAGGACCCCCGTGGCGACGCAGGCGGCCGCGCCCGCTCCGGCCCCAGCACAGAGCGTCAGCAGCTTCGCCAGCGCCGCCATGCCGGCGCCGCGCGAGCCCCCCGCCGCGGCGACCTGGCTCGCGGCCGAATCGCCGCCACCCAAGCCGGGTACCCGCGTCCCGAGGCCGGTGAGGAAGTCGTGGGCGCGTTCGAGCAGCGAGCGGGAGGGCGGGGCAGCGGGAACGAGCGCGGCGGCGAGCCGCGGCGCCAGCCGGTAGGAGCGCATCGTCGCTCGGCAGCGAGCGCAGGCGCGCAGGTGCTCGCGCACGAGCGCCGCATCGGCGGCACTCGCTTCGCCGTCGCAGAAGGCAGAGAGCAGCGGCCGCAACTGCCGGCAGCGACTGCCGTCCTCGCTGCTCGAGAGGAGACCGCGGAAGCGGGCGCGTCCCTCAGCTAATACGCGGTTTATTTTCGTTTGGCTGTAACCGGTGAGCTCGCCGATCTCGGCGTAGGAGTAGCCCTCGGCGAGCAGGCTGAGGGCGCGCAGCTCCGCTGGCTTCAGCGCCTGCAGGGCCTCGCGACTGCGGGCGATCTCCTCCCGCCGCTCGACCTGCTCGCTCGGCCCGCTGCCGCGGGCCGGCAGGGTCGCGACGGGGTCGTGGACCGTCCCGTCGCGCTGGCGCGGGTAGCCGAGCAGCCGCTCGCGGCTCTGGCGCACCGCGAGCGCCTCGTGCTTGGTCACGGTCTGGGTCCAGCGGATCAGCTCGCGCGGGTCGGTCGTCGGCGCTTTGGTCAGGACGATCTCCAGCGCTCGCTGGTAGGCGTCGTCGGCGTCTTCCTGGTCGAACGAGTAGCGCCGCGCTGTGCGCTTCAGCGTCCCCTCGTGCCTGGCGATCAGTTCGACCACCGCCCGCTTGCGGGCGGCGTCGCTCGAGCTCACTCCCTGACTCATTTCCCCCACCGGTTCAGATCAGCCGTCCAAACATGCCAAAGCCAACAGCCGCGGAGGGGGAATCTCTCCCCCCTCATGGACGGGTGTCGGGGGAGGATCTCCGCAAATTGCACGTCCGTCCGGCGCCCAGATAGCATCAGCGCCGATGAGTACCTGCGTGGTCACCGGCGGCGCCGGATTCCTCGGCTCCCACCTCTGCGAGCACCTGCTCGGCGAGGGGCACCGGGTGATCTGCATCGACAACCTCGAGACCGGCTCGCTGCAGAACATCGAGCACATCCGTGACCCCGCCTTCGACTTCCGCCACGTCGACATCATCGATTACGTCGACATCCCCGAGGACGTCGATTTCGTCTACCACCTCGCTTCGCCCGCCAGTCCGATCGACTACCTGCGGCTGCCGCTGCACACGCTCAAGGTCGGCTCGCACGGCACCCATCACATGCTCGGCGTCGCCAAGTTCAAGCGCGCGCGCTTCCTGATCGCGTCGACCAGTGAGGTCTACGGCGATCCCCAGGTCCACCCGCAGACCGAGGACTACTGGGGCCACGTCAACCCGATCGGCCCGCGCGGCGTCTACGACGAGGCGAAGCGCTACGCCGAGGCGATGACGATGGCATACCACCGCCAGCAGGGCGTCGACACGGCGATCGTGCGCATCTTCAACACCTACGGCCCGCGCATGCGCGCCCACGACGGCCGCGCGATCCCCACCTTCCTGCGCCAGGCGCTCGAGGACCGGCCGCTGACCGTCTTCGGCGAGGGCGAGCAGACGCGCAGCTTCTGTTACGTCGACGACCTGATCCGCGGCATCGTCGCGCTGGCCGAGTCCGACGTGCACACGCCGGTCAACATCGGCAACCCGAACGAGTTCACCCTGCTGGAACTGGCCAAAACGGTGATCGAGGTGACCGAGTCGCGCTCGGAGATCATCTTCGAGCCGCTGCCGGTAGACGACCCGCAGCAGCGACGCCCCGACATCAGCCGGGCCCGCGACCTGCTCGGCTGGGAGCCCAGCATCGAGCTGCGCGATGGGCTGCGCAAGACGATCGAGCAGTCCGGCGTCGAGCGGTTGGCGGGCGCATCGGATTAGTGATGGTCCGCCGGGGTGACCCCGGCGGCCCTTCTCAGATTCGGAGCTCCCGTTGAGAGCTAGGCCGGGACGGGGACGTTGTCGGCGGCCGCGACGTCGCTTGTCCGATAGAACGCTATGGACGTGGGGACGTTGTTGAGCTCCTCGCGCATCGCCTTCCAAGTTCGCATCGCCGCCGTCTCCGCCGGCCAGCCGTAGCGGGCGAGGAAGGCCTCTGAACCGCCCTCGTCGGGGGCGCCGACCGTCGCTTCGGTGAGGGCGCTGGCAAGGGCCGCCATGCCGCGGCAGAAGTCCTCCTCGTTCCAGCTGATCCGGCCGGCGTCGTCGATCTCGACGAAGCCGTTCTCGGCGAGGAAGCTGAGTTCGACGAAGGCGGCTCCGGGGTCGCCGTAGTATTTGGGGCCGCGCCGCATGTAGTGGAGCAGCTCGGCCATGTGGGTGGCGCACATGTCGAGGCGGCTGACGCCGGTGACCGACAGCCAGGTGTCGGAGATCGTCATCAGGAAGCCGTAGACGTCGGCGATCGCCTCCTGCAGCGCCATGAACGGCTCGATCCCCAGTTTCTCCATCCAGCTGTCGTAGGTGGTGCTCGGCACGACCACGTTGTGGCCGTGATCGTGACCGCGGATCCAGGGCATCAACGTGTCCTGCACCGGCACGTCCGCCGCTCGCATCGGGCCGCGCAGCAGCGTTTCGGCGAGCGGGATCGTGATCTCGGAGTAGCGGGCGAGGTGGACGTTGCGCATGTAGAGAGTGCGCTGTTCTTCCAGCGGCAGGCCGTCGACCCATTCGTCCTCGGGCATGAAGTAGGCGAAATGCTTGGGGTGCCCCGCCGCCTCGCCCGCCGAGACCAGCAGCTCGGTGACGTTCATCGGCAGCTTGAAGGGGACGCTCATGCCCTCGGCGTCGATTTCGGCTTCGACCGAAGCAAGGGCCCGCTCGAGCGAGTCGTCGAGTTCGTCGAGCATCTCCTGCTGGCGCTCGTCGCGGGCGGCGGCGAGGAAGGAGTGCAGCCCCACCCGCGTCTTCATCCGCCAAGTGCAGAGGGGGCCGCAGACGACCTCGAGCGCCGGTGGCGGACCGCTGCGAGCCACCTCGAGCGTCATCTCACGATGATCGATGCCACCGGTGAGGCCCTTTGCGCGCAGGCGGATGATCGCGGCGCTGTCGGGGTCGACCAGGTCGGCCAGCTCGCGCATCGCTTCGGCCATCTCGCCGCGCAGCACCGAAGCGGCACTCTCGGAGACGGCCTCGCCCTCGGAGGTCTGCAGGCTGCGCATCGCTTCGCTCTGGGCGGCGAGCTCGAGCAGCAACGGCATCACCTCGGCGGCGTTGGACGGAGGCTCGCCCGCCAGCCTCACGTGACCGACGCCGTGCTGATCGTCGATCGGCCAGAACGGCGGCAGAAGCTGCGGAGCCTTGCGACTGGCCGGCTGCGACATCTCCCTTCCCCTTCCCCTGCATGGCTCGGCGCCATGCGCGCTTGAGTCCACGAATTCCGGATACTGCGAAATACCTCTCCGGTACGGGCGAAGGTACAGAAGGGAACATCCAGATGCAACCAAATGAACAGCGAGATGCAGACCAAAACACTCGAATTAATTAGATCAGAACGAGGCGAACAAAGAAAGGGCGACCCGGAGGCCGCCCTTTCGTCGAGTTCGGATGTTCGCTTGGCCTACTGTGTCAGCGCTGTGAAGGAGAACGTCCCGAGGGGGTCTCCGCCGGCGAATTTTTCCTGAGGTTCAGCGGTCGCTTTTTCGATCGGCGTGATGAAGACCGAGTTCAGCGTTTCGGCTGTCACCGCCTGCAGGGTCGCCGAGGCATTCTGGACGGTCACCGTGCGGCTATTGGGATTCGACGTGATCGTCGCGCCGGTCAGGTTGATGTCCGCGATCGAGGCCCGGCCCAGGTTGCCGAGATTGGCTTCGGGGGTTTTCGGGTTTTCGATCGTGACTTCGACCGTGGCGGTTTTCGCGCCCAGGTCAACCCAGATGTTCCCCATGGTCAGCGTGGTGACTCCTTTGGCGACCGCTTCGAGGTTCTGGGTTAGCTTCAGCCCGCCAATCGTTTGGACGATGCCCGAGGAGGCGGTCGGCGAGATCGAGCCGCCGCTGATCGGGAAGCCCAGGATCGGTGGGGGCCCTGCGCTGACGATCGAGGTTGGCGGGACCGTCGAGAGTTTGACCGCGAACGGGCCTTCTGCTTCACCCGGCGGCGGGCCGACTTTTTTGAGCTTGTCCAGAGCCGACGCGCTGAGCGCGAGGTCGATGCTGCCGGTCGGAATCACCGCAACCGTTTTCGGCTGCGTTTCGCTGAACGCTCCGCCGAGCACCTGGTTGCCCTTGAAGGGTGGCTGCGTGGTCTTGCTCGCCGACGCCCGTTTGTGGCCTTTCGCTTTGCCTTTGCCTTTTTTCTGGCCGGTGAAGCCGAGCTTCTTGTTGAGCTGCTTGGCGGCCTTGCCGGTCAACTTCAGCTTGCCGACGTTGACGTTGACGCCGAAGCCATTTCGCGAATAGGTCAGGTTGGAGACGCTGGCGACCTTCATGCTCTTGCCGCCGACCTTTCCGGTCAGTGAGCTCTGCGCGGTGTCGAGCAGGAGCGTGTTCACCGGCGCGGTCTTCTTGCCCGCCTTGAACTTGATCCCGCCGCCCAGTTCGAGGTTGCCGAGGCCGTTGACCGGGTCCATCGAGCCGCCGCTGACCGGCAGCGTGACGACCCGACCGTTGACTTTGCCGGGGCTGACCTTGAGCACCTTGATGCCGTATTTCTTCAGCTTCTTGAAGAGCCCCTTGTTGAGGCTGATCGTCGTCGTGCCACTGGCGACCGGATCGCTGGTGGCGGATGCAAACGGGGCGAAGGCGAGCAACGCGACCAGCGCAGCGAGTGTCGCTACAGCTGACAGCATCACCCCCCGGCCCCGTGATGGCTGGGTCACATCGTTCATTTGATCCTCCGTTTGCTGCCGCCCCCTGCTGCCCAAATGGCGACTTACGGCATATCGATTACGGCCAGGTTATTCCCGGCACCTGACTCCACAAACCGTACTTGGCCGCAATGTTCCGCTGCCGCATATCCTGTCGGTCATGGCTACCGAAGAGATCCACCGCACGATCGCCCCCGTCGTTGGGCCCGATGACGAGCGCGTCTTCACCGACTCCGGTATCGAGATAGAGCGCGTCTACGACGCCGGTGACGTCGGCCCAGGGCTGGAGGAGCGCCTCGGTGAGCCGGGCGCGCCGCCCTTCACGCGCGGGATCCACGAGGGCATGTACCGCGACCGGCTCTGGACGATGCGCCAGTACGCCGGTTTCGCCACGCCCGAGGACACCAACGAGCGCTACCGCTACCTGATCGAGCACGGCTCGACCGGGCTCTCGATGGCCTTCGACCTGCCCACCCAGCTCGGCCGCGACTCCGACGACCCGCTCTGCCGGGGGGAGGTCGGCCGCACCGGCGTCCCGATCGACACGATCGAGGACATGCGGATCTGCTTCGAGGAGATCCCGCTCGACGGCGTCTCGACCTCGATGACGATCAACGCGCCGGCGGCGATCCTGCTGCTGCTCTATGAGCTGGTCGGCTCCGAGCAGGGGGTGCCCTCCGAGAAGCTGCGTGGCACGGTCCAGAACGACGTGCTCAAGGAGTACATGGCGCGCGGCAACTACATCTACCCGCCCGAGCCGACGATGCGCCTCACCACCGACATCTTCGAGTACTGCCGCGAGAACGTGCCGAAGTGGAACACGATCTCGATCTCCGGTTACCACATCCGCGAGAAGGGCTGCTCGGCCGTGCAGGAGGTGGCCTTCACGCTCTCCAACGCGATCGCCTACGTCGAGGCGGCGCTCGAGCGGGGCCTGGCGATCGATGAGTTCGCGCCTCGCCTCGCCTTCTTCTTCAACGGCCACAACAACGTCTTCCAGGAGATCGCCAAGTTCCGCGCCGTGCGGCGGATGTGGGCCAAGATCGTCGGCGAGCGTTTCGGGGCGCAGGACCCCAACTCGATGAAGATCCGTTTCCACACCCAGACCGGGGGGGTGACGCTGCAGGCCCAGCAGCCCGAGGTCAACATCATCCGCGTCGCTCTGCAGGGCTTCGCCGCCGTCTGCGGCGGCACCCAGAGCCTGCACACCAACGGCTTCGACGAGGCGCTGGCGCTGCCGACCGAGCGCTCCGCGCGGATCGCCCTGCGCACCCAGCAGGTGCTCGCGCACGAGTCCGGCGCCGCCGACACCGTCGACCCCTTCGCCGGCTCCTACTTCGTCGAGTCGCTCACCGACGAGGTCGAAGCGCGCTCCTGGGAGCTGATGGAGAAGGTCGAAGATCTCGGCGGCTCGGTCGAGGCGCTGGAGTTCATGCAGCGCGAGATCGAGGAGTCTGCACACAGCTACCACGAGCGCTACAAGAGTGGCCAGGACATCATCGTCGGGGTCAACAAGTACGTCACCGACCAGGTCGACGACGTCGACATCCTCCGCGTCGACCCCGCGGCCGAGCAGAGCCAGCTGGCGCGCTTGAAGACCTTCAAGGAGTCGCGCAACCAGGCGGCGGTCGACGCCAAGCTCGAGTCGCTGCGCGACGTCGCTCGCGGCGAGGGCAACCTCCTCCACCCAATCCGCGCCGCACTGGCAGCCAACGCCTCAATCGGCGAGGTCTGCGGCGCAATGCGCGACGTCTTCGGCGAATACAAGGGCGGCGCCTTCTTCTAGTTCCAGGCAGTCCTAGGCACGCGCATCCGATATTGACCCACTTCAGGTGTGGTCAATATCGGATACGCGTGTCAGGGCGGCGGCGATTCGCCGTAGCTCGGACCGGACTCGGGCGCTCTCATACTTGATCTCGTAGTGAGTGAAGCGCACAGGGGTCATCCCGGCGAGCACGTGGGCGCGGTCGCGCTTCGCGTCGCGCGCCTGGGTCGACGGTGTGCGGTGGTAGCGCAAGCCGTCGGTCTCGACGACCAGGCCCAAGTCGGGGAAAAAGAAGTCGACCTCGAAGCTATTCACGACCGCTTTGGCAAGTGGGGGAGGGAGGCCGGCTGCCGCCGCGATCGGCCGGAAGTGGATCTCCAGATCTGAATCGGAGAGTTGGAATGTGCGCTTGTCGAGAACCTTGCGCAGAAGCTTCACGCCCGGCTCCCCCGCATAGCCGTCAAGGGCTGAGCGCAGGTTCTCCGGGTCGATCAGGTCGTACTTGTCCGCCTCGTTGATCGAGCGCTCGAGCTCGAGCGGCGTAAGTTCGGTGGCAAGGTCGATCAGCGTGCGCACCACGCTCGTCACCGGGATGCCGTCGCGGACAACGATCTCCTCCGGGCGAAGGTTTGGACGTCCTCGAACCCGCAGCCCTTGGCGCCGCAGTTCGCAACGGCGCCTAACGCTGATGTCGATCACACCCGGCCTCTCCCTGGCTATACCCCACAGTGCCGCGGCGCTGCGATGGCTCAATGCCGCGCCGTCGTCGCACGCCAGGACGCCCGCCATCCAGCGTCGCTCCCGCGTCAGTCGCGGCCAGCCCACCGCGTAGACGCCGCGCATGAGCAGATGCAATCGCCCCCGGGACACGCGATGCTCGATTTCCCGCGAGTTGAACCCCAGCGCCAGCAGCTGCCGCCGCGCCACAACCCCATGCTGTCGCCCGGCCAGCTCCCAGGCCCGCCTGCTCCGTTTGTAGTGACGCGCATCCGACATTGACCACACCTGAGATGGGTCAATGTCGGATGCGCGCGAACTCTCCCCCCTGAAGGGTCTCGTTCAGCGCAATTTGGGGGGAGGAACCCGGATGCTTCGGTTGAAGTCGCGGGGATGATTGAGGTCGCACGGACGCTGATGAAGTCCGAGCCCGAGCTGGTTGAGCAACTCGCTTCCGTCGAAGGGGTCGAGGTGACGATGGCCGAGAAGGGCTTTGGCACGCGAGTTGAGCTGCGCGCCGGCGAGGACTCCGGACTCGCCGAGGTCGATCTGGAGCAGCTCCTCGATCGCCTCGCCGAACCGCAGAAGCAGCCGTTCGCCTGAGCTGCTCAGTCGGCCGAACTGCCCCGTCGTCGTAGCGCCTCGCGCGTCGCGTAGAGCGCCGGCAGGGCGGCGGTGTCCTTTGCCCGTCCCAGCTCTTCCTTGGAGGCGATCACCTCGTCGATCGTGATCGCTCGCACCGAGAACTCGCCCAAGCCCAACTCAACCGTCGCCACATCCTCGAAACCGCCAATCGCGGCCGCCTGAGGGACGACGTCGATTGGGCCGGCGCCGGTCTCAAACCGTTGGGCTTGCCAACCGAGGAAGTCGGCACCCTCCAGTTCCAACGGGGTCCCGTCGCTGGGTGACCTGACCTCCAGCGCGTTCAGTGCCTCCGCGAGGCGCTCGGCATTGTCGAGATCCCGTCGCGGCATCACGTCGACGTCGAGGGTCACCGTCGGGTTGCCCTGCAGCCAGGCGGCGACGGCCCCGATCACGCAAAACTCCACGCCGTAGTCGACCAGTGAGCGCAGAAGTTTCTCGGGGTCCAACTCGGTCATGGCCGCACCGACGCAAGCGCCTGCAAGCGCGCGTAGCGTGGCAGGGCGCGGAGGCGCTGCAGGGGTGTCAGGTCAAGCAGAAGCGCAGCCAGCTCGACGTCGTGGGGCTCGGGCAGGACCTCGGTGCTGAGCTGTATTCGCTGTCCGCAAGCCGCCGCAAGCCGCTCCAGCGTGTCCCACGATGGCGTTGCTGCACCTCGCTCGTAGCGGGCTACCGCGGGCTGGGAGGTAGCCGCCCGCCGGGCGAGATCGCGTTGGGAGAGACCGGCGCTACGGCGCAGGCGCCGCACGAGCGGAGCAAGAGATTCCATCCGCGCATGATACCTGATCAGGTATCGCTACCTTACGGGGCGCGGGCAAATAGACTTCCGCGCCCGATGCGCGAGAAGAATCCGATCACCCACGAGGAGAAGCTCTCCTACCTGCGAGAGCTGCGCGACGCCGCGATCAACTCGGCCTCCGAGGAGGCGGTGGAGAAGCAGCACGCGAAGGGCAAGATGACCGCCCGCGAGCGGGTCGAGAAGCTGCTTGATCCCGGCTCCTTCGAGGAGCTCGACACCTTCGTTCGCCACCGCACCTACGACTTCGAAATGCAGAAGAAACGGCCCTGGGGCGACGCCGTCGTCACCGGCCACGGCACGATCGACGGTCGCACGGTCTTCGTCTTCTCGCAGGACTTCACCGTCTTCGGCGGCAGCCTCGGCGAGGTGATGGCGGAGAAGATGTGCAAGGTGATGGACCTCGCCGCCCAGGTCGGGGCGCCGGTCGTCGGCATCAACGACTCCGGCGGCGCCCGGATCCAGGAGGGCGTCGTCTCGCTGGGCGCCTACGGCGACGTCTTCGCCCGCAACGTCAAATGCTCGGGCGTGATCCCGCAGATCAGCCTGATCATGGGTCCCTGTGCCGGCGGCGCCGTCTACTCGCCGGCGATGACCGACTTCATCTTCATGGTCAAAGAGACCTCGCACATGTTCATCACCGGCCCGGAAGTGATCAAGACCGTGACCGGCGAGGAGGTCGAGTTCGAGGAGTTGGGCGGGGCGATGAGCCACAACACCAAATCGGGGGTCGCCCACTTTGCCGCCGAGGACGAGGAGAGCTGCCTCGAGGACGTTCGCTACCTACTCGGCTTCTTGCCCTCGAACAACCTCGAGGCGCCGCCGCGGTTCGAGCCCTCTGACGACCCCGAGCGCGAAGACGAGGCGCTCGACACGGTCGTCCCCGACGATCCCTCGAAGCCCTACGACATGCGCGACGTGATCGCCCGCATCGTTGACGACGAGGACTTCTTCGAGGTCCACGAGCACTTCGCCAAGAACATCGTCTGTGGCTTCGCCCGGCTCGACGGCTACCCGGTAGGGATCGTCGGCAACCAGCCGGCCTTCCTCGCCGGCGTGCTCGACATCGAGGCATCCGAGAAGGCGGCCAGGTTCGTCCGCACCTGCGATTGCTACAACGTCCCGATCGTCACCTTCACCGACGTCCCCGGCTTCCTCCCCGGCACCGACCAGGAGTGGAACGGGATCATCCGCCACGGCGCCAAGCTGCTCTACGCCTTCACCGAGGCGACGGTGCCAAAGCTCACCGTCGTCACCCGCAAGGCCTACGGCGGCGCCTACGACGTGATGAACTCCAAGCACATGCTGGCCGACTACAACGTCGCCTGGCCGACGGCCGAGGTCGCGGTGATGGGCCCTGAGGGCGCCGTCAACATCATCTACCGCAAAGACATCGCCAACTCGCCGACCCCCGACGAGCGGCGCCAGAAACTGATCGACGACTACAAAGCCCACTTCGCCAACCCCTACTCGGCGGCCGAGCGCGGCTACATCGACGACGTGATCGAGCCCCGCCAGACCCGCCCGAAGCTGATCAAGGCGCTGCGGATGCTGCAGTCCAAG
>JASLIG010000067.1 GCA_030152805.1 Solirubrobacterales bacterium
CCGCCCGTCACCTTCCTCTGCGCCACCCGCCTGCTCGCCGCCTGGATCGCCTTCCCCTTCATGTACCTCTGCGGGATCGGGATCATGTACTTCGCCAGCTACCTGGCCGTCGTCCAGCAGATCGGCGACGTCTCCTCCGGCGGCTACCTGCTGATCTTCTGGATGTTCCAGAACCCGCCGGACCTGATCTACAGCCTGATCAAGGGCATGTTCATGGCGACCGCCATAGTCATGGTCGGTTGCTACTACGGCTACACGGCGTCGGGGGGCCCGGTAGGGGTGGGCACCGCCACCGCGAAGTCGATGGTCCTCAACATCGTCTTGGTTCACATCATCGGGATGCTGGGCACCCTGGTCTTCTGGGGGGCCAACCCGCGCGCGCCGATAGGAGGCTGACCTAAGCTATGTCCATGGAAGAGCACAGCGGTCCCTACGTCAGCGAGGACGGCTCCGTGATGGGTCGTGACTTCGTCATCCCCGGCGTCGATCCCGCCGAGTCCGATCCCTACCGCTTCCACACTGGCCGCAAGCGCGACCACGGCGGCGAGGACGCGATCGAGATCATCGACTTGGTCAAGCAGTTCGGCCGCGCCCGCATCCTCAACGGCCTCAACCTCGGCCTGCCCGAGGATCAGGTCTCGATGGTGCTCGGTCCCTCGGGAACCGGCAAGAGCGTGCTGATCAAGCACATCGTCGGCCTGCTCTATCCCGATTCGGGCGACGTGCTCGTGCACGGCGAATCGATCCCCAACATGACCGACGACGAGCTCTTCGAGGTGCGCAAGAAGTTCGGCCTGCTCTTCCAGGACGGCGCCCTCTTCGGCTCGATGAACATCTACGACAACACCGCCTTCCCGCTGCGCCAGCACACCGACAAGAGCGAGGAGGAGATCGGCGAGATCGTCAACCGCCGCCTCAAGGAGGTCGGGCTGAGCGAGGCGATCTACAAGATGCCGAACGAGCTCTCCGGCGGGATGCGCAAGCGCGCCGGCTTCGCCCGGGCGCTGGTGCTGGAACCGGCGATCGTGATGTTCGACGAGCCCGACTCGGGCCTCGACCCGGTGCGCACGGCGCTGCTCTGCGAGCTGGTGCGTGAGGTGCACGAGGAGAACGGCGGCTGCTACCTGGTGATTAGCCACGACCTCAACACGGCGAGGCGGATCTCCGACTTCATCGCCGTGCTCTGGAACGGCAAGATCGTCGAGTCGGGCCCCAAGGAGGAACTGTTCGACTCCGAAAACCGCTTCGTGAGCCAGTTCCTGAACGCGGACGTTAGTGGTCCACTTTCCATGGACTGAGGGGGTGCGGGGTGCGGGTGCCCCTCTCCGCTCAACTTTTTCGGTGAGGCCGCCCTCGTCGTCCGAGTTTGAATTGCCGAAAAAGTACAAGCCGCGGAGAGGGGCACCCGCACCCCGCAGAGCTCTCAGCCGTACAGAAGCGTGAAAGTGGCGACGGCGTTCGGGAGCGTGGCTTCCTGGGCAGCTCGGCGTGCCCGGGTTGTGGTGGCTGCCTCGGTGGTCGTTGCGATTGGAGCTGGGGTGGCCGCTACGCAGCTATCCACCGACGCGGGCACAGACACCCTCGTCGACCGCGACAGTGCGAGCTATCGGGCGACCGAACGGGTGCGGGAGGTCTTTGGGGAAGAACCGGTGGTGGTCGTCGCCGAGGGTGATCTGCAGGAACTGATCCTCACGCCCAACCTCGGTCGCCTGCTGCGGCTCGAGGGCTGTCTCTCGGGCAACGTGCCGAGGGGGGCCAAACCGATCCCCGGCCCCTGCACGGAGCTCGCCCGGCTGGACCCGGTCCAGTACCTCGCGGGCCCCGCCACGTTCCTCAACGAGGCGGTGATCCAGATCGAAAGCCAGCTGCGTCGCCTCGCCGCAACCGTGCCGCCCGCGCAGCTGCGTGAATTTCTGCTCCAGATAGCGGCGCGCTATGGGATCACCAGCGCGCCCAGCCTGGGCAATCCCGACTTCCTCGCCTCGGTCGTCTTCGACTTGCGCCGCGCCCGCGGTACGCCGAAGTCGAAGCTCGCCTACCTCTTTCCCAACAACCACTCGACCCAGATCGTGCTGAGGCTGCGGCCCGACTTGAGCGACGCCGAGCTCGGCCAGGCGCTGACGCTGATTCGCGAAGCGGTCTACGACACCACGCCGCGGCAGGCCTGCGCCTACAAGGGCAAACCCGAGCCCTGCTTCGGCTTGCACGGCGCCGGGACCTACACGATCTCCGGCGCGCCGGTCGTGATCGAGGGCCTGACCGGCGCGCTGAAGGATACGCTGCTCGTGCTCTTCGGCGTCGCGATCGTTGTGATGGCGCTGACCCTTCTGTTGGTCTTCCGCTCACGCTGGCGGCTGCTGCCGCTGGCGATCGCGCTCGCCGCGGCAGCCCTCACCTTTGGCCTGCTGAAGCTCGTCGGCGGCTCCCTGACCATCGCCGTAATCGCGACGCTGCCGATCCTGATCGGCCTCGTCGTCGACTACGCGATCCAATTCCAGGCGCGGTTCGACGAGGCGTCCGCCGGTGCTGTCGATCCGCTCGAGGCCGCGCGCGCCGCCGCGAGTCGAGCCGGCCCGACCATCGCCGTCGCTTGCCTGGCGACCGCGGCGGGCTTCCTCGCCTTGCAGCTCTCGCCGATCCCGATGGTCCGCAGCTTCGGCCTGCTCCTCGTCATCAGCGTCGCGATCGGCTTCGCCCTGGCGCTCTCAGCGGGCTTTGCAGCGCTCTCGCTGCGAGGGACGGGACGGTCGTCGGACGGGTGGCGTGGGGGGAGGGAGGTCGAGGACGGACCGTGGCCCGCCCGCAGGCCCCCCTCCCCCCACGACAGGACCCGTCCGCTGGAACGGCCCGTCCTTTTTGCGCTCGCGCACCCCGGCCGTGTACTCGCGGTGGGCGGGGTATTGGCTCTGGTCGGTTGGGGGCTGGGAACCCAGATCGAGACCGTCTCCGACATTCGCTCCCTTGCTCCACAGGGACTGAGAGAGATCGAGGACTTGAATGCCGTGCAGGATGCAACCGGGGTATCGGGGCAATTGCAGGTTGCCGTTGAAGCTCCGGACCTCTCCGAGCCCGCGACGATTCGGTGGATGGCGGATTTCAAGCAGCGGGTGTTGCGGGAGAACGGGTTCACGGAGCCACGGCCGAGTTGCTTGGAGGCGGAAATCTGCCCTGGGCCGGCGCTCTCGGATTTCCTCGTCAGCGGCAGGGGAGAGGAGCAGCTGAGCCGGGCGGATGTCCGTGCGACGCTGCGGGAACTGCCCGCGTACGACCTCGAACAGTTGGCGCCAGTCGATCCCAGGACGGGACTGCCCGGGCACCTTGCCTTGCTGAGCTTCGGTATCCGCGCGCAGTCGCTGGAGGATCAGCAGGCGCTGATCGATCGGGTGCGGTCGGAGGTGGGGAAGCCCGGAGAGCCGGGGGGACCGCCGGCGGGAGTGAAGGTTAAGTTCGCCGGGCTACCGGTCATTGCCGCCGCGGCTGCCGCCGATCTTTCGAGCAGCCGCTACTGGCTGACGCTGGCGGGGCTCGTTGCCGTCGCGTTGGTGCTGCTGCTCGCCTACCGGTCAGGGCGGCGGGCACTGGTGCCGTTGATTCCGGTGCTGCTCGCCACGGGCTGGTCTTCGCTGGTGCTCTGGCTGAGCCAGGTTCTGCTGAATCCGATGTCGGCTGCCCTCGGGGCATTGACGATTGCGATCGCGACCGAGTTCAGCGTCATCCTCGCCGCGCGGTTCCGGGAAGAGCAGGGGGGTGGTTCGGCGACCGAGGATGCGATTCGCGCTGCCTATGCGCGCACGGGGCCCGCCGTCCTGGCCTCGGCAGTGACGGTGATCGCGGGGTTCGCGGTCTTGGTCGCCAGCGACGTGCCGATGCTGCGGGACTTCGGTTTCGTCACCGTGATCGACCTCGCGGTCGCCCTGCTCGGCGTGATGGTCGCGCTGCCGGCGGCGCTGGTTTGGCTGGAGGAGCGGTGAGGGACCGCTACTCGCTCATCGTCGGGCTGATCTTCGCGGCGATCATCGCGATCGCCGCGATCAACACGATCGAGCGCGGTGACGAAGGGACGCTCGGGCTCGACGAGGTCTCCCCCCGTTGGCCGCTGCCCGAGTTCGCCGTGCCCCGCGCCGACGGACCCTTGGAAGGCGACGCCAACGTCGCCCAGGACGACTGCGAAACGTCTCAGACACCGTGTCCCGATTCGGCCCGGCGTCAGCCCGCCTGCCGTATCCGCACTCCAGGCGCCCTTCGCGTCTGCGACTTCTTCGATCGGCCCCTGGTGATCTCGTTCTGGTTCTCGCGCGGGGGCAACTGCAGCGAAGAGCAGGACGTGGTCAATCGCGTTTACGCCCGTTACCGTGGACGGGTGAGCTTCCTTTCGCTCGACATTCGCGACGACCGCGACACGGTGCGCGATCTGATCCGTCGCCGCGGTTGGACGATGCCGGTCGGCTATGACCGTGACGGCGCCGTCGCCGGTCTCTACCGCGTCGGCGGTTGTCCCACGTTCGCCTACGCCTACCCCGGCGGCACCCTGCAGAGCGCGAGTATCGGCGAGCTGACGCCGCGGCAGCTCGAAGCCCACGTCGAGGAGTTGCTGCGGGCGACCAGGGCGGCGGAGGCGAGCTGAGATGGAGGGGGCGAAAGCGATCGGCCCCGATCCGGCGGCGGAACCGTCAGCCGAGCAGGGGTTGGTCGCACCGCACATCGCCGCCGAGTTCCCCGGCCTCGGGATTGCCTGGACCGAGGTCGAGAGCCGCCGGGCGCACAGTCCGGAGCCGGTCCGCCGCCGCCTGCGTGACCTCTCCGACCGCTTCTATGGCTCGCACGCGATCCACATGCGCGAGCGGCCGATTCCCTGGGCGTACCGGGTCTTCTTCCGCCAGATCGGCCTCGACCCCGATCGCACCCGCACGCCGATCGAGCAGCTCGCGCTCGACCGGCTCCACGATGGCGCCTTCACCACGCAGGGTATGCCGGCCGACGCGATCACGATCGCCACGGTCGAGACCGGCGTCGCCCTGCGTGCCTTCGACGCGGCGGGGATCGACGGCGACCTCTGCATCCGCGACTCCGCGCCGGGTGAGTCTCTGCCCGGGCGCCCGGGCAAGCTCGCGCAGGGCACGCTGACGATCGCCGACCGCCGCCGACCGCTCGCCCTGCTCTTCGGCGGCACTGAGGGGGAGGCCTTGGTCGAGTCGGACGCCAGTCGCGTCGCCCTGGTCGCAATTCAGGTCAAGGGTGTGCCCCAGGCGGCCGTCGACGAGGCGCTCTGGATCGCCTCCGCGGCAATCGACGCCTAGCCGATCGACTCCCACCATCCCCGGGAGGGAGACCGGCCATCCCGCGGTCGAATTGACACCCCACGCACTTCGCGCGTGGGGTGGATGTAGAGCGCGGCCTGCGGCCGCGCGACATCGGATTGCATTTCCGCCGCTTCGCGACATTCGCCCGCGGGACGGCCGGTCTCCCTCCTAGGCAATCGCCGGCACGGTTTGAGCTGCGCAGGCGACCTCAGGGTTCTCAAGCTTGTGAGGGACCTGAGGCCGAGCAAGACGCTTTCAAGGTCAGCCCGAAGCTCGGGTGGCTTTGAGGGGATGGCGGGTGCGCCTCTGCGGGAATGTCGCGAAGCGGCGGAAATGCAATCCGGCTCCTGCGCGGCGAAGCGCGCACCAGATTCACCCCAGCGCGCAGCGCTGGGGTGTCAATTCCCGCAGGGGCGCACCCGCCATCCCACCCAACCCCGCCTGGGCATGGGGGGTCGGCCGTGGAATCGA
>JASLIG010000068.1 GCA_030152805.1 Solirubrobacterales bacterium
CTGACCAGCTCCTCGACGTCGACCGGGGCGGCGAGGATCGCGTCGTAGGTGTTCTGGAAGCGGTGCTTGACGAAGGTGCCGAACATCGCCGGCAGGGCGCTGGAGAAGATCACCGCGGTGGCGACCATGCCGGTGCCGACGAACTCGATGTAGGGGACGCCTTCGACTTCGTCGACCAGCGTCGCGCTGAGGCCCAGCCCGAAGGCGAGCAGGTAGACGATCGGTTCCAGCACGCTGGAGAAGGTCGTGCCCTTCCAGTAGGTGCGGAAGTTGGCGACCTCGCGGCTCATGATCCCGGCGATCGCCGCCGGTTCGAGCCGCCTTAGCTTGGCGGTGGCTTCGGTGCTCACTCCGCCTCGACCCCCGTGAGCAGGACGAAGACGTCCTCGAGCGAGGCGGCGCGGATCACGGCGTCATCGGGCACGGCGCCGTTGCCCGCCCGCTCGGAGCCGACGATCGCGATCGCCGGTCCGGCCGGTCGCACCGGCAGGCCCTGCTCCTCGGCGATCGCCCGCACTTCGGTGAGCCGCTCGGGCGGCCCGTAGACCTCGGCGGTGTGGGTGCCGGCGTGGGCCGCGATCAGCTCGGCCGGCGTGGCGCGGGCGATCACCCGCCCCTTGTTGACCAGGGCGACCTCGTCGGCGAGCCGCTCGGCCTCCTCGATGTAGTGGGTCGACATCAGGATCGTCGTCCCGCGCGAGCGCAGGTTGTCGATCAGCGTCCAGAGCTCGGTGCGGATCTGCGGATCGAGCCCGACGGTCGGCTCGTCGAGCAGGATCAGCCGCGGCTCGTGGACGAGGCCGCGGGCGAGCAGCAGGCGGCGGCGCATGCCGCCGGAGAGCTCATCGACGGCATCGCGGCGGCGCCCGCGCAACCGCGCCAGGTCGAGCGCTTTGTCGACCGCGGCGCCGACGTCGGGCACGCGGTAGAGGCGGGCGAAGATCGCCAGGTTGTCCTCGACCGTGACGTCGACGTCGAGGTTGTCGAGCTGAGGGACGACGCCCATCTCGGCGCGGGCCGCCTTGGCGTCGGCCGGCAGCACGTGGTCGAGCACGCGCAGCTCGCCCTCGTCCGGGATCGCCTGCCCGGTGAGCAGCCGCATCGTCGTCGACTTGCCGGCGCCGTTGGGGCCGAGCAGGCCGAGGCAGATGCCCTCGGGCACCTCGAGGTCAAGCCCGTCCACCGCCGTGATCGGGCCGAAGCGCTTGACAACTCCGCGGAGCGAGATCGCCGCCATTCGTCGATTGTCAACGATCGCTGGCGCCGGCGGCCAGCTGGCGTTCGAGCTCGGCGGCGCGCTCGGGGTCGAAGAGGCTGAGCGCGACGGCGGTGGCGACCGAGCGCAGGGTCGAGATTGCCAGCAGCCGTGGATCGGTGGGCAGGCGACTCGCCGTCTCGGCGAGGAAGAGCTCGGCGAGCACGGGGAGGTCGCGACCCCCGACGGTGCGCAGGACGTGGAAGATCGAGAGCGTGGCGCTGGCATCGGAGGCGCGCTGGTCCCAGCTGGCCGGGCTCGGCGTGACGAGGACCAGGTGGGGACGCGAGTCGATCACGCTGCGCGGCAGGTGGTCGGCATCGGTGGGCCGCGCCTCGACGAAGTGGATGCTCACGCCCGACGGCTCGGCGGTGCCGAGGTAGCGTTCGAAGGCCGGGCGCGGAGCGATCATCGTCACCGCGAAGTACTCGGTTCCGACCTCGGCCAGGTCCTCCATCAACGCCGGCGCGTTGATGCCGCAGCCGACGATGGTGAGGCGCAGTGGCCCGCCGTCGCGCGCCGACCAGGCACCGTCGACCAGCTCGGTGAAGGGCTCGATTGCGCCGTGCTCGGCGACCCAACCCGGCAGTTTCGCCAGCGCTGGCGGCCGCGTGATCGCCAGGCGCAGGACCGCCGAGACGGTGCGATCGCCGACGACCGCGTCCCAGTCCGGTGGGAAGAGTTCCCAGCTGGCATCGACGTTGCGCCCGCGGCGAAAGAGCAGGCGGACCGCGGGTTCGGCGCTGTGCTCCTTGAGGTAGTCGAGCAGGGCGAGGCCGCTCTGGGTCACCTCGACGTCGGCGGACTCGGCCGGGACGGGGCCGCTGCTGGAGGGCATGAGGAGGATGGCTCGGGCGTGCTCCGCTGCCGCCAGCTCGAAGCCCGAGTCGCCGGCGGTGTCGCCGAAGACGAGGTCGATCTTGAGGCCGCCGCCGGCCTCCTCCAGATCGGCGTGGATCTGGGCGCGGGAGTCGCGGGCGGACTCCGGTGCCAGCACGACCAACCGCTCCAGCTCGGTCTCGAGGCGAGCCGTGGCGGCGGCCGAGGTGGCCACGCCGATCAGGTCGACGCCACCGACGACCAGCAGGTGGCCCCGCGCGTTGACCGGTCGCTCGGTCTGGCCGAGTCGCTCGAGCGAGCTGCTGACGACCTCGGCGACGAAGGTGAAGAGCAGCCCGACGAGGAGCACGAGGCCGGTGACGACCTGGAAGACGCCGATCGCGCGCTCGGCGCCGCTGTTGTCGTCGTGCAGGCTGGACGGATCGAGGACGTGCAGGACGGCCGACCAAAGCGCCTCGCCGAAGTCCTCGTAAGCGCCGAGGGCGAAATGGGCGAGCGCGGCGCTGCCGAGGAGCACCACCGCCACTGCCGAGACCAACAGCGCGACGCGTCCCGGCGTGCTTTCCGTCGCGCGTCTCAGCAAGGCGTGTCTGAGTTTATGGGTCCATATGGCCCCCCAAGCTCAGACACCCCCCGGTGGCTGCGAGGATGGCGGGCGTGTTGGACGAGAGGTGGATCAGGTCGCTGCACGTGGAGGCGCTGCGGGAGGAGGAACTGCACGCGGAGCGGGAGTCGCACGTGCTGTTTCAGGCTTCGACGATCGGGGCGCTGCTGGAGGGGGCCTATGACGGTGACCTCACGTTCGCCGAGCTGGCCGAGCACGGCGACCTCGGGCTCGGCACGCTGAACGGGCTCGACGGGGAGATGATCGCCCTGGACGGGCGCTTCTACCGCGCCGACGTCGACGGGATCGTTGGCGAGGTCGATGGCTCAGCACGGACGCCGTTCGCCGTGGTCACCCGATTCGAGGCCACGATCGACGTCGAGCTCGACGGCCCGCTCGACCACGAAGCGCTGCTCGCGAAACTCGATTCGCTGATCCCGCCCGGCGCCGCCTCCTGTGCGATCCGCCTCGACGGGCGCTTCGAGCTGGTGCGGGCCCGCTCGGTGCCGCGCCAGAGCCCGCCCTACCGGCCGCTGACCGAGGTCGTCGCCGAGCAGCACGTCTTCGAGCTCACCGACGTGGCCGGGACGATGCTCGGCTTCCGCTTCCCCGCCTACGTCGAGGGCATCGAGGTGAGCGGCTATCACCTGCACTTCGTCAGCGACGATCGCAGTCGCGGTGGGCACGTGCTCGGCTCGCGCTCGTCCGGGGCGCTGCGCGTCCGACTCGACCCCTCGAGCGATCTGCACGTCGAGCTGCCGCCGGGCATCGAGCTCGCCGACCCCGAGCTGGCGTCGAGTACGCACGACGCGGTGGAGCGAGTCGAGCACGGTGGTTAGGCCGGGCCGCGAGCCGGGATGAGCTCTCTCAAACCGCGTCGGCCAAGTGCTCGGCGAGCCAGAGGTCGCAGAGCCAGTCGCCCTGATCGCCGCCCTTGCGCTCGACCACGATTCCCTCGGGCCCGCCCTCGACGGTGACTTTTTTCCAGCGAACCGAGTTAGGGGTGCGTTCGAGCGCCGCGACGATCTCGGCCGGAATCCCGTCCCCCGGTCGTACTCGCCCGTCCCGGGATTTCACCTTGAACTCCGGCGCCGCCACGCCCACCTTGACCTCGCTGCGGGCGCTCACCTCACCGCTGCCGAGCCGCACTGAGACGGCGCGCCCGTGTCGCTGCCCGCTCATCACAAGCGCGCCCTGGATCTTCGGCCCGACCCTGCCGGTCGTCGCTTCCCGCGTCTCGATGCTCACCGTCGGCCGCTCGGTCACCTCGAAGCCGAGCGGCGCCATCGCCGTGCCGACCTTCTCGTAGCCGCTGTCCAGATCGCCACCGGGAGCCAGCGCCCGCACGCTCGCGTAGGCCGCCGCCAAGGCGATCAGCGGCCCGCCGATCAGCAGCGGCACGAAGCTTTCAAAGAGGTAGATCGAGGGGACGGTGAGAAAGATCAGCAGCGTCACCACCATCGCCAGGTTCTGGCTGCGACGGCCCGACTCCCACATCGAGCCACGCGCCTTGATCGCCTCGTCGTCGATCGGCTTCACCGCCATCGAGGCCCAGAGCTGCTGTTCGGGCATCCGCGTCGGGTCGTCGAGCGCGACCTTGCCTTCGGCGACGGCGCGCTGCACCGCCTTGGCGTCGCCGCTCGAGACCCGGTTCAGGTCCGAGCGCTGGAGCGCGAAGAGGGCGATCAGGAAAACGGCAAGCACGCCGAAGATCAGCGCGTAGGTGGTCTTCGGGTTGCTTTGCCCTTCGCCCGTGGTCGAGATCGCGACCAGGATGCCGGCGACGACGAAGACGCCGATCAGCCCGAACAGGCCCGAGCGCTTGAACCCTCCGCTGAACACCGGCGCAAGCCTATCCGCGGCCCGCCCGGATTCGCCGGTACTCAGCAGCGCCGGTAGAGGACCCAGGAGTCGTTGGTGGCGACGCGCTCGAAGCCGGCGGGCACCGCGAGCGAGAAGCGGGTCGGGTCGTTGGGGTCGAGGATGAAGTTGTGGATGACGAAGGGGCTGGCCGGGTCGAGGAAGTAGCCGCGGCGAGGGATGCCTTCCTCGCTGGCGCTGACGATCGCGGTCGGCTTGACGTCGAGGCCGAAAGCGAGGCGGGGGATGGCGCGGTGGTTGGGGACCGCGATCGGGCCGCAGAGCGGCTCGGCGAAGGCGCCGGAGTCGACGAGATCGCCGAGGTCGCGCTCGATCTCGCCCTGGTCGGCGAGGTCACCGTGCACGGTCGAGTCGAGGTCCCACTGGTTGGGAAGCCAGATCACGAACATCGCCAGGACGATCCCGGCGAAGGCCTGCCAGCGCCGCCGCCAGGGATGCCCGCTCTCGAGCAGGCGCCAGCCGAGCACGCCGACGGCGACGAAGATCGCCAGGATCGCGGCGCCGAGCATCGTGTAGCGGGCGATGATCGCCAGGCCGGCGGCAGCCAGGAAGGCGAAGGCGAGGAGTGAGAGGGCCGCCGCCGCCAGGCCCAGCGCGGCCCCTCGGCGCAGAAAGGCGAAGGCGAGGGTAACGCCGCCGAGCGCGCCGACCATTCCCGGCCACTGCATGACTTCCCCGAGCGCTCGTGGTCCATAGAGAACGAGGTCGACCGGGCCGGTCCTCCTCTTCAGCGTCTCGACCGTTTCTTGGGTGCCGGTCAGCGAGTAGAGGAAATCGCCGGTCGTGATCCCGTCGAACAGGATCCAGCAGATCGGCCCCGCCAGTGCGAGCAGGGAGAGCCAAGCCAGCTCTCGAGAGGAGCGCTCGCGGCGCCAGCGCAACCCTCCCCGATAGTCGAGTGCCAGCCAGAGCCAGTAGGCGATGGCGAATCCCCAGGCCTCGGGGCGGAGCAAGCCGGCCAGAGCGAGCAAGATCAGGACGGGCCAGCCAACTCGGGGGCGTTTGGTCTCTATAAGGAGAGCGCCGAGGACCAGGGCTATATATGGGACGTCGACGTAGGCGCGCAGGCCGTTGGAGAGGAAGGGGGCGCGGGTGAGGACGATCGCGGCGGCGAGGGCGCCGATCGGGCGGTCGAACCAGAGCGAGCCGAGCCGGTAGACGAGGTAGGCGACGAGCGCGAGCGAGACATAGGCGATGACCATCGTCACCGCGATCGCGCCGTCGCCGAGCGGCGTCGCCACCGCGCCGAGCAGGTCGGCGAGCGGGTGGGGGGTGGGGGGCAGGGCGGCGCCGTAGTCGGGGCTCACCCCGTGCGCCAGTTCCCGTCCCCAGACCAGTGCGTAGATCGTGTCGTAGTTCGGGAAGCCGAGCGGGAAGACGATCAGCAGCGCGGCGCTGACGCCGGCCACCCAGGCGACCGGTGAGAGCCACTTGCGGAGCACCGGGGCAAGGTATAGGCGCAGATACACTGGCCGCAGTGCCGTCCGCGAGCGACTCGATCTCCCTCTACCGCCGCCACCGGCCCGGCTCCTTCGACGAGGTGGTCGGCCAGCAGCACGTGGTGCGCACGCTGCGCAACGCAGTCGAGCAGGGCAAGGTCCACCACGCCTACCTGTTCGTCGGCTCGCGCGGCACCGGCAAGACCTCGATGGCGAAGATCCTCGCCCGCTCGCTCAACTGCGAGCAGGGCGGTCCCACGGTGACGCCCTGCGGCAAGTGCGAATCGTGCCGGACGATCGCAGCCGGCAGCTCGATCGACGTGATCGAGATGGACGCCGCCTCCAACCGCTCCGTCGACGACGTGCGCGAACTTCGCGAACGGGTCGCCTACGCCCCCACCGGCGGCCGCTGGAAGGTCTACATCCTCGACGAGGCGCACATGCTGACCAAGGAGGCCTGGAACGCCTTCCTGAAGACGCTCGAGGAGCCGCCGCCCAACACCGTCTTCGTGCTCGCCACGACCGAGGCGCACAAGGTGATGGCGACGATCGCCGACCGCTGCCAGCGCTTCGACTTCCAACGCCCCTCGCTGGAGCAGATCTCCGAGGTGCTGCAGCGGGTCGCCGCGGCCGAGGGCATAGGGGTGGAGGACGCCGCGGTGGCGATGATCGCCCGCTCCGCCTCGGGCAGCTTCCGCGACGCCCTCGGCACGCTCGACCAGCTCGTCGCCTTCGGTGGCAATGAGGTCAAGCTCGAAGACGTGCTCGAGCTGCTCGGTGCGGCCGACGCCGAGCTGCTCTTCGACGCGGTCGACGCGGTCATCGCCGAGGACCCGCGGGGGGTCCTGCTCGGGGTCGAGAAGATGGCCCGCTCGGGCCGCGACCCGGCCCAGTTCGCCCGCGACCTGTTGGCGCACCTGCGGCATCTGCTCGTCACGCAGACGGTGGGCGAGGTGCCCAACACCTTTGTGGTGACGGCAACCGACTCGGAGCGGCTGGCGTCACAAGCGAGCTCGATCGGCCCGGCAACCCTCGTTCGAACGATCGACGAGCTGGCGAATGCGCTCACGGCCGTGCGCGAGGGAGACGACGCGCGCATGGCCGTCGAGATCGCACTGCTGAAGGCGGCGCGGCCGGATCTCGACCCCTCCACGGAGGGACTGCTTCGGCGTATCGAGAGACTCGAGCAAGGGACGCAGGCGTCTCGGGCCGCGGGTCCTGTCAGTGCAGGGGACCCACCGCCCCCTGCGGTAGCTAAAGCTTCCTCGGGGGCGGTCCCCCCTACACCGCCACCCGCGGCAGAAGCCACCCCGGCTCACGAGCTAGAGCCCCAAGCGCCATCGCCGAGAACGGAGGCGGAGCCCCCGCCCGCAGGCCCCCCCGAGGTCGCGACGGCGCCCGCGGGCCAGCTCGACCTCGATCAGATCGTCAACACCTGGCCCGCCGTCCTAGACAAGCTGCGGGAGACGAGCCCTGCCTTGGCGGCGACGTTCGATGGGGCTCGGCCCGTGAGCTTGGACGAGGAGGGCCTGAAGGTCGGCTTCCCCGCTGAGTTCACCTTCAATAAGAAGAAGGCCGAGACGCCGGAGAAGCGGGATCTGATGGCAGACGCGATCGAGGACGTGCTCGGAGAAAGATTGCGTCCTACATACGTACTGCTCGATGGGGAGGCTGCGCCTAACGAGGCGGCAAAGGCTTCTGAGGGCGAGATCGATCACGATGCGATGGTGGAGAAGCTGAAGAGCGAGTTCGACGCGGAGGAGGTCGGTTAGGTGACCAGAGGCGGACCCGGCGGTTTCGACGTCAATGCGCTGATGAAGCAGGCGCAGAAGATGCAGGACGAGATGCTGCAGGCGCAGGAGTCGCTCAAGGACGAGGTGGTCGAGGCGAGCGCCGGCGGCGGCATGGTCAAAGTCAAGATGGGCGGCGACCTGACCCTGCGCGAGTTGGTCATCGATCCCGAGGCGATCGATCCCGAGGACGCCGAGATGCTGGCCGAGATGGTCCAGGCGGCGGTCAACGAGGGTCTGCGCGCCGCCCAGGAGCTGGCCAGCTCGAAGATGGGCGGGATAACAGGAGGCCTGGGCGGCCTCCCCGGGATGTGAGCGCCGAGGGACCGGCGCCGCTGGCGCGGCTCGTCGCGGAGCTCTCGCGCCTGCCCGGTATCGGCCAGCGCACCGCCCAGCGGCTCGCCTTCCACATCCTCCGCGCCCCCGACGAAGAGGCGGCGGCGCTCTCCGCCGCGATCGCCGAGGTGAAGGAGAAGGTCGGCCTCTGCGAGGAGTGCTTCAACCTCGCCGAGGGGCCGCGCTGCCGCATCTGCGCCGACCCCAACCGCGACCGTTCGATCATCTGCGTAGTCGAGGAGCCCGCCGACGTGATCCCGATCGAGCGCACGCACGAGTACCGCGGCCTCTACCACGTGCTCGGCGGCGCCCTCTCGCCGATCGACGGCGTCGACGCCGAGGATCTGAAGATCGCCGAGCTGCTGAGCAGGGTCGAGAACGGCGAGGTGCGCGAGGTCGTCCTCGCCACCAACCCGACCACCACCGGCGAGGCGACCGCCTTGCACATCGCCGAGCAGCTGCGCGGTCGCGTGGCGGTCACCCGCCTGGCCAGCGGCCTGCCGGTCGGCGCCGACCTCGAGCACGCCGACGAGGTGACCCTCGGCAAGGCCTTCGCCGGCCGCCGCAGCCTCGACTGATGCGGACAAAATGTCTAGACGAGTGTCGGGGCGCAAATAGCGAGCTTTTACGGTCCTGGCGTCCGTTGCTTTCGAGAAGGTCTTCGAGTGGCGACGCGAACCCCGATTACAAGCACTGCGGGAGACGGATCCCCGGCCGGTGAGGTCGTCCGCGAGGTCTCCTCGTTGCAGGCCACTCTGCTGGCGCGGCTGCGCGAGGAGATCGGCGGTGACGGGCGCGAGCCCTTCGCCGATGCGGCCCAGAGGCTGGCCGAGGAGTTCGGCTCGGTGACGGCCACTGCGGTGGCGGCGGTCTGGGAGCAGCAGGTCGCGGGGCCGGGCGCCCCGGCCCGGGATGACCTGCCCAGGGAGGAAGCACACGCCAGCCTCTTCCAGCCCGGCCACATGCGGCGCCGCCTCGAGCAGCTGATCGAGACCAACAAGCGCTACGGCCACCCCTTCGGCCTCGCCGTCTTCGACGTCGACGGACCGGGAACCCGGGACGGGGAGGCGGCCGAGAGCCAGGAGACGATGCTCGCCGTCGTCGGCGCCGCCCTGCGCGACGCGGTGCGGATCGTCGACGAGACCTTCTTGCTCGAGGAGGACGCGCTCTGCGTGCTCGCTCCCAACCAATTGACCGTCGAGGGCGTGCAGATGGCCGAGCGGCTGCTGCGCATGCTCGACGAACTCGAGGCCGCCGGGGGCCTGCGGATCGGCATCTCGGCCGGGGTCGTCGCCTGCCCGGAGCACGGCAGCGACGCCGAGGAGCTGCTGCGCAAGGCCGACGAGGCGATGTGGCGAGCCCGTGCGGTGGGCCAGCCGGTGGGCGTCGGCGCCTTGCAAGATCGCTGACAGATTCCCGAAATCTGTCCATAACTTGCGTAAACCTGGGTTTCGGCTGGAAGAATGCCGTCCAGATGCCGGGAATAAGAACCAACGCCGCCGCCGAAGTGCTCGGGGTCAGCCCCAACACGCTGCGCAGCTGGGAGCGCCGCTACGGCTACCCGACGCCGAAGCGCACGGTCGGCAACCACCGCAACTACGAGCTGGTCGAGCTGCAGACGCTGCGCGACGCGCTCGCCCAGACCGGCAACATCTCATCGGCGATTGAGCTGGCGCGCCAGCGCCAGGCCGCGCCGGCCAGCGACGACAGCCTGGTGGCGGCGCTGCAGAGCTTCGACGAGGACGCCGCCGACCGCGCGGTGGAGGAGAGCCTGGCGCTGCGGCCGCTCGAGCGCACGGTCGAGGAGCTGCTGCTGCCGGCGATCGACCAGCTCGCCGTCGACCCCGACCGCGAGGCCGAGCTCGAGTTCGCCTCGCGCTGGGCGACCGGCTGGCTGCACGGCGCCCGTCGCCTCGCCTCCGCCGCTTCCCGCCCCGCCGGCATCCTGCTGCTCGACTCGAGCCGCGGCTCCGACGCCGAGGCCGTCCATTCGCAGGCACTCGACCTGACTCTGCGCCGCGCCGGCTTCCGCGTCCTGATGCTCTCCAACGAGCTCGGCGACGAGCGGCTCGAGCGCGCCCTGCGCGCCCTGGACCCGACCGCGATCGTGCTCTGCGGCCCCCGCGCCGACACCGCCAGCGCGGTCAAGCTGGTGCGCCAGATCCGCGACCTCGGCGTCGACGCCCCGCTCTTCGGCTTCCGCGCCAGCGGCCTGATCGGCGACGCGATCCCCGCCGCCGGCAGCACCCCCAGCGAAGTTACGGGGATGCTCAACGCGGACCTGCGCCGCCGCGCCTCCCAGGCCTTCGCCTAATCCCCGACTCGGTCGCCGCGTGGGCGCTCAGGCGCCTGCGGCGCAGAGACGGTATTTGCGGCGCAGCAAGAGATGGTGGTCGAGCACCGTGGTCGCTTTCACCGTCACCGTGAAGCTGGCGCGCGGGAGGCCCGCCAGGCTGAGAACGGCGATCGCGTTGTGGCGATGACGGTGGACCTTGCCGACGCGGTGCAGCGCCCCGCTCTTCAGGCTGATGACGATCTTCTCGAAGGGGTCGTTGTTGGGGTCGTGTAGGTGAATCCGCAGCTTGCGGCTGCTCAGGCAATTCTTCGCCCGCGGCATGTGCACGTACTGGCTCAGTTTCGTCGCCGACAGTTTTGGCAGCGACGAGATGCGCGCCGAATCGGCGCAGCCGAAGGTCGCGTTGGTGCTGGAGCCATCGGGGGCGATCGTCGGCTGGACGTCGCGGCCCGGTTCGCTGAAGCAGACGCGCAGGAAGCGCGAGCTGCTGTTGCCGAGCACGCGCCAGGCGGTGGGCCCCGGGGTCGGATTGGCGACGCACCCGGAGCCGGCGAAGAACCACTGGTGATAGCCCCAGTAGGAGCCGTCCCCCTGGGCCGTGATGTGGGTCCACATCTCCTCGCCCACCTCGTGCGTGCATTCGGCGAACTTGGTGGGCGAGACGACCTTGCCGATGAAGCTGCCCTCCGGTTCGGCCTGAATCGCCACTTTGCCGCCGCTGAACGACCAGACGCCGACGATCGGCGCCGCCGACCGCGCGGAGCCGGCGCCCAGCACGAGCAAGCCGATCGCCGTGGCGCAAAGGACGGCGCCGATGCGACGCGGCTGCCTGCGTGTGCGGAGCTCCATTCACCAGTTAAACCGTCTCGCCCTCCCAGTTCTTGCTAGGTCAAAGAACGGAAATTCGGACCACGTTTCCCCTCTTCTTAACAAGCGGCGATAGGGTCTCGGCTTGGATCTGCGTACTTTGCAGGTCGCCACAAGCAGCAGGGGAAGAGGGATGTCGCATTCCGAGCACTCGGTCGGGGAGGCCTGTGCCAGCAACGACGATCTAGTCGGTGCGGCGATCGCGAGGGCGAGGGATGGCGACATGGAGGGCCTGTACTTCCTCTATGTCCAGTTCGGAGAGCAGGTCTTCCGCTACGTGAACCGCCTCGTCAAGGATCACCATGAAGCGGAGGACATCACCCAGGCCGTCTTCCTCAAGCTGGCC
Organism: Solirubrobacterales bacterium; assembly: GCA_030152805.1. Classification (GTDB taxonomy): domain Bacteria; phylum Actinomycetota; class Thermoleophilia; order Solirubrobacterales; family 70-9; genus VRUE01. The sequence goes on from JASLIG010000068.1 coordinate 11,655, forward strand.
ACCGTGATCCGGAACTACGAGCAGCGGGATCAGGTCCCCTTCATCGCCTGGGTCCTCCGCGTCGCGCGCAACCTGACGTTGGACCACATGCGGGACAGCCGTTCGATTCCCTACGAGGAGGTCGCCCTCCAGGTTGCCGATCACCGGCAAGTTGGCAACGAGCGTCGGGAGGACCTTTGCTGGGCGCTCGAACAACTCCCCGAGGAACAGCGCAACGTGCTGATTCTTCGCCACGTTCACGGTTTCTCTCCGCCGGAGATAGCGGAAGTTCTCGGCAAGAGCGAAAGCGCCATCGACGGCCTTCACCACCGCGGCCGCAAACGCATGCAGTCGACGCTCGAGGCCTTAGGAGCCGCGCCGGTCGTTGCCAGGCGCGCTGTCTGACGTCCCCTCAGATCGGTTACTGCACGAATAACCCAGGGGGAGGTTGGACTTATGGAGGAAATTCCGGGTAACGATGAAATATCGTGCCTACGATCCAAGTTCTTGGTAGTGGAGAGCTCATGTCGATATCGCTCGGAACATTCGTCTGTGCGTGCATCGAAGCCCGCTTCGGGAGGAGCGATATCGACGCCGTCGTCACGGAGGCGCTGCGCGACTACGCGGGGCGGATCGAGACCGGTTCGCCCCTCCTGCCGGTGCCGCGCTTCTCGCGCGAGGCCGAGGGGAGCGGGGAGGGGGTCGAGCTCGCGGTGTCGATCGCGTCCCGTCCGCGCCGCATCCTCGAAGGCGAGGCGCGCCGTCAGGGCGTGACGTTCGAGGAGTTGGCCAGGCACGCGATCTTCGTCTACGTCGGAGACTCACGTGCCCAGCGGCGGCACGACCTCGCGAGGAGGCTCGCCGGTGCCAGCTGGCACCGGCCGATCCGCTCGCGCCGAGTGGTGAGGGAGGCGGCGGTGGGCATGCCCCCCTCCCAGCGCCGCTAGGTCGCTCCAGCACTGCGATTGCGTAAGAATCCCGGCTCGGCTGAAGTTAGCTAGGCATGGACAAGGGCTACTCCGCCTTCGGACTAGCGCTGCAGCCGTCTTTCTCTTTGCCGGGCATGGAGCCGTATGAGCACGCTCCGATGCCAAGCGTCGAGCTCGTCCTGGAAGGTCCGGAGGAGCTCCACCGCGCCTGGTCGGGCGCCCGCTCGCCCGGGCCCTGGCGCGGTCGGCTCGGCGATGGGTACGAGCTGACGATCGAGTGGGGCGTCGCTGGCGACCTTCGTTTCGGCTATGGCGGCGGCGCTTGGTTTCGACTCGACCCGAGCGGGACCCGGCTGGGCTGCGCGCCGGAGGACGGCGAGGCGATGGCCTGGCAGCGTCTGCTACTGGGCCGGGTTCTGCCCAACGTCAGCCTCTCGCTCGCCCGGGAGGGCCTGCACGCCGCGACCGTCGAGATGGGCCCGGAGGTGGTCGCGATCGCGGCGCCGAGCGGCGCCGGCAAGTCGACCCTGACGGCCGAGCTGATCCGCCGCGGCGCCCGGCTCTTCGCCGACGACTTCCTGGTCCTCGATCGCGCCGGCGGCGGCGAGGTCTTCGCCCACCCCGGCGGGCCCCACCTCAACGTCAGCGCCGAGGTCGCGGCTGACTTCGAGCGCGCCGAGCTGGGGACGGTCCTCGGCGAGTTCGCCGGTGAGTACTGGCTTGGGGTTCGCGACCCCGCCCGCCAGCCGAGGCCGGTGTCGGCGGTCGCGCTGCTGCAGCGCGGACCGGGACTTCGCCTGGGCGCCGAGCCGGTCTCGCCCTCGCCCCTGATCCTGGCCCCGCACATGCTCGGGCTGCCCGATGAGGAGTCCGCTCAGGAGGCAAAGCGCTTCGCCCTCTACGCCGACCTGGTCGAATCCACGCGGGTCCTGCACCTGACCGCGGGGAGCACGGACGCCCCGGCGGACCTCGCTGACACCCTCGAAGCGGCGCTTGGTTGCGATCCGGAGCCGTCTGAGCTGAAGGCAGTGGCATGACGACGGGTACGGTCATGGAGTCCGGGATCGTCGACTCGCCGGCGCTTCGCCCCGGTTCCGAGGTCTCCCCGGCGATCGCTCCGACGCCGCTTGCCCTGCGCGGCGTGAGCAAGCGCTGGGCGGCGAGCCGACCGCCGGTCCTGGACGGCGTCGACCTGACCCTCGACCTGGGGACGCGGACCTGGATCGGGGGTCGCAACGGCGTCGGCAAGACGACGCTGCTGCGGATCGCGGCCGGCCTGATCGACCCCGACCGGGGGAGCGCCGAGGTTTGGGGTTTCACCGCGAGGCAGAGGCGCCGGCGCTACCAGCGCCTGGTCTCTTTCCTGCCGGCTGGCGACCGCGGTCTGTATGCCCGGCTGACGGTGCGGCGTCAGCTCGAATTCTGGGCGCGGATCGCGCTCGTGCCGCGGGACCGCCGCCGCGCCATGGTGGAGCGTACGATCGACGAGTTCGAGCTGCGCGAGCTCGCCGAGCAGCGCGTCGACCGGATGTCGATGGGGCAGCGCCAGCGGCTCCGCATCGCGATGACCTTTCTCGACGATCCGGAAGTCGTTCTGCTCGACGAGCCCCTTACCAGCCTCGACGCCGAGGGTGCGATGGTGCTCGAACGGGCGATCGAGTCGCTGGTCGCGCGCCACGGCGCCCTGCTCTGGTGCTCCCCCAGCGGCGAGCACCTCGAGCAGGAATTCGACGCCCGGCTGATCCTCGAGCGAGGCAAGCTGGTGCCGGCATGAGCGAGCTGGGCCGAGAGGGCAGCGCATTCCTGGCCATCCTGCGCCGTGACTTCCACGTGTACATGTCCTACCGCACGCGCCTGGTCAGCCAGCTGCTTACCGCCGTCTTCAGCCTGACGCTCTTCTATTACATCTCTCGGCTCGTCCACGTCAGCGGCTTCGCCTCGCCGAACGACTATTTCGGCTTCGTCGTCGTCGGCATCGCCCTGGTCAGCGTTCTCTACTCCTGTTTTGCGATCGCCGAAACGGTCCGGCAGGAGCTGGTCGCGGGGACGTTCGAACGAATCGTCCTCTCTCCCTTCGGGGGGATGCGCGGCGTCGTCGCCATGACCCTCTTTCCGCTCTTGCTCGGCTTTGTCCTCGCCGCCCTCACGCTCGGGCTGGCCGTGCTGCTGTTCGGCTTGCAGTTGCACTGGTCGACGGTGCCGCTCAGCGTTCCGGCCATGGCCCTCGCCCTGCTCTCCTTCATCCCCTTCGGGCTCCTCTTCGCCGCGATCACGATCGCCACCAAGCAGGGCAGCATGGGTAGTAGCTGGTTCATCGCCCTCGTCTCGATCGTCGGCGGCCTCTACTTCCCGATCGCCCTGCTGCCGGGGTGGGCGCAGACGCTGGCCGACATGCAGCCGTTCACGCCGGCGACGGAACTGCTCCGGCACCTGCTGATGGACACGCCGCAGGCGACTTCGGCTTGGCTTACCGTGGCGAAGCTGGCAGGCTTCGCCACGTTGCTCGTCCCGGCCTCGCTCCTCACCATCCACCATGCGCTCCGCTACGGGCAGCGGCGGGGCACGATCATCGAGTACTGAACCAAGTCGACAAATGCCGAGTACTGAGCGAACAGAGGGGGGTCTATTGAGCGGGGATGCGACGAGCGGGGATCGGTTGCTGGGGGTCCGCGTGAGTGTGCCTCAGCACGTCGTTCACCGCAGCTTTCCCTCCGAGACCGTGGTGCTCAACCTGCAGACGGGCAAGTACCACGGCCTCAATCCAACCGCCGGCCGGATGCTGGAGGCGCTCGCGAAGGAGGGCTCGGTGAGAGCCGCCGCGGCGGCGGTTGCGGCCGAGTACGAGCAGCCGCTGGAGACGGCTGAGCGTGACATCGGCGATCTCTGCGCGGCGCTGGTCGAGCGCGGCCTGATCGAGATCGATGCCGGGGATGCGAGCTGAGCTGCGGCGCGTCCGCCTCGCGACGGAGATCGTCTTCGCCTACTTGCGGGCTCGCCACGAGCTGCGCCGGGCGCCGATCGAGACGGTGGTCGCACGATTGCGCTCGCGGGGGTCAGGGCCGGCGCCCGTGCAGGACAGCCTGCCCGAAGCGCTGCGGCTCGGCCACGCGGTGAGCAGGGCGCTCTCGGTGATGCCGGGGGACACCCGTTGCCTGCGCCGCTCACTGGTCTTGGTCCAGTTGCTGGCTCGGCGGGGGATTCCGGCCGAGCTGGTGATCGGCACCCGCACCGACCCTGATTTCCTCGCCCACGCCTGGGTCGAGCACGACGGCCATCCGGTCCTTCCCCCCGGAGACAGCTCGTTCGGCCGCCTCGTCGCGCTGTGAGCGGGTCCCGGGCGACGGTCTTCGGACTCGACCTGCGCACCGAGCGGACGCTCAGCTTCCTGGAGGGCGCGACGGCGCCTCCCTCCGGACGGCCGGTCGAGGTCTCCTTCCAACCCGGCGCGGCCGCCTGGCCGCCGGACGGGGCGGAGCCGATCTCAGACCAGCGGCTGCCCGACGGAGAGGTCAACTTCCAAATCGAAAGGCACCCGCGGGCGGGCTACAGGATCTGGGGGCCCGCCTACGGCGCCAGCGTCATCTCCTCCGACGGGCGCCGGCTGTGGGCCCGCGGGGACGATGCCGAACGGGCCCCATGGCAGCGGCTGCTGATTGCCCAGGCGCTGCCCTTCGCGGCCGTCCTGCAGGGGCTCGAGGTGCTGCACGCGAGCGCCGTCGCGGTCGAGGGGGGCGCGGTCGCCTTCGCTGGGCCGTCCGGGTCCGGCAAGACCTCGCTGGCGCTCGACCTCTGCCGCCGCGGCGCTCGATTCCTCAGCGACGACGTGCTGGCGCTGGAGCTCGACGGGGAGTTGGTTGCGCACCCGGGAGCCCCGGTCGCCGCGCTGGACCGAGCCGAGGCCGAGCGTCTCAGGGCGGCCGGAGTGGACGGCGGCGAGACCTTGGCCGGAGACGAGCGCGAGACGATCGAGCGGGTCGGGGTGAGCGGGCCGGCGCCGCTGCGGGCCATCTTCCTGCTCGAGCGCCGCGACGACGGCCCAGCGGCGCCGCGCTTCGAACCGGTCGGCGAGGGGTCGGCGCTGCTGGCGAATACCTTCAACCTGGTGCTGCGCGATTCGGCGCGGCTCTCGCGGCTCCTCGACGTCTGCGCGGCCGCCGCCCGGCGGGGGGTCGAGCGGGTCGTGGTGGGACCCGAGACCAGCGCCCATCAGCTCGGCGCCGCGGTTGCCGAGCGGCTTGGGGTGAGGGCGTGAGGCGTCTCCTGGCGGGCGCCTTCGATCCCAGCGAGCGCCACCGGGAAGTCGACCCCCTCGCCAGCCCGATCGCCGAAGCGGCCGGCGGTCTCGACCTCGGGCCCCTGCGGCTCGCCTGCGGCGGCTCGCCGCCGGTCCTCGACGGCGTGCTCTGCCTGCTCGACGGGCACCTCGACAACGCCGCCGAGATTGCCGGGGAGATCGGCGTCGAGGACCCGGGCCCGGCGGAGGAGGTGCTCGTCCGGGCATACCGGCGCTGGGGAGAGGGCGTCGTCGAGCGCATGCGGGGCGATTTCGTCCTGCTGCTGTGGGACCGGGAGCGGCGCGTTGGGTTGATCGCCAGGGACCAGCTCGGACTGCGGCCGCTGTTCCTCCGGCAGCGAGGAGACGTGCTCCTCTTTGCCCGCGAGGTCCGCCACATGCTCTCCCTGCTGCCCCGGCGACCTGAGCCGGACCCGGTCAGCGTCGTCCACTGGCTGCTGGCGAGCAGCCAGCCCGGCGAGCGCACTCTGTTCAGCGGGATACGCCGCCTGCGGCCGGGGGGCATGGTGCTCTTCGACCGAGATGGGATGCGCGAGAAGCTCTACTGGCGCCCCCGTTTCGAGGAGCCGCTCGAGTCGCCGGTCTCAGACGTCGTCGCGCGACTGCGCCAGGGCCTCGATCGGGCCGTCGCGCGCCAGCTGAGCCCGGACGGCCCGACCGGGGTGCTGATGAGCGGCGGCCTGGATTCGTCCTCGCTGGCGGCTCTCGGCGCGGCGCGGGCACCCGGGCGCGTCTTCGCCTACTCGGCGACCTTCCCCGAGCACCCCACGGTCGACGAGTCGGCGCTGATAGCGGAGCTGCGCCAGAGCTTGGGGCTGCCCGGCGCGACCGCGACGGTGCGCCCCGGCGGCCTTCTCGCCAGCGCCCTCGAGCACCTCGACCGCTGGCAACTGCCGCTGCTCGGCTGGGGGGACTTCTGGTCGCTGCCGCTGGCGCATACAGCGAGCTCCGACGGCGTCGTGACGATGCTGGACGGAACCGGGGGGGACGAGCTGTTCGGGCCCTTCTCCTACCTCCTTGCCGATTGCCTCCGCGCCGGGCACCCCCGCCAGGCGGTCTCGCTCACCTACGGCATGCCGGGGGGCGGACCGCACGTGTCGCGCCGCCAGGTCGCCGCCCTGATCGGCTCCATCGGCTTTGCCGGGGCGCTGCCCTACCGCCTTCACCGGGCCCTGTGGCGGGCGCAGGCCAGGCGCGATGCCCCGGCTTGGCTGACGCCGAAGTCGCGGCGCCGCTTCGTCGGCTCGGATGAGTCGCTCGCCTGGAAGCGCCTCGACGGGCCGCGCTGGTGGGCGCGCACCGCGCACGGCGTCGCGCGCGAGATCGAGGCCTCCGGCGTCTTCGAGAACCAGGACCGCTGGGCGGCCAGCGCCGGCCTCGAGGTGCGCCTGCCCCTGCTCGACCTCGACCTGGTCGAACTGGGCCTGCGCCAACCGCCACGGGCCACCTTCGACCGTCGCTTCAGCCGGCCGCTGCTGCGCGCCGCGATGGCGGGGGCGCTGCCCGATTCGGTGCGTCTGCGCCCGGCCAAGGCCTGGTTCGACTCGCTGGTGGTCGAGTGCCTAGACGGGCCCGACGGCGACGGAGTGCGGAGCCTCCTCGGCGATCCACGGGCCGAGATCGGCGCCTACGTGGACCTGGCGAAGATGCGGGTCGCCCTGCTCGACAGCGACGTGGAGCGGCGGGCGGACCCGCTGACCTGGATGTCGCGGGTATGGCGCCTGCTCACCGCTGAGCTCTGGCTGCGGGCTCAGGTCTCGCCGGACTCGACCCCTCACCTCGATCCGCCGGTGAGCCCGGCACGCCTGCGGGTCGAGCGCGACCCGCACCTTTCTAGCACCTGAGGGCTACTACTTTTTCCCCACTTGACGAGCCTTCCCTGTGCTCTAGCCTTCCCGTCCATCTAGGCGAGTCTCGGGCTCGGGTAAGGCAAGGGTGCTCCGCCGAATGCAAGAGACCAAGGAGCGGGTTCGTAAATGGATAGTTCGAAAGACTTCAGCTACAACACCCCGACGATCGTCGACTACGGCGATCTGCAGGAGCTGACCGCGGCCTGCGTGGGCGGTTCAGGCGGAGACGCGGTCATCAAAGGCGGTTACCTCGGCGGTTTTCCAATCGGCCCGAGCAACCCCGCCGCTGGTTGTAGCTCCAACCCCTGAGCCTGGGGCGGTAGTGCCCAACGTGCCCGCGGCGGTAAGCCGCGGGTCAGCTGTTCTTTCGACCAACAGTCGTCTCGGCTGTTGGTCGTTTTTTTGGCCGCTGGCAACAGGATCACATTTAGGTAATAGTCAGGTCACATTTGTGTAACGACATTGTTACTGTGAAGTGACCTGTTTTCACAGATTGGGCTCCGGGTAATTTTACCGCTCAGTAACAGCTCCGAGCGTAAGACCCCGGGTGCGATTGCGGTTATCAAGGTATGCCGCAAGCTTCTCAGCGGGATGCACCCGGTCCACTAAAAGAGCTCGATGCCGACGTCGTCCTGATCGACGAGTGTGGACCGGACGAGAGGCTGGAAGCGATCTTCGCTGAGTCGGGTCTGAGTCACCGGCTCGCCGGCGGCGTTGCCGAGTTGATCGAGGGGGAAGCGGCTCCGTATCTCGTCGTGCTGCGCACGGAGGAGACGCTCACCAAGGACGTGGTCTCGGTACTCGAACAGGTGGGGCGGCGCTGGCCGCAAACCGCGGTCGTGGCGGTCTGCGCCGAGATTCGCCCGGGCGAGCTGCGCGCCGCTCTCGCCGTCGGGATCTCGGGAGTGGTGCTGGAGGATGAATTGACGGCGACGATGCCGGCCTGCATCGCTGCCGCTCGCTCGGGTCAGCTTTGCCTGCCGAAGCGCCATGCGCGCCAGGTCGAACCAGCAGCCCTCTCGACCCGGGAGAAGCAGATCCTCGGCCTGGTGGTGATGGGCTACATGAACAGCGAGATCGGCGAGCGGCTCTTCGTCGCCGAGAGCACCGTCAAGAGCCACCTTTCCTCGGCCTTCGCCAAGCTCGGCGTGCGGTCGCGAAACGAGGCGGTCGAGCTGATCCTCGACCCCGAGCGGGGGCTGGGCACGGGCATCCTCGCCCTCGGTGGGGAACGGGTCGAGCTGAAGGCGACGGCGCGGTGAACGGCGGCGGCGTCGGAACCGAGGCGGAGACCTCGATCGCGCCGTCCTCCGTCGTTGACGCCGCATCTCCGGGCGCCGGACTTCGGGTCAGGCGGTTGCCGCCGACCGACGGGCTCGCCAGCGCGCCCGTCGGCGGCGAAAGCGAGGGCACCCGGATAAACCTGCGGCGGGACCAGCTCTTCCGTCGCTCCCTGTTCGTTGCCGATTTCGTCGCGATCGTCGCCGCGGCCGGAGTGCTCTCACTGGCGACGTCGCGGCCGCTGCAACTGACCTGGGTAAGCATTGGCGGTCTACTCGCCCTGCTTGCGATGGCGAAGGTGTTGGGCCTCTACGATCGCGACGAAGCGCGCCTGCACAAGACCACCCTCGACGAGGCGCCGAAGCTCTTCGAGCTGGCGACCCTGGGCGCCCTCTGCGCCTGGCTCGCCGGTGGCTTCATCGTCGCCGGCGGCACCCTCGAACGCCAGGAGGCGCTGGTCCTCTGGATGCTCCTGCTCGTCTTCCTGGTCCTCGGGCGAGGGACGGCGCGGTCGCTCGCGCTCAGGATCACGCCGGTCGAGCGCTGCCTGTTCATCGGCGACAGCTGCACCGCGAAGACGATCGAAAGCAAGCTCTCCGGCAATCACGGCCTCAAGGCCGAGCTGGTCGCCGCGATCGATCCGGCCGACGCCTCGCGCTGGTCGGCGGAGGCGCTCTCGGCGCCGCGGTTGCGGGGGATCCGCGAGCTGGCCCGGTCGCTGGACGTGCAGCGGGCGATCGTCGCTCCCGACAGCGTCGAGCCCGAGCGGATGCTCGACCTCGTGCGCACGCTGGAGGCCATCGGCGTCAAGGTGAGCGTGCTGCCGCGCCTGCTCGAGGTGGTCGGCTCCTCGGTCGAGTTCGACGACCTCGACGGGGTGACCGTGATGGGCATGAAGCGCTTCGCCTTGACGCGCTCGTCGATCACCGTCAAGCGGGCCTTCGACCTCGGCGGCGCGGCGCTCGGATTGCTCTGCCTGGCCCCGCTGATGATCGCGATCGCCGTCGCGATCAAGCTCGACAGCAGGGGGCCGGTCTTCTTCAGGCAGCGCCGGGTCGGCCGTCACGGCCAGCACTTCAGGCTGTTCAAGTTCCGCACCATGGTCGAGGACGCCGACGAGCTGAAGGAGTCGCTGCGGGATCGCAACGAAGCCCAGGAGGGCCTCTTCAAGATCGCCGACGACCCGCGCGTGACCAGGGTCGGCAGGCTGCTGCGGAGGAGCTCCCTGGACGAGCTGCCGCAACTGCTCAACGTGATGCGGGGCGAGATGAGCCTGGTCGGGCCGCGCCCGCTGGTGGTCGACGAGGACCAGCGCGTGACCGGCTGGTACCGTCGCCGGCTGGAGCTGATGCCTGGGATCACCGGTCCCTGGCAGATACTCGGACCCGCCCGCGTGCCGCTACGCGAGATGGGTGCTATCGACTACCTGTACGTGGCCAACTGGTCGCTTTGGTGCGACGTGAAGATCATGCTCCGCACCGTGTCGCACATGCTGGGGCGCCGGGGGCTCTGAGGTGGTTTTGGCTGGGACCTCGAGTTCCGCGTCGGACCGCGCCGCGATCCGGCAGGCGGCGACTACGACGACGGCAACGAGCAGCCAGGCGGCCGCCACCGCGACGATCGCGAGAACGGTCGGATCACCCAACGGGCCAAGCGCCCCTGCCTGTACTCGTGCGCACGTCATCTGAGCTGGATATCGGACACGGTCGCGGAGCCCTTGAGGGTTCCGCGACCGGGCTCCGGCTCGGCTTTGGCTGCGCCGCGCTGATGCGCCTGCCCTCGCGGCGAGGGCGCCAGCGGATTCTGGCCGGGGCTTTCGAGCGGGGAGTGCGTCACTTCGACGTTGCGCGCATGTACGGGCTGGGGGCGGCGGAGGGCGAACTCGGCCGCTTTGCCGCGCGGCGGCGCGACGAGATCACGATCGCCACCAAGTTCGGGCTCGATCCCTCCGGTCCTGCCCTGAAGATCGCCCGGCTCCAGGCGCCGGCCCGGGCCGCGATCGCCCGCCTGCCGTCCCTGCGAGCCGCGATCAAGCGGCGGGGCAGCGCCCTCCACGAGCCCCGTCGCTACGACGGCGCCGGCGCTCGGCGGAGCATCGAGACGAGCCTGCGAGAGCTGGGCACCGACTACGTGGACTTCTTCTTCCTGCACGATCCCCAGCCCGGCGATCGGGTCGACGTCGAGGGCGTCGGCGAGGCGCTGGAGGAGCTGCGCGGCGCCGGCTACCTGCGCGCCTGGGGGCTGTCGGGGGACCCCGGGCCCTGCCTGCCGCTGCGCGACGAATTCGAGGCCCCGCTGGCGATGCAGTTGCGCGACGACGTCTTTGACCCGGCGGTCGCCGGGCTCGAGTGGGACCCGGCTCCGATCACCTTCGGGGTGATCGCGGGGGCGCAGCGGAGAATCCTCGCCTACGTCGCGAGCAGCGAGGAGCGCCGGCGCCGCTGGGCCCGAGAGGTCGGCGCGGACTGCGCCGAGTCGGACGTCGTCGCCACCCTCCTCCTGCGGGACGCCCTCGATCGCAACCGCGAGGGCATGGTCCTCTTCAGCACCACGCGCCCCGAGCGGATCGGCACCGCCGTCGAAGCGGCTGGGTTCGCCGACCGGGAGGCGCGGGCCGGGCTGCGGGCTTTCAGGGAGCGGGTGCGGACCGACCTCGGCGCGGGGCGCCCCGAGGATGGCTGAGCCGGCCCGCCTCGAGGCGGATGTCGCGGTGGTCGGGGCGGGGCCGGCGGGGATCGTCGTCGCGCTCGAACTTGCCCGGGCCGGGCAGCGGGTGATCCTGCTCGAGAGCGGCGGCCACCGCTTCGATCCGTCGGCGCAGCGTTTGGGCGAGACGGTCGGCGGCGACCGCCTGCACGTCGGCATGTCGCTGGCCTCCCGGCGGCAGGTCGGCGGCGCCTCGAACCTCTGGGGGGGCCGCTGCGTTCCGTTCGACCCGATCGACTTCGAGCCGCGACCGCTGGTCGGCGATGCCGCCTGGCCGCTCGACTACGCCGAGCTGGCCACCTACCTGCAGCGCGCTTGCGAGTGGTGCCGCTGCGGCAGGGCCAGCTTCGAGGTCGGCGAGCACCCCGAGCTCGCCGCTCGCGCGATCGTTCCTGGCTTCGCCGACGGCGAGGCTCGCGCCTCGGCGCTCGAGCGCTGGTCGTTGCCGACCAACTTCGGCCGCCTCTACCGCGATCGGTTGCGGCAGACGCCCGGGCTGCGCCTGGAGACCGGGCTCACCTGCACCGAGGTCGTGCCCGCGGCGGTGGACGACGGCGGCGGGCGGAGGGTCGATCACCTCCTCGCTCGCGCCGGCGACGGGCGCCGGGTCGAGATCGGCGCGCGCCGCTACGTGCTCGCCGCCGGCGGGCTCGAATCGACCCGGCTCCTGTTTGCCTCGACTCGCCGCGACCCGGCCGGGATCGGCAACCACTCCGGCCATCTCGGCCGTTGGTACATGGCGCACACCGAGGTGCGGGTGGCGCAGGTGCGCTTCGACACCCCGCCGGGGGAGACTCTCTACTCGCACGAGCGCGACCGCGACGGGGTCTACGTGAGGCGCCGCTTCACGGTCGATCCCAGTCTGCAGCGCGCCGAGGGCCTGCCCAACTCCGCGATCTGGCTGGTCAATCCGGAGATCGGCGATGCCTCCCACGGCAGCGGTGTCCTCTCCTTCGTCTACTTGATGCTCTCCTCGCCGCTGGGCCGCCACTTCGTCGCTGAGGGCATCCGCCAATCCCATCTGAAGACGACGCGCCCCGCCAGCACATCCGCGCACCTACGCAACTTGGCCCGGAATCTCGGGCCCACCACTGCCTTCGCGCTGCGCTTCGGCTGCCAGCGCTACCTGCGGCGCGGCCGCAAGGTGCCGGGGTTCTTCGTCCCCAGCCCCACCAACACCTACCGCTTGCTCTACCACGGCGAGCACCTGCCCCACTGGCAGAGCTTCGTCGCGCCGACCGGCGAGCGCGACGCCCTCGGGGTGCCGCGCCTGCGCACCCACCTGCATTTCTCCGACGAGGACGTGGCCAGCGTCAGGCGCGTGCACGAGGTCCTCGACCGCTCGCTGCGAGCGCAGCGGCTGGGCCGGGTCGAGATGCTCTACGAGGACGTCGAGGCGGCCGTGCGCGAGCAGCTCTTCGGCGGCTATCACCAGGCGGGCACCACGCGCATGTCAGCCGCGCCCGAGGGGGGCGTCGTCGACCGCGACCTCGCCGTGCACGGCTTCGAGGACCTCTTCGTCGCCAGCAGCTCGACCTTCCCCACCTCCAGCCAGGCGAACTCGACCTTCACCCTGATCGCCTTCTCGCTGCGGCTGGCCGACAAGCTCGCCGGCGAGCTCTCCGATCGCCCCCAACCCTCGCTGGCCCTCGCCTCATGATCAGGGTCGGGATAGTCGGCCTGGGCAAGATGGGCCTCTCCCACCAGGCGCTGCTGAACGCGCACCCGAGGGTCGACCTGGCGGCGATCTGCGACTCCTCCAGCCTCGTGCGCGGCGTGCTGACCAAGCAGAGCGGGTTGACCGCCTACGGCGACTACGGCGAGATGCTCGAGCGGGCCGATCTCGACGCGGTCCTGATCGCGACGCCCTCGCGCTCGCACGCGGAGATGGTCGAGGCCGCCATCGCCAGGGGCCTGCACGTCTTCTGCGAGAAGCCGCTGACGCTCGATGCCGAGGCGGCGACGAGGCTGGAGCGCCTGGGGCGCGAGCGGGGAGTGGTCACCCAGGTCGGCTACCACAACCGCTACGTCGGTGCCTTTCGCGAGGTCAAGTCGCTGCTCGACGCCGGCGCGATCGGCCGGGTGACGCACGTCTTCGGCGAGGCCTACGGGCCCGTCGTCCTCAGGGAGCAGGGAAAGACCTGGCGCAGCAGCCGCGGCGAGGGCGGTGGCTGTCTCTACGACTACGCCGCGCACGTGATCAACCTGCTCAACTGGTACGCGGGCGAGCCGACGGCCACCGCCGGCACGCTGCTGCCGCGCTTCTTCTCCAAGGAGACGGACGACGGCGCCTTCGGCACGCTGCGCTTCGGCGACGGCACGACCGGGCAGCTCTCGGTCAACTGGTCCGACGAGTCCTACCGCAAGATGACCACGCGGGTGACCGTCTGGGGCACGGGGGGGAGGATCTTCGCCGACCGCCAGGAATGCCAGGCCTACCTGCGCGAGCCGAACGGGGCGCCCGCCGGGTACGCGGAGGGGTGGAACGTCCGGTACACGACCGAGCTGACCCCGCCGGTGTGGTTCTACCTGCGCGGCGAGGAGTACAGCGCCCAGATCGAAGCCTTCGTCGAGCGGGTGGAGTCCGGCGAGACCAGCGGGGAGAACGACTTCGCCGCGGCGGCGGTCACCGACCGGACGATCGCGATGATGGTCGCCGACGCGGCGCGTGGCCCGGTCGTGGCGAGCGCAGGGCCCAACGGCGCCGCGCCGGCGCGGCGCCGGCGCCGCTGGTGGAGCAGGGCGGCGGCATGAGGGCGGCCGGCGAGGGCGTCGAGCGAGCGCCCGCAACCGCGACGGAGGGGCTGGACCGCCTGCTCTTCGGCGACAACCAGTTCTTCGGCATCAACCACATGTCCGAGGAGAAGGCGAGGGCGCAGGCGATGCGCTTTCGCGACGTCGACGCGGTGATCGACGTCCTCGACGCCGCCCACGAGGAGGGCGTCTCGACCTTCATGTGCACGACCCACGATCGGATCGGCCAGGTCTGCGACCACATGCGGGCCGCGCCGGAGCGCTACCGCGACTTCGCCTTCTACCCCTGCATGCCCTACGCGCACAAGTACGCCAACGCCGTCACCGAGAACGGCATGCTCGGCGCCGTCAAACGCTTCCTGCCCGACGAGGGGCTCCTCAACGCGGCGCTGCGGGGCGGGACCTCGCTGGCGAGGAGGGACGTCGACGGCATCACGACGCTGCTGATCGACGCCGAGATGAAGATGTTCCACGGCCTGCGCACGCCGGTGATCTTCCTCCAGAACCTCGTCGTCGACCTGCTCCTCGGCCTCGGCCTCCTGGACTCGCTGCGGGTCTTCGCCGACCACGTGCGCGAGCGCTACGGCGCCGAGCCCGGCTTCATCACGATGAACCTGCCCCCGCTGCTCGCGGCGCTCGACGAGGTCGGGGTCTCGAACCCGATCGTCTGCGCCAACATCAACAAGATCGGGTTCCGGATGTGCGGCGGCATCGCCGCCTACGAGGCGGCGCTGCGCGCCCATCCCTGCCGGGCGATCGCGATGTCGGTGTTCGCCTCCGGCGCGATCCCGGCCGAGGAGGCGATCGAGTGGGTGTGCGCGCAGCCGAACGTCGACTCGATCGTCTTCGGCGCCTCGAGCAGGGCGAACATCCGCGCCACCCGCGAGCTCGTCTCCGCCCGGTGGGGATCGTGAGGACGCTGCTCGTAGCCTCCACCGGGGGGCATCTGAAGGAGCTGCACCAGCTGCGCCCCGGCCTCGAGGAGGTCGGCGGCCCCTACCTCTGGGTCACCTTCGACACCCCGCAGAGCCGCTCGCTGCTGGACGGCGAGGAGGTCGAGTACGTCCCCTTCGTCGGCGGCCGCGACCCGGCCAACGTCGCTCGCAACCTCGCCGCGGCGCGGCGCGTCCTGCGCCGCTTCAGGCCCGACGCGGTGCTCAGCACCGGCTCCGCGGTCGCCCTTCCCTACTTCGCTTTGGGACGGGCACGCCGCCTGCCCTGCCGCTTCATCGAGAGCGCCGCGCGGATCGAGGGCCCCTCGCTGACCGGGCGGCTGATCGCCGGCATCCCGGGCGTGGAGCGCTACACCCAGTACAGCTCCTGGGCGGGCGGGAGGTGGAAGTTCGGCGGCTCGGTCTTCGACTCCTTCGTGGCGGCGCGGAAGGCGCGGCGGCCGGATGCCGGCCTCTCGCGGATCGTCGTCTCCCTCGGCACCTACCGCGGCTATGACTTCTCGCGCCTGGTCGAGAGGCTGCTGGAGGTTCTGCCAGCCGACGCCGAGGTGCTCTGGCAGACCGGCGACACCGACGTCAGTCGCTTTGGGATCGCCGGCCACTACGCGATTCCGGAAAAGGAGCTGAGCGAAGCGATGCGCGAGGCCGACGTCGTCGTCGCGCACGCCGGGGTGGGAACCGCGCTCGCCGCTTTCGAGGTGGGCCAGTGCCCGCTGCTGGTGCCGCGCCGCTTCGCCCTGGGGGAGCACGTCGACGACCATCAGATCCAGCTCTGCGACGACCTAGTTCGGCGCGGGCTGGCGGTCTCGGTCGACGCCGGCGAGGTGAGCCTCGAGCACCTGGCCGAGGCCGCTGGCCGGAGCGTTGAGAGGGGCGTCGCAAATGGTCGCTGAGCGGTCCCTGCCAGGCCGCGACGCGGCGATCCGGACCCTGCGCGGCGGGGCGACCGCCCTGCGCCGGGTCAACGCCTCGCGGCGACCGCTGCCCGACTTCCTCATCATCGGCGCCCAGAAGGCGGGCACGACCTCGCTCCACGAGTACCTCTGCGAGCACCCCCTGGTCTCCTCCTCGACGGTGAAGGAGGTTCACTACTTCGACCTCGCCTACGCCCGCGGTTCCGGCTGGTACCGCGCCCACTTCCACCTTCCCCGACGGGCGGGCGGGATCGCAGGCGAGGCCAGTCCCTATTACCTCTTCCACCCGCTCGTGCCGGCGCGCGTAGCCGGCGACCTGCCGCGGGCGAGGCTGATCGTGCTGCTGCGCAACCCGATCGAGCGCGCCTACTCTCAGCACAATCACGAGCGGGCGCTCGGCTTCGAGACGCTCGGCTTCGAGCAGGCGATCGGCCGCGAGCCCGAGCGGCTGCGCGGGGAGGAGGAGCGCATCGCCCGGGTTCCCGGCTACGCCTCCTTCGCCCACCAGCACCACTCCTACCTCGCGCGCGGTCGCTATGCCCACCAGCTCGAACGATGGTTCTCCCGGGTCGAGCGGGAGCGCATGCTTGTGCTCAGCGCCGAGGAGCTCTTCGAGCGGCCGGCCGAGGTCGTGCTCGAGGCGCAGCGCTTCCTCGGCCTCGAGGCGCTGCCGCCGGCCGACCTGACGGCGCGCAACGCGCGCTCCTACGCGCCGCTCGACGACGCCGTCCGGGCGCGTCTCCGCGATGCCTTCAGGGCCGACAACGAACGGCTCTACGAGCTGCTGGGCAGGGACTTTGGATGGGACTGAGGCGGGTGCGGAAAAAGCGTAAGAAACCGATCCTGAGGGAGTTAACCAGGTGAGGCGGAACGTGCAGCCGAGCTCCGGACCAATCGACCTTTCGGAGGCCCTGCGGATCATCCGCCGGCGGGCTCTGCTGATCGTGCTCTGCACCGTCGCCGTCGCCGTCGCCGCGTTCGGCTTCTCCAAGAGCCAGAGCAAGGAATACACGGCCACCGCCGCGCTTGCCTTCAGCGACAACCCGCTCAGCGAGCAGATCGTCGGCCTGCCGCCGAGCACCACCACCAACCTGCTCGCCCAGCACGCCAGCAACGTCGCCCTGGTCAACCTTGGCGACACCGCCGCCCGCACGGCGCGCGTGCTCGGTCATGGCCTGAGCGAAGCGGAGGTACGCGAAAGCCTCAGCATCAGCGGCGAAGGCGAATCGAACATCGTCTCCGTCTCGGCAACCGCCGCCTCACCGCTGCTGGCGGCCCAGATTGCGACCACCTACAGCCACGAGTTTGTCAAGCAGCAGCGCAAGGCCAACGATCGCTTCTTCGAGTCGGCGCTCGCCCTGGTCGAAAGCCAGATCGAGGAACTGCCCGCGGACCGGCGCTACGGCCCGGCGGCCGTCGCGCTGCAGAACCGCGCCCAGAGCCTGCACCTGCTCAAGCAGCTGCGCTACGGAAACGTCAGCCTCGTCCAGAGGGCACCGCTGCCGCTCGCGCCCTCCGCGCCGCGCACGACGAGGAACACCGTGATCGGCGCCGTGCTGGGCCTGCTGCTCGGCCTCGGCCTCGCCTTCGTCTTCGAGCGCTTCAGGCGCGAACGCCGGATCACCAGCGTCGAGGACCTCGAATCCGTCTACGGGTTGCCGCTGCTCGGCAGCGTTCCCGAGAGCGCCAGCCTTGCCCGCGCCGGACACGCGGGCGCCGCCGCAGCCATGGGCGCCACCGAGATCGACGCTTTCAACCTGGTCCGGGGCCGCATGCGGCTGGCCAAGCCGGAGCTGCGGACCGTCCTGATCACGTCCGCCGCGCGAGGCGACGGCCGCACGACCGTCGCCCGCTGCCTGGCGGAAGCCGCGGCCGGCACGAGGTCGCGCGTACTGCTGCTTGAGGCCGACCTGCGCAATCCGGCGCTGGCGGCCCGAATGGGCATCGACCCCGGCCTCGGCCTGCAGGGCACGCTGACCGGCGCCACGACCGTCTTTGACGCGATTCGCTCGGTCCAGCTCGAAGGGCCGTTCGGGGGACGCTCGGCGGATCGCACGCTCGACGTCCTTGCCTGCGGCGGCACGCTCCCCTCGAATCCGGGGCAGCTGATCGACAGCCCGGCGATGGAGGCGATCCTCGATCACCTCAAAGCCACCTACGACCTGATCGTGATCGACGCGCCCCCCGTCACCGCGGTGTCCGACGCCCTGCCGCTGCTGCGCCGGGCCGATGGCGTGGTCGTGGTCGGCTGGATCGGGCGCAGCCCGCGCCGGCTGGGCGAGGGCCTGCGCGAGGTCCTGCAGAGCAGCGGTGCGGCCGGGCTCGGGGTAGTGGCCAACGGCATGGCGTCGAGCAGGCGGGGCGCCGCCGCTTATGCGCCCGGCAGCTTCGAGCCGCCGCCGGCCCCGCCGTCGGCTGGCAACGGCTCGGACCCGCAGGTCAGGGCGCCCGTGCCGACGCGCGAGAACTGAGCGACGGGTCCCGGCGGAGGACGAGATGGAGGTGATCCACGTCGGTCCCCACCCGCTCACGGTCGGCGGGACGCAGACGGTGATCCGCACGATCGACGAGTGGAAGATCGGTGCCGACCGGACCCAGGTCAGGCCGACCTGGAGCGGTCCGCGCCAGATCGGCAACGCGGCCCTGGTGCGCCGTGCGGCGGGGACGCTCCTGCGCGCCAAGCCGGAGACGATCGTGCACGTGCACATGTCCAACGGGGGCGCCTACCTGCGCGACGGGCCGCTGATCGCCCTGGCGCGGGCGCGAGGCCTGCGGGTCGTGGTGACGATCCACGGTTACGACTTCCCCGAGTTCGCCGCCGAGCACGCCCGCCTCGCCCGCCTCGCCCTGGCGCCCGCCAGCGGCATCATCTGCCTGTCCGAGGAGGCGCTGGCGGCGGTTCGGGACCTCGGCGTGGGGGCGATGGCGAGGACGCTCCCCAACCCGGTGGCTATCGACGCCTCCTCCCCGCCCGCCCACGAAACCGAGCCGGTCGCCCTCTTCGCCGGCGCGATCGGCAGGCGCAAGGGGGCAGACGTCCTGCGGGAGGCGTGGCGGATCCTGCTCGACCGCGGCGTCCCCGGACGCTGCCGCCTGGTCGGGCCGATCGAGGACTACCGGCCGGAGCCGCTGGAGCGGATGTCGGTCGAGGAAGCGGTCGATCCGAGGCGGGTGCGCCCGCTGATCCGCGACGCTCGCGTCGTCATCCTTCCCTCACGGGCGGAGGGGATGCCAATGATTCTCACCGAGGCGCTCGCCGCGGGGCGGCCCTTCGTCTCGACCCCGGTCGGCGGCACCGAGCAGCTCGCCCCCTGCGAGGGGATGATCGTCCCAGTCGGGGACCCGCCGGCGCTCGCCGACGCGATCGAGCGCTTCCTCAGCGACCCCGGCGCCGCCCAACGGGTCGGCGCCCGCTGCCGCGAGTTCTGCGAGGAAACCCGCGGCCCCGCGGTGATCGGCAGCGAGCTGCGCGAGTTCTACGGCGCGCTCTGACGCCCCACCCGCTCGAGGCCGATCAGGTAGATCGCCCAGAAGGCGAGGACGAAGGCGAGGAAGGCGGCGTCGAGGCTGCCGAGCGCGACGGCGGCGAAGATCAAGCCCGAGGCCAGGGCCGAGATCGAGGTGGCGGTGAGGCCGAGGAAGCGACCTTCGCCGCGGCCGATCAGCATCCCCTCGACCAGGCCATAGAGGATGCGGGCGGGGCCGGCGAGCAGGGCTAGGGCGAGGTAGGGCGCGCTCTGGTCGTACTCGGGCCTACCGAGGAGGTCGAAGATCGAGCCGACCAGGGGGGTGAAGGCGACGATCGCGGCGGCCAGCACAAAGGGGAGGATCACGAAGATGTGCTCGCGCGCGGAGATCGCGACCGCGGCGTGTCCGTGCTTGTGCTGTTTCGAGGCGTGCGGTGTGGTGGCGAGCACGATCACGGTGCCGAGCCGCTGCGGGATCGAGAAGAGGATCAGGGCGACGTCGATGACGGCGACCGCGGTGAAGGACTCGAGGCTCGCCGCTGCCCGCATGACCAGCGGCAGGATCGCCACGCCCGCGGTGGCGAAGGCGATCCACATCGAAAAGCCGAACAGTTGGCGGGCGGAGGGCGCCCTGTCGGCCCGCTGGCGGACCCGTCGCTCCGGTGAGGTTCGCCGCACCAGGCAGATCGCGACGACGAGGCCGATCAGGTTGCCGGCGGCGAACACCGCGAAGGCGGAGAGGGGCGTGACCGCGAGGCCGGATTGCCAGAGGATCAGCAGCAGGCCCAGTTCGCCGAGCCCGGCCGCGGGCATCACCGACGCGGCCATCCCCATCTTGCCGCGGCCCCTGAGGATCCCCATCGAGAGCAGGGTGTAGATCAGGCAACAGAGGCCGATCGCCCCCAGCGCCGCGGCCCAGGGGGAGTGCAGGATGGCCCCGGCGGCGGCGGCGACCAACACCGCCGCGACCGCGATCGGCAAAGCGCCGGCGCGGAGGGCCGATCGCACGATGGCTCGGTCATCGCTCGCCTCGCCGATCGCGAGATAGCGGGCGACGCTGTTGGGCAGGCCGCTCGAGCCGATGATCCAGGCCGAGTTGTAGATGCTCAGCACGAGCGAGAGTCGGCCGTACGCGGCCGGGGCGAGGACCGCGACGAGGATGCCGCGGAAGCCGAGCTGGGTGAGGACGAGGGCCGCGTTGCCGGCGCCGAGGACGACGGCGTCACGGCGAATGCGGCGCCAGAGCGACTGCTGCCCAGCTTCGCCCGCCGCCGGCTGCGGGGCCTCGATCCGGCTGGCCCGGGACTCAGAGGCTGGGGAGGCGTCCATGTCGGCCGGTCAGGCCTCGAGCTTGGCCTTCGCCGCGCCCGCCCCGGGTCTGCCCGGAGGGACTGTGGCGTAGCCGTAGCGCTTCAGCAGCGGCAAGGTGATCGCGGTCACTTTGGCGAACTCGGCGCCGGGCAGAGCCGCTTCCCACTCGTCGTCGATCCGCATCTCCAGCCAACCGGTCTGCGATCGCATCGGGTTGCCGGAGAAGATGTGGTGGTCACCGAGCTTGATGCGGCCGCCGGCCAGCTCATCGGGCGGCAATCGCAGGCCGCCGCCGGCCAGCTCGCTCAGCTCGTCCAGGGCGCGCGCCGGGTCGCCGACGAAGTCCTCGTAGTTGACCCTCAGGTAGCCGTTTGCCCGCCGGGCGAGCGCGTGGAACGAGAGGTTCGCCAGCGTCCACTTGAGCGCGGTGTCGGTGGGCCGGAAGCGCGGCATGTAGTTGCGCTCGCCGACGCGGCTCGGCCGCTGCTTGCTGCGCGTCCAGGAGTAGGCGACGGCGCGGCTGTCGCGGACCAGGTGGGCGATCCGCAGGTCGCGGGCCGGCATGCGGGTGAGCAGGCCCGCGAACCATGGGTCCTTGCTGGTCTCGACGATGACCTCGGCCCCGCTCACCCGGGCGATCGCCCCGAACAGCCGTTCCAGCCAGCCGGCGTAGTAGCCGCTCGCCCCGGAGACCGTTCTCCTCTCGCGCAGGGAGGGCTGCACGGGAAGGGTGCGGTAACGGCTGGTCAGCTCGTCGACCTCGGTCAGCCGCCGCACGTCCACCTCGTCCCAGCCGCCGAACGCCTCCTCGCCGACCGCGCTCCAAAAGTCGCACTGGCGGAAGGGCAGACCGCAGCCGCACTGGACGTCCTCGATCAGGCCGCGGGTGGCCAGGTAACAGGTCTCACCGACGCAGATCGCCCCCTGCGGCTGGCCCAGGACCCTGCCCACGAGGGTGCTGCCGCTGCGGCCGAAGCCACCGACGTAGAGCAGCTTGAAGTCGGCGGCCGTTTGGCGCGCGGAAGCGATCGGCATCGTCACGCCCCGGCGCGGGCGGGCCCTGGCCGCTTCGGCCCGGCCGGCAGGGCCAGCGCCGCCGCGATCACCATCGCCGCCGCGTAGCCGGTGGTCGTGTAGAGGAAGGTGTTGTCGGCGAGCCCGTTGACCAGGCACCCGACGAGCACCGCGGTGCCCAGGATCGCGGTGCTGTCGCCACTGGCGATGCGCCGGCGGGCGAGCGCTCGCAGCAGCATGACCACCACCGCGAGCAGCAGGACGAGTCCGACGATCCCGGTCTCGACCAAGTAGCGCAGGTACTCGTTGTGGGGCACCTGCCCGGCCGTGACGTCTTCGGAGTGGCCTTCCAGGGTGACGGTGGTGCCGATGCCCCGCCCGAGGATCGGAGCCCTTTCCCATTCGTCGAGCAGGAGTTCCCACTTGTAGAGGCGCCAGCCGAGCGAGGTCGTGCTCACTTCGGTGTTGTGGGACGCGCCCAGGTTCGTCGAGGCCTGCTCGGCGAGCCGTTCGGACCCCAACGGCGTGGCCAGAAAGCCGACTACGACGAGCGCCGCCGCCGCGTAGAAGCCGAGCGTTCGGCGCAGCGAGCCGCCGCGCACGGTGCCGAACACCGCCAGCATCGCGACCAGCGCCGCCAGTCCGCTGAAGCTGAAGGTCGAGACGGTGGCGGCGGCGAAGACCGCCGCGAGCAGGGCGTCGAGCCGCCCGCGGCCGTGATCGAGGTATCGCCAGACCGAGCCGGTACAGGCGATCGCGAAGAACATCGCGGCGCTGTTGGGGTGCACGAAGGTTCCGTTGGAGCGGATCTCGCCGTTGATCGGGATGCCGGTGTGGGTGAGGACCTGGTCGAGTGCGATCACCGCCGAGGCGACCGCAGCCACCTGCAGCAGCCGCACGACCACCGCCATGTTGAGGGCGCCGCGCGAGTTGTAGACGATCAGGCCGAGGGCGAGGATGGAGGCCTCGCGCACCGGCTCGCGAATCGTCTCCGTGGAGAGCCCGTGGTAATAGGCGGCGACCAGCGCCCAGAGGCCGAGGAAGGCCAGCGCCCAGGCGGCGAACCTGAGGCCCTCGCCGCGGCGCAGGACGAGGCCGGTCGCGATCAGGATGAAGATCAGGGCGATTCCGCCCGAGAGGTTGAGGGCGCTGGTGTGCCGGATCAGCGCCGATGAGAGCGACTCGTCGGTGACGATTCGGACCAGCAGGGTGAAGCCGAGGAACGGCGCCAGCGGCACGTCGACGGCGATCGCGATCACGACGAGGCCCGCGAGCGGCGCCGCCCAGAGGTAGGAGTGGGCCAGCGCGGCGCCCTCGGCGACCATCACGCATACGACGGCG
Source organism: Solirubrobacterales bacterium (assembly GCA_030152805.1). Classification (GTDB taxonomy): domain Bacteria; phylum Actinomycetota; class Thermoleophilia; order Solirubrobacterales; family 70-9; genus VRUE01. Next base: position 34,448 of record JASLIG010000068.1, read on the forward strand.
AGGGCCAGCAGGACCGCCTTCGGCTCGATCCGCCACGTCCATGGCGCCGGCCATCTCAGGGAGCTCTGCTGCACCTCTCCTAGTCCTTTCGAATCGTGGCGCTGCCGGGCTGACGAGCCTTGCTGGGCTGGGAAAAACCGCCCTATTTGGTTAACTCTGCGGAGCCGGCTTTCTTGTGCCTCGCGACCGCCCCCGGAGGGGCTCCAGCGCCCGCAGGATCGCCAGCGCATAGCGGCCCAGCACGCCGCAACGAACCAGCACCCTCGCCGCGTACCTGAGGCGCGACTCCTTCCCTTTGGCGTGTCCTTCCTCCGGCCCGTGTCGATCGGGGTCTTCGTGCGGCGGCATCAGGATCTGGCGGCGGGCGAAGGCCCGCAGGTCGCCGCGCGGCATCAGCAGGCCGTCGACCAGCCCCATCTCCGCGTGCAGCTGAGCTTCGCTGCCGCGCGGGTTCGGATCGGCCAGGCGGATCGCCAGCCGATCGCGCAGGTCCAGCCCGGGAACGTCGATCGCCACCTCGTTCGCCGGTAGGCCGACCGTGCGCTGCGCGACCCTGAGCCCGGTGTGGATGACCCGCCGCAGCCGCGGGTAGTCGCGGACGACCTCATCGATGGCGCCCGCCCGCAGCTCGCCACCCCGGCTGTCCCACCAGGCGCCGATGTCAGCCGCCATGCGCAGGTCGATGAAGCCGTCCCGGGCGTAGAACAGCAGCAGGCTCGCCAGCTCATCCGCCGGCGCGGGCCGCCAGCCGGCCGGCGGATCCGCGGCCGGGGGAAGCAGTCGCTCGCGGGCAAAGTCGCGCTCGTACCAGTGGACCCGCCAGTGCAGCTCGACCGGCGGCAGTTCGCCGTGTGAGTGGGGGAGGGCGAAGTGAAGCTGCGGCAGGCCGCCGCGGTCGGTGCGATCGGCCGGGGGGCGGTAGCCGAGCTCGCGCACCACGGCGACGGCGGCTTGGAGCTGATCGGCGGCGACGAGGAGGTCGATGTCGCTGGAGAGCCTCCTGCCGGGGTCTCCGTAGATCGCCTCGCTTAGCGCCGGTCCCTTCAACGGCTGTGAGCGAATGCCCGTGGCGGCGAGCGCGGCGCTGACCCGCAGCGAGACAAGGGAGAGGAAGCCGCCGTGATTCCGCCCCGCCGCCAGCGCGTCCTCGACCGCGACCGCGAAGCCCGTCGCGGCCCGATCGCCGGCGAGCTCGAGCAGGCGCGGGCCAAGCGTCGAGAGCAGGCGGCGCACCCGCAGCGCTTCCTCCAGTCGCGACCACTCGACGTCCGCCAGGAGGGAACGCGCCAGCTCGTCCTCCTCTTCGCGCCGGGCCACCGTGCCGGCGGCGATCAGCGTGATCTGCCGTTCGGCGTCGTTCAACGGCTCTGGCGCAGGGTCATCGCCAGCAGCTGCAGGCGGTCCCACGGGAACGAGTCCAGCGGCGCTTCCGACCCTTCGAAATAACCATCGGACCCCGAGAACGGGTTCGTCCCGGTCGGGGTCGGGTCCTGCGCGTAGAGGGCGACCGAGCTCGCCCCGTCGCGGACGACGAAGCCGTAGCGCTGGGCGGCTTCGGCGATCATCCTGGTCAGCGGCGGCAGGTCGAGGGCGGC
>JASLIG010000129.1 GCA_030152805.1 Solirubrobacterales bacterium
TCTACTCCCGCGCCTCGAACCAGGACATGCTCACCGCCGCCCTCGACGGCCTCGTCTCGCGCTACTCGCTCGAGGGCGAGCAGCTCGGCGAGGTTGCCGGCGGCGCCGTACTCAAGCACTCGCGCGACCGCGACCTCACCCGCGAGAGCGTGCTCGGCACCCGCTTGGCGGCGGAGACGCCCGCCTACGACGTGCAGCAGGCCTGCGGCACCGGGCTCGAGACGACGATCCTCGTCGCCAACAAGATCGCCCTCGGCCAGATCGACGCCGGCATCGCCTGCGGCGCCGACACCACCTCCGACGCGCCGATCGGCCTTAACGAGAACCTGCGCGAACTGCTGCTCGACGCCAACCGCGAGAAGTCGACCTTCGGCCGGGTGCGCCAGCTGACCCGGGTCCGCCCCAGCCACATCGTGCCCGCTATCCCCCGCAACGAGGAGCCGCGCACCGGGCTCTCGATGGGCGAGCACTGCGCCGTGATGGCGGCCGAGTGGGAAGTCGGCCGGGAGGAGCAGGACGAGCTGGCGGTGCGCAGCCACCACAACCTCGCCGCCGCCTATGAGTGCGGCTTCATGGACGACCTGGTCAGCCCCTACATCGGCCTCGAGCGCGACCAGAACCTGCGCCCGGATTCCTCGCCCGAGAAGCTGGCCAAGCTCGGCCCAGTCTTCGGCAGCCCCGAGGGGACGATGACCGCCGCCAACTCGACGCCCCTCTCCGACGGCGCCTCCGCGGTGCTGCTGGCCAGCGAGGAGTGGGCGAAGGAGCACGACCTGCCGGTGCTGGCCTGGTTCGTCGACGGCCAGACCGCGGCGATCGACCACGTGCACAAGCGCGAGGGCCTCCTGATGGCGCCGGCCTACGCGATGCCGACGATGCTCGACCGGATCGGCCGCGGCCTCGGCGAGTTCGACCTCTACGAGATCCACGAGGCCTTTGCCGCGCAGGTGCTCTGCACACTGCGGGCCTGGAAGGATCCGGCGTTCTGCCGCGACCGGCTCGGCCGCGATGAGCCGCTCGGCGCGATCGACCGCGAGAAGCTCAACGTCAACGGCGGCTCGCTGGCGGCCGGACACCCCTTCGCCGCGACCGGCGGGCGGATCGTCGCCAGCCTCGCCAAGGCCCTGCACGAGCGGGGCTCGGGCCGCGGCCTGATCAGCATCTGCGCGGCCGGCGGCCAGGGCGTCGTCGCCGCGCTCGAAAGCACGGGAGAAAACAAGTGAGCGACCTCTACACGCAGGTAGTCAACTCGCCCCCGGGCCGGATGATCGCCGGCCGGGTCGGCCTGCCACAGCCGGCGACGCTGGAGCGCCAGGAGCCCGGCGCGCCGGTGTTCTCCGGCGCCGCGCTCAGCGGCGGCGCACCGCGAGGGCGACTGGGCAAACGGGTGGAGCGGCTGCTGGGCGAAATCGGCGCGGCGCGGCCGGAAACGTCGAGCGCGCCGGTCAAGGCACTGGTCTTCGACGCCACCGGGATCGCGGACTCGACCGAGCTGGTCGAGCTGCAGCGCTTTTTCCACCCCAACGTCAAACGGGTCGAACGGTCAGGCCGCGTCGTCGTGCTCGGCTCGCCGCCGGCGGGCCTCCCCGCTCGCGCCGCAACCGCCCAGCGCGCATTGGAGGGGTTCACCCGCTCGCTCGGCAAGGAGATCGGCCGTGGCATCGCGGTGCAACTCGTCCGCGTCGCCGAAGACGCCGAGAAAGAGATCGACTCGACCCTTCGCTTCCTGCTCTCGCCGCGCTCGGCCTACGTCTCCGGCCAGGTGATCGAGGTCGGCGCGGCGGTCGCCAAGCCGTCGGCGATCGACTGGTCGCTGCCGCTCGACGGCAAGATCGCGCTCGTTACCGGCGCCTCGCGCGGGATCGGCGAGGCGATCGCCGAGACCCTGCACCGCGACGGCGCGGCACTGATCCTGCTCGACGTGCCGGCCCTCGGCCCCGACCTGGCCAAGGTCGCGAAGCGCCTCGACGCGGAGACGATCGAACTCGACATCACCGAGGAAGACGCCCCGGCCGCGATCGCTGACGAGCTCGCCGCCGGCGTCGACATCGTCGTTCACAACGCTGGCGTCACCCGCGACCGCACGATCGCGAAGATGCCCGAGGAGCGCTGGAGCTCGTTGATGGAGATCAACCTCTCCAGCGAGGAGCGGATCGACGACGAGCTGCTGGAGCGCAAGCTGCTGCGCCCCAACGGCCGCATCGTCTGCGTCTCCTCGATGAGTGGCGTCGCCGGCAACTCCGGCCAGACCAACTACGCGACGTCGAAGGCCGGCGTGATCGGCATGGTCGAAGCGCTGGCGCCAGAGCTGGCGAAGCGCGAGGCGACGATCAACGCCGTCGCGCCGGGCTTCATCGAGACCCAGATGACGGCGAAAATGCCGATCGCGATCCGCGAAGCGGGGCGACGGATGAACAGCATGTCGCAAGGAGGCCTGCCGGTCGACGTCGCCGAGACGATCGCCTGGTTTGCCAGCCCCGCCTCGAGCGGAGTCAACGGCAACGTCGTCCGTGTCTGCGGACAGAGCCTGCTGGGGGCCTGATGAGCGCCCGCACGCTCGACAGCCCGCCGCACATCCTGCCGCTCTACGCGCGCGCCGCGGCGCCGCTGCTGCCGGGCGCCTCGCTGCTGCCCTTCGTGCCCGGGCGCGCCAAGGAGGTCCCCGAGCTCGAGCTCACCCTGCCCGGCGTGCGGGCGGGAGCCGAGCAAGTCGCGGCCTACGCCAGGGTCTGCGGCTTCGCCCTGCGCGACCACCTGCCCCCGACCTACCCGCACGTGCTCGCCTTCCCGCTGCACATGGCGTTGATGGCCGACGGCAGCTTCCCCTTTGGCGCCGTCGGCCTCGTCCACGTCGAAAACCAGATCCGCCAGCACCGGCGGATCGGCCTCGACGAGGAGCTGACGATCGTGGTCAAGCCAACCAAGCTGAAGCCCCACCCCAAGGGCCGCACCTTCTCCCTGCAGACGAAAGCGATCAGCGGCCGGCAGATGGTCTGGGAGTCGACCAGCACGATGCTGCGGCGCGGCGGCACCGCTGGCTCGTCCTCCCGGTCCAAGCGGGAGGCAGCGGATGCTGCCGAGCGGGCCCTGACCGCGAGCGGCGAGTGGAGGCTCCCCGGCGACCTCGGCCGGCGCTACGCCGCCGTCTCCGGCGACCGCAACCCGATCCACATGCACGCGCTTACCGCGAAGCCGCTCGGCTTCCCGCGGGCGATCGCCCACGGCATGTGGACCAAGGCGCGCGCCCTGGCGGCGATCGAGAGTCGCCTGCCTGACGCCTTCGTGGTGGACGTGCGCTTCCGCAAGCCGATCCTGCTCCCCGGCAGAGTCGAGTTCGCGACCGACGTGGAGGGGGACGAAATCGAATTCGCGGTGCGCGACGCCAAGCGCGGCACACCGCACCTCGACGGCCGCGTCGCGGCGCTCGAGGCAAAACCCAAAGACGGGAGGAAGTGAAGATGCCCACCGCTACGCAGGACAAGGGTGTGGCCGAGCGCAGCATGGGTCTCGGCCTGCGCTGGCTCAACAAGCTCGCCGGTTCCGACCTGCTCGACCGCATTCGCATTCGCAAAGGGGTGGAGCGGGCGCTTTTCACCGGCACCAAGAACGGCTTCCGCTCGGCGACCGCCGCCGGGCGCACCTTCAAGGCGGCCCAGAACCTGACCGGACCGGCGCGGCAGTCGACTGGCAAGCCGCGCAGCCTCTTCGACATCACTCCCGACGACGAGCAGCAGATGCTGCAGGAAGGGGTGCGCGACTTCGCCGAGGCGAAGGTACGTCCGGTCGCAAAG
>JASLIG010000001.1 GCA_030152805.1 Solirubrobacterales bacterium
AGCCGTTTTCTTGGCGGGGGTCCTGCTTGCCGCCGCGGGCTCGGTCGTCTATTGGCGCGCTCACACCCGGGGGTGGCGCGGCCTCGGGGGGCCCGACAACGGAGGCTAAGCCCCCGCCCGAAGGCCCCCCCGAGGCCGCGACGGGCCCCGGGGCCAAGCGCTCCGTCTATCCGTCGACCCCCGCCGTCCCGCGCTCTGGGTAGCCCTCATCGCCCTGGCCCTGACGCTCGGACCCAACCTCGTCTTCCCAGGCTCCGGCCAATTCCCCTTCGCCTTTTCCTCCTTCATCGCGATTCCGCTCTGGTGCGGCTCGGCCCTCTACGTGACGCGCGGGCTGGGCGAGCAGGAGCGGCAGCTGCGCAGCGTAATCGCCGCCTACCTGGCGATCTCGCTGCTGATCTGGCTAGTGCCGAACCCGATGGGCGGCAACGCGGTCCGTCTCGGCGCCCTCTTCGGAGGCCCAGTCCTGGCGGCGGTGATGCTGGCGCGCCGGCCGCGGGTCTCGGCCTGGTTCCTCGCGCTGTTCATGGCCGGCGGGCTCTACTGGCAGGTGACAGCGAGCGTCAGCCAGATCGCCCGCAGCGTCGGCGATCCGTCGACCTCGCGCACGTATTTCCAGCCCGCCGCCCAATGGCTGCGCGCGCACGGAGGTTCCGGCGTCCGAGTCGAGGTTCCACCGACGGCGAACCACTGGGAGTCGGCCTACCTAGCGACCCAGTTCGAGCTGGCCCGCGGCTGGCTGCGCCAGCTCGACACCACCCATGACGACATTTTCTACGACGACAGCCAGCTCACGCAGGAGGCTTACCGGCGCTGGCTGCATCGCAACGCAATCGCCTACGTTGCCCTGCCCGATGCCCCGCTCGACTACTCCTCCGTCGCCGAGCGCCGCCTGATCCTCAGCGCGCCGCCCTACCTCGACTTGCGCTGGAGTTCGTCCCACTGGCGGATCTACGCCGTTGAGGATCCGGAGCCGCTGGTCGAGCCAATCGGCATGGCCGCCGCCCACACCCTCTGGGTGGGCCGCCAGAGCTTCGGCCTGCAGGTGAGACGCCCCGGCGACTTTCTCATCCGCGTCAATTTCACCCCCTACTGGTCGATCTCGCGCGGCGCCGGCTGCCTGCTCCGCCACGGCGACTGGACCGTGGCGCGCGCCGCGCACCCCGGCATCCTCCGTGTCTCCGCCGACTTCTCCCTCGGTCGCGCCTGGAATGCGGTCACCGGCGCCCGCAAGACCTGCTGATCCAGCTCGTGATGTCGCACTTTCCGCCGCATAGCGGAAAGAGATGCGACCGCAGCACCGATGTCGGCGAAACCAGCCAGCGATGTCGCACTTCTTTTCGCATAGCGGCGGAAAGTGCGACCGCTGTAGCTAGAGGGCCAGCGAGAGAGGCTCTTCTAGGAGGGTGCGGATGCGGGCGAGGAATTCGGCGGCGGGGGCGCCGTAGAGGATGCGGTGGTCGCAGGCGAGGTTGACGCGCATCAGGTGGGCTGAGGTGTGCTGGCCGTCGCGGACGACGGGGCGCTCGGCGATCGCGCCGACGGCGAGGATCGCCGCCTGCGGCGGGTTGATCACCGCGGCGAAGCTGTCGATGCCGAACATCCCAAGATTGGAGACGGTGAAGGTGGCTCCCGAGAGCTCGGGCGGCGTGATCTGTCCGTCCCGCACTCGCTGCGCCAGCGTCCGCGCGTCGGTGGCGATCTGGCGCAGGCTCTTCTGGTCGGCGTCGAAGATCGTCGGAACCACCAGGGCGTCTTTGGCAGCTACCGCCACGCCCACGTTGACGCGCGAATAGAGCTCGAACCGCCCGTCCCGATACGCCCCGTTCGCCCGCGGATGCTCCCGCAGCGCGAGGGCGCAGGCCTTTACGACCATGTCGTTGAAGGAGGGGACGACGTCCCCTCCTTTGGCAGTTGCCTTGATCTCGCGCCGCGATTCGACGAGCCGGCTCATGTCGATCTCCGCCTCCAGGTAGAAGTGCGGCGCCGTCGCCTTCGACTCCGCCATCCTTCGTGCAACAACCGACTGAAGCTTGGTGGGGTCTTCGTAGCTAACAGTTCCCTTGGCAGTCTCGGGGCTGACCGCTTGGGGCGTGGGGCTGATGGCCGTGGCCGCGGGTCCTGCCGCGACCTCGGGGGGGCCTGCGGGCGGGGGCTCCGCCTCCGTTCTCGGCCCCCCCGTGGTCGCGGCACCCGCGGAGGAAGCCGCCCGTTCCACATCCACCTTGACGATCCGCCCGCCGGGCCCAGAGCCCTCAAGCTCGCCCAAATCGAGATGCTTCTCCTCGGCGAGTCGCCTAGCTATCGGCGACGCCTTCGGACGCTCGCCGCTCGAACGGGCGCCGCCGTTGGAAGCTGCTGGGGGCTCAGCCTCCCCTCCCGTGCGGGAGGTGGGTGCATTGATCGCCTCTTCCGCGGGTGGCGCGGATGTGGAGGGGCCGAGGGGGACGGACGCCTTGCGCCCGCCCGCAGGCCCCTCCACATCCGTGTCAGGACCCGCGGCCGAGCGCTCGGTCCCTCCCCCGTCCTGGCTGGCGCTTTCTCCGTCTCCGCCGACCCGCGCAATCGGCGTACCGATCGCGACGGTCTCGCCCTCTTCGACCAAGATCTCGCTCAGCGTCCCGGCCACGTCGGATTCATAGGCCATGTTCGCCTTGTCCGTCTCGATCTCCACAAGCTCATCCCCAACCGCGATCTCGTCCCCCACCTGCTTCAGCCACTGCAGGATCGTCCCCTCCTCCATCGAGTCCGAGAGCCGCGGCATGACGACGTCGGCCATCAGATCGATCCCTCCAGCGCCGCCAGCGCCGCGCTCACCACGTGCTCCTCGTGTGGGATCGCCGCCTGCTCCAGCCGCTGCGAGTAAGGCATGTGCACGTCCGCCCCGGTCACCCGCTGCACCGGCGCGTCGAGGTGATCGAAGGCCTGCTCGGTGATCAGCGCCGCCAGGTTGGCGCCGACGCCACCGTGCGGCCAACCCTCCTCGACGATCACCGCCCGGTTCGTCTTGCGCACCGACGCGAGAATCGTGTCGAGGTCGAGCGGGCGCAGGGTGCGCGGGTCGATCACCTCGGCTTCGACGCCGTGCTCGTGGGCAAGCACCTGGGCGGCGTCCTCGGCGATGTGGGCCATCTTGAGGATGCCGACGATCGTCACGTCGCCCCCCTGGCGTCGCACCGCCGCCTCGCCGAAGCGCAGCACCTCCTCGCCATCGTCGGTCACCTCGCCGCGCGCGCCGTAGAGGCTCTCGTGCTCGATGAAGATCACCGGGTTGTCGTCGCGGATCGCCGTCTTCAGCAGAGCCTTGCCGTCGGCCGGGGTCGAGGGACAGGCGACGAGCAGGCCGGGCACCTGCAGGAAGAGCGCCTCGAAGCTGTGCGAGTGGGTCGGGCCGAGCTGGTGGCCGCCGCCGCCCGGCATCCGCACCACCATCGGCACCCGCGCCTGGCCGTTGAACATGTAGGGGATTGCGGCGGCGTGGTTGACGATCTGGTCCAGCGCCAGCAGCGAGAAGTTGACGGTCATCAGCTCGACGATCGGTCGCAGGCCGCCCATCGCCGCCCCGACCCCGGCGCCGACGATCGTGTTCTCGGAGATCGGTGTGTCGCGCACCCGCCGCTCGCCGAACTCGTCGAGCAGGCCTTCGGTCACCTTGAAGGCGCCCTGGAAGACGCCGACGTCCTCGCCCATCACCAGCACCGCCTCGTCGCGGCGCATCTCCTCGGCCATCGCGTCGCGCAGGGCTTCGCGCATCCGCAGTGCCGTCATCAGCGCTCCCCCTCGCGGCTCGCCGGGGGCGCGACGTCCTCCGCCTCTTCGGCGACCTCGGGCGCGACGCCCTCCTGGGCGTCGCCGTGCACCGCCGGGTTGGGCCGCGGCCCGTCCGTCAGGCCCGCGTAGGCCGCGCCCGCTTCGGCCAGCTCCCGCGCCTTGGCCGGCATTTCTTCCTCGTCCTCGCCGCGGTGGGGCTCGGGACTGCGCTCGTCGACCGCGTACCAGCCCGCCGCGCTGTCGAGCACGTAGAGGCTTTCATACAGCGAGTCGAGCGCCGGCTCGGGCGAGGCGTCGGCGAACTCGACCGCCGCCAGCACCGCTTCGTCTGCCTTGTCGCGCACCTCTCGCACCTCGCGCTCGCCGAGCACGCCGGCCTCGACGCACTGCCGCGCGAAGCTCTCGATCGGGTCTCTCTCACGCCACTCCTCGACCTCCTCGCGCTCCCGGTAGACCTCGGGATCGGCGGCGGAGTGGCCGCGGTAGCGGTAGGTGAAGGCCTCGAGCAGGGTCGGCCGGCGCTCCTCGCGAGCCAGGCGGATCCCCTCCGCGACGCTCTCGCGCACCGCCAGCACGTCCATGCCGTCGATCCGCCGGCCGGGGATGCCGTAGCCCTCGGCCTTCTTGGAGAGGTCGGTCTGGGCGGAGTGCCGCTCGACCGCGGTGCCCATCCCGTAGAGGTTGTTCTCGACCAGGAAGAGCACCGGCAGGCTCCAGAGCGCCGCCAGGTTCATCGTCTCGCCGAAGTTGCCGGCGTTGGAGGCGCCGTCGCCGAACATGCAGACGGTGACCGCGTCTTCGCCCTTGTAGTCGGAGGAGAGCGCCAGGCCGGCCGCTATCGGCAGGTTGCCGCCGACGATCCCGTAGCCGCCCATGAAGCGGCGCTCGGCGTCGAAGATGTGCATCGAGCCGCCACGGCCGCCGCTGGTGCCGTCGACGCGGCCGAAGAGCTCCGCCATCACCCGCTTGGGATCGGTGCCGCGGGCGATCGCGTGGCCGTGCGTGCGGTAGGTGCCGATCAGGTAGTCCTCGGGGCGCATCACCGAGGCTGTTCCGACGATCGTCGCCTCCTCGCCAATCGCCAGGTGCAGGAAACCCCCCGCCTTGGCCCGCTGGTACTGGCGTCCCGCCTCCTCCTCGAAGCGGCGGATCAGCGCCATGCGGGCGAGCAGCTCGTAACAGGTGGCGGCGTCGGGCAAATCTGCCATCGAGGCCACCTTAGCTCGCCGCGTCGACCGCCTCCTCGACTCTGTCGTCGCCCCAGAAGACCTCGCCGTCAACGACCAGGGAGGGGACGCCGGTGACGCCGAGATCTCCGGCCCCCTCGGTCGCCTCGCGCAGGCCGTTCTTGACGATCTCGGTCCCGACCGCTTTCAGCAGCGCGTTGGGGTGGAGCTCGCAGGCGGCGGCGGCGATCATCACGTTGTCCGGTTCGCTCAGGTCGCGGCCGGCGGCGAACGCTTGGCGGAAGGCGGCAAGTGCGAAGGAGACGGTGCGCCCGGTCTGCTTGGCGAAGGTCGCGGCCCGCATCGCGAAGAGCATGTTCCCCGGCCAGGGCTCGGGCCACGCCAGCGGCGGCAGCCCGTACTTGGCGGCGCGTCGCTCGACCTCGGCCATCCCTGTCTCACGCTCAGGCCCATCGCCCCATGAGCTCCGCTCGAAGCGCCGGAACAGGCCGCCGAGCAGGATCGGCTGCCACTCCGGCTGCTCCAGCCCCGCCTCGCTGAAGAGCCCGCTGACCCGCTCCGCGGTCAGGTACGCGTAGGGCGAGCCGAGGTCGAAGTAGAAGGTCGCCCTATGCGTGGATGGCCCAGCCATCGACCGCCCGTGCCGCGTCGAGGATCGCCTCGGAGATCGTCGGATGGGGGTGGGCGATCCGGGCCAGCTCCTGGTAGCCGCCCTCGAGCGCCATCGTCGCGACCAGCTCGGCGATCATGTCGCAGGCGCGGTTGCCGACGATGTGGGCGCCGAGGATCTCGCCGTACTTGGAGTCGACGACCAGCTTGACCAGGCCGTCTTTGTCGTCGTAGACGGTGGCGCCGCCGACTCCGCCCAGCTTCTGCTTGCCGACCTTGACGTCGTACCCGGCCTCCTTCGCCGCCGCCTCGGTGAGGCCGACGCTGGCGACCTGCGGGTGGCAGAAGGTCGCCCCGGCGACCAGGTTCTGGTCGACTGGATGGGTCGGCTCGCCGGCCGCGCGCTCGACCGCGACGACGCCCTCCTCCGAGGCCTTGTGCGCGAGCGCCTTGGCGCCCGTGAGATCGCCGATCGCGTAGACCTTCGGGTTCGAGGTCTGCTGGTAGGCGTCGACTTTGACCTTGCCGCTCTCGGTCAGCTCGACGCCGGCACCCTCGAGCCCGAGACCCTCGACGTCCGGTGCGCGTCCGCCGGCGATGCAGAGGTAGTCGACCTCGCTCGTCTCCTCGCCGTAGCTGAGCTTGACTGAGCTCTCGCTCGCCTCGACGCCGGTCACCGGCGTGCCGGTCGAGATCGTGACGTTCTGCTTCTTGAAGGCGCGCTCGACCACGCGGGCCATGTCCTTGTCCTCGGCCGGGAGGATCTGGTCGAGCATCTCGATCAGCACCACCTCGGTGCCGAAGCGGCCGTAGGCGGAGGCGATCTCGCAACCGGAGGCGCCGGCCCCCGCGACCGCGATCCTGGCCGGACGCTCGGGCAGCGACCAGGCGCCCCAGGTGTCGACGACGCGGCTGCTGAACTCGACGCCGGGAATCGGCAGCGCGACCGAGCCGGTGGCCAGCACGACAGTGCCAGCCTCGTAAACCTCGTCGCCGACCTTGACGTTGCCCTCCGGCGTCAGCGAGCCCTCACCCTCGATCAGGGCGATCTTGTTCTTGTCCCAGAGCATCCTGACGCCGCTGGAGAGCGACTCGGAGACCGCGGCGCGGCGCTTGCCGAGCGCCTCCCAGTCGATCGAGACGTCCTTGGCGACGACGCCCAGCTCGGCGCCCTCGCGCGCCTGGTCGTATATCTCCGCCGTGCGCAGCACGGTCTTGGCGGGGATGCAGGCGTAATTGAGGCAGCGCCCGCCGGCCTTGTCGCGCTCGACGACCGCGGTCTTCTTGCCCAGCTGGGCGGCGCGGATCGCGGCCACGTAGCCGCCCGGGCCCCCGCCAATGACGATCACGTCGAAAGAATCAGGCACTGTCCTGAGCCTATAGAACGGCTGGGGGTTACTCCCGCGTCGGCATCTGGATCCGCGCCATCGCTTTGACCATCAGCCAGAAGAAGGTGCCGGCGACCACGAGCAGGGCCAGTGTCGCGAGGACCTGCCCGATGCTCGCCGCCTGCAGGGCGAGCCCGTATACGGCGCTGAAGATGAGGAAGACGAGGACGAGCTGGAAGCCGAGCACGGCCCAGTAGCGGGCGCGCCACATGCCCCAGGCCATCAGTCCCATCAGCAGGGCCGGGGCGAGGACCTGGACAAAGCGCGGTTTCTCGCCGTCCACCTCGGTGCCGGCGAGGTAGCCGATTACGATCGAGATCGCGATCAGGGCGGAGACGACCGCGCCGACCGTCACCACCGTGGGCCGCTCGCCCGCCGCCAGCGGCTCCAGCGCCTCGCGCACCTCCTGGTTGCGTTCCTCGGCGCGGGCATAGCCGCGCTCCATGCGCTCGCGCGGCGTCGGGGAGGCGCCGCGCTGCTTGCGCTTGCGTGGGTGGCTAGGCACCGGGCGCCGCCTCTCCGAGCGGGGCGAGGGCGCCCCTCAGCTCCTCGGCCGCGGCGGCCGGGTCGGCCGCGTCGCGGATCGCCCGCACGACGCAGAGCCGGCTCGCTCCGGCCGCGACCACCTCCGCCGCGTTGGACGCATCGATGCCGCCGATCGCGAAGAACGGGCGGGGCGCATTCGCCGCCGCGTGCGAGATCAGCCCGAGTCCGACCGCGGGGCGTCCCTGCTTGGTCGGCGTCTCCCAGATCGGCCCCACGCTGATGTAGTCCGCCGGCTGCTCGGCCGAAGCGGCGATCTGCTCCTCGGAATGGGTCGAGAGGCCGATGATCGCGTCGGTTCCGAGCGCTGCCCGCGCTTCGGCGGCGCCCATGTCCTCCTGGCCGACGTGCACGCCGTCGGCGTCGCAGGCGCGCGCCAGGTCGGGATCGTCGTTGACGATGAAGAGGGCACTGTGGTTGTCGCAGAGACGGCGGAAGGTCTGCGCCGCGCGCTCGATCTCCCGCCGCGACAGCGACTTCTCGCGCAGCTGCACGATGTCGACGCCGCCGCGCAGTGCCGCGCTCAGCAGCGGCTCGGGGTCCGCGCCATTGGGCCGCGCCTCGCAGCAGAAATAGAGCCGCGCCGTGCGCAACCGCTCGCGCCGCAGCGGGCCATCGCCCTCGGGTGGTGCCAAGCTCACCCCTCCATTATCGCGGGGGCGTGTCTGAGCTTAGCCACGACATACCGTGGTTTAACTCAGACACGCCCCGCTAGCGGGGTAGCATCGGGGAGGTACGGGAGCCCGAGAGGGCTGAGAGGGTGGCACCGAGGCCACCGACCGTCTGGACCTGATCCGGGTAATGCCGGCGGAGGAAAGCTTTGAGCGACAGAGGTACTTATGACGTAGTGGTCGTTGGCGGCGGGGCGATTGGGCTCTGCAGCGCCTGGCGCCTGGCGCAGCGCGGGGCGGATGTCCTCGTCGTCGATCGCGCTGATCCGCCGGCGGGCGCGACCCGCGTCGCCGCCGGCATGCTGGCCCCGGTCGGCGAGCTGGCCTTCGGCGAGCCGGAGCTGCTGAAGATGACGCTGGCGGCTGCCGAGCGCTACCCGGACTTCGTCGCCGAGCTCGAAGCAGCGAGCGGTCTGAACACCGGATACGTCCGCCACGGCGCCCTGCACATCGCCCTCGACCGCGACGAGGCGGCGGAGCTGCGCCGCGTCCACGACCTGCAGCGCTCCCTCGGCCTCGGCGCCGAGTGGTTGCCGCCGCGCCGCTGTCGCGAGCTGGAGCCCGGATTGACCCCCTCCTTCAACGGCGGCGTGCACGCGCCCGGCGAGGCGGCGATCGATCCGCGCCGGATGACCGCGGCGCTGCTCGCTGCGCTCGCCGGCGAGGGCAGCGAGGTGCGCCGCGGCGTCGAGGTAGCGGCGGCGCTGCTCGACGGCGAGCGGATCGAGGGTGTACGGACCGCGTCCGGCGAGGAGCTGCGGGCCGCCACCGTCGTCCTTGCCAGCGGCGCCTGGTCCGGCGTCGCCGGTTGGCTGCCGGAGCACGCCCGTCCAGCGGTGCGTCCCGTCAAAGGCCAGATCCTCGAACTGCGCGCCATCGACGACGAGCCTCCGTGCGAGCGGATCGTCGCCTCAGAGCGTGTCTACCTGGTGCCGCGCCCCGATGGGCGCCTGACCGTCGGTGCCACAACCGAGGAGCGCGGCTTCGACACCACGGTCACGGCCGGCGGCGTCCATGAGCTGCTGCGCGAGGCCTACCGCCTGCTCCCCGACGTCGCCGAGATGGAGCTGGTCGAGGCGATGGCTGGCCTGCGACCGGGAACGCCCGACAACTTGCCGCTGATTGGTCCCGGCGCCCTCGACGGCCTCGTCCTCGCCTGCGGCCACTACCGCAACGGCATCCTCCTGGCTCCGCTCACAGGCGACGCGGTGGCGGGCATCGTCGCCGGCGAGCCGCTCCCGGAAGTTGGGGTTGGGAGGTGAGGATCGAGCTGAACGGACGGGCGCATGAGCTGGCCGAGGGAGCGAGCTTGGCCGACGCGGCTCGTGCCGCCGGCGTTGCCGACGGCGCCCGGGGCGTCGCGGTCGCGCTCGACGGCGAGGTCGCGCCGCGCGGCGAGTGGGAGCGAACGCCGCTGGTCGAGGGGAGCAAGGTCGAGGTGCTCGCCGCGATCCAAGGAGGGGCCGACGACGGCTGGGAGCTGGGCGGCCGGTCCTGGAGCTCGCGCCTGATCGCCGGCACCGGGGGCTTCCGCTCGCTCGAGCAGATGGAGGGGGCGCTGGAGGCATCCGGCGCGGAGATCGTCACCGTCGCCCTGCGCCGCATCGATCCCGACGCCAAGGGCTCGGTGCTCGACGTCCTCGATCGCCTCGGTGTCATGGCGCTGCCCAACACCGCCGGCTGCTACACGGCCCGCGACGCCGTCCGCACCGCCCGCCTCGCCCGCGAGGCCTTCGAGACCGACTGGATCAAGCTCGAGGTGATCGGTGACGACCGCACCCTCTTCCCCGATGCGGTCGAGCTGCTCGACGCCGCCGAGACCCTGGTCGGCGAGGGCTTCACCGTGCTCCCCTACACCAACGACGACCCGATCCTCGCCCGCCGCCTCGAGGAGGCGGGCTGCGCTGCGGTGATGCCGCTGGGCTCGCCGATCGGCTCCGGCGCCGGCATCCGCAACCCCTACAACATCGCGATCATCGCCGAGTGCGCCGCCGTGCCGGTCGTTCTTGACGCCGGTATCGGCACCGCCTCCGACGCCGCCCTGGCGACCGAGCTTGGCTGCGCTGCGGTGATGGCCGCCAGTTCGATATTCGGCGCTGCCGATCCGGTGGCGATGGCGAGGGCCCTGCGCCTCGGCGTCGAGGCCGGTTACGCCGCCCGCGGCGCCGGCCGCATCCCCCGCCGCGCCCACGCCGAGGCCTCGACTCCCGAGCTGGGTCTGCCGGACCTCACCTGACCGCTACACCGACCCGGCCGATCCCCGTCTATACCATGGGGCGCCGAGCCCCTGTAGCTCAGTTGGTTAGAGCGGCGGCCTTTTAAGCCGCGCGGCACCGGTTCGAATCCGGTCGGGGGCACTTTGGCTGGGTCCAAAGGGAGCACGGGGGCAAGGCGGGACGAGCTGCTACTGCGCACTCCCTGCGACGTCGAGGAGCAGGACGACCTGCGCCTCGGGCGCATCCACGAGGAGATCGACCACGGCTTCGATGCGCTGCGCGACATCGACGACGGCGTCTCCATCTTCGGCTCGGCGCGGATCGGCGAGGGGCACCGCTGGTACGCGCTCTGCCGCGAGATCTCGGCCTGCCTCGTCGACCACGGCTTCTCGATCGTCACCGGCGGCGGCCCCGGCCTGATGGAGGCGGCCAACCGCGGCGCCGCCGAGGCCGGCGGCCTCTCGGTCGGGCTCAACATCCAGCTTCCGCATGAGCAGGAGACCAACCCTTACGTCAACCGCGCGCTCGAGTTCCACTACTTCTTCGCCCGCAAGCTGATGTTCGTTCGCTACGCGCGGGCGTTCGTGATCATGCCCGGCGGCTTCGGCACCCTCGATGAGATGTTCGAGTGCCTGACGCTGATCCAGACCAACCGGATCAAGCACTTCCCAACGATCCTGGTCGACTCCAAGCACTGGGCGCCGCTGCTCGACTGGATCGATCACGGCCTAGAGGACAACGGCATGATCGCCCCCACCGACAAGGAGCTGCTCGTCGTCGCCGACACGCCCGATCAGGTTTGCGACCAGGTGCGCCTGGCAAGCGCGAAGCAGAAGGAGCTGGCTGCGGCCTGAACGCGCAGGGCGGCAATGACGACCGGCCATTCGAACCACTTCTGGATGCGTTCGCTCCGTCGATCTACGTTGCTCAGTTCGCCGACGCGGAGCGAGGTCAGCAACCGGACGGCGGAGCTGCCACACCGCGAGCACGCTCCGCCAGCCATTCGGCGATGCGCGTCGCCGCCGCCTCGCCGCTTTCGAACTGACCGTCGGCGGGGATCGCGGCCAGGGTGACGACTGCCTCCCGGTCGCCGACGTAGAGGATTCCCATCTGGCGGACCAGGTAGCGGCCGTCGACACCCGGTCCCCAGCCGCCCTTCCAGCGGGCCGGCAGGCCGGCCGAGCCGAGGCCCCAGGTATCGGAGGAGACTTCGCCCATCAGGTCGAGGACGTATTCGCGGGACGCCTGATCGCCAATGCAGCCAGCGGCCAGGGCGCTCATGAACTGCTCTTGCGCGAGCAGTGACCATTCGGTCTGGCCGTAGGTGGAGAAGCCGTCGCGGCCCTGGGTCGAAATCTGAGTGCTGCTGTCGCCCGCTTCGCGCAGGACCTCCCCGACCGCGGCCGAGGCTCCGGCGAGCCCGCCGTGCTTGCGTTCGAGATCGGCGAACAGGGCAGCCGCGGCTTCGTTGTCCGAGAGTGTCAGGGCGCGGCGCATCTCGTCGGCCTGAGCGGAACTCAGCCCCGACGGCCCGCCCACGTCCTGCAGCAGCCGCAGCGCGATCGGCACCTTGCTCGTCGACCAGGCCGAGCCGGCGCCGAGGTTGCCGAAACTTTCCACCGACCCGCCCGGGGCCCCGATCACCGCACCGATTTCGCTACCGATTTCGCTTTCCAGCGACGCGAAGTCGCTGGCGCTCGCAGCCTGGTCCGTACTGGGGGGAGGAGATTTCGCGCGCTCTCTTGCTTCGCGCTGGCGCTGGGCCCGCAGCGCCAGCTTGCGCCGGTGCAGGCGGACTCGCAGCCGAGCGAGCTTCCTCTGCGCCGCCGCGCGCTCGGCGGCGAACGTCGCGGTCGTCGAGTGCTCGCTCGTTCCCGAGGATCCGCATCCCGCCAGCAGCAGGACCGCGAGAGCGGCCAGGGCGAGCTGGAGCCCCCTAGGGGAAATACACCGAGGCGTCGTTGCCACCGGTGCATTCGTGCGGCTCGCCGGCCGTGCAGTACATCGTGTAGAGCTTTTCGGTGACAGGGCTGTAGGCGACCACCGTCCCTGAACCGCTGCCGATTTCCGAGAAGTACTCGTATTCGACGTTTTCGGCGAAGGCGCAGGTGGTGTTCGGACCGACCGAGAGGCTGCCGCCGCAGCTCGTGCCGCCGCCGCTCGCCGGAACGGGCGCGCTGCCGCTGTTGGATTGGTTTTGGGCGCCATGGCCGTGTTTCAACGATTTGAGCTGGTGTTCGATGCGCTCGATCTTGGCCTGCTGTTCGGCTTCCTTCGCCCCTTCAGTTCGCGCCTTGTCCAGTTCATCCTGGCTCGTGCCCGAACCACCGCAGGCGGAAAGGAACATTGCGAGGGCGGCGATCGCGGCGAGGTAGAGGCTGCGGCTCGACATCGCCGGCAGCCTAGTGAGTTGCGTTGCGCTCAGTCAACCTGCCCACGGCGCCCTAGTGGCGGAAGTGACGGTGCTTGGTGAAAACCATCGTGACCCCGGCCGTGTCGCAGGCCTCGATCACCTCGGCGTCGCGCTTGGAGCCGCCGGGCTGGACCACGGCGTTCGAGCCGGCCTGAATCGCCAGCTCCGGCCCGTCGGCAAAGGGGAAGAAGGCGTCGGAGGCGACGGCGGAGCCGGCCAGCAGGGCCTCGGCCCCCTCACCGCGCGCCTCGCGGCACTTCTCGACCGCGAGCCGGACCGAATCGACGCGACTCATCTGCCCGGCGCCGATGCCCAGCGTCGCCCCGTCCTTGGCGATCACGATCGCGTTGGAGCGCACGTGCCGGACCACGGTCCAGGCGAAGCACATGTCGTCCCACTGCTGATCGCTCGGCTGAGTCTTGGTCACCACCTCCATCAGCTCGCGCGGCTCGGGGTCGCCGTCGCGATCCTGGATCAGGAGGCCGCCGAGCACGCGTTTGACGTCGCGTTCGGCCGGGTCGCGCTGGCGGCGCTCCTCCTCGCAGAGGATGCGGATCGCCTCCTTCTGCTGCAGCACGGCGAGGGCGCCGTGTTCGTAGTCGGGCGCGATCAACACCTCGATGAAGTTCTCGTGCAGCTCCTCGGCCAGCTCGGCCGAGACCGGGCGGTTGAAGGCGATCACGCCGCCAAAGGCGGACATCGGGTCGCAGGCCAGCGCCTTCAGGTAGGCCTCGAGCGCGGACCCGCCGATCGCCACCCCGCAGGGGTTGTTGTGCTTGACGATCGTGCAGGCCGGCTCGGCGAAGTCCTCGACCAGGCGGCGCGCTGAGTCGAGGTCGAGCACGTTGTTGAAGGAGAGCGCCTTGCCGTGCAGCTTTGAGACGCGCGAGAGGATGTGGCTGCGCACGCCCGCTTCGGCGTAGAGGGCGCCGCGCTGGTGTGGGTTCTCTCCGTAGGAGAGGTCGAGCACCTTCTCGTAGGCGATCGCCAGGTGTTCGGGGAAGTCCTCGTACTCGGCCGAGAACCAGCGGCTGATCGCGGCGTCGTAGCGGGCGGTTTGAGCGAAGGCCTCGTTGGCGAGCCAGTGGCGGGTCTGGGCGGAGACCTCCCCGCCGGACTCCTCCAGCTCGGCAAGCACCGCGTCGTAGGACTCGGGCTTGACCACGACGGCGACGCCGCTGTGGTTCTTGGCGGCGGCGCGGATCATCGTCGGACCGCCGATGTCGATGTTCTCGACCACGACCGCCGGTTCGACCTCGTGGCCGGCGACGGTCTCCTCGAAGGGGTAGAGATTGACGCAGACGAGGTCGATCGGCTCGATCCCCTCCCGCTCCAGCGTCGCCATGTGCTCGGCGTCCTCGCGTCGCGCCAGCAGCGCCGCGTGCAGCCGCGGGTGCAGCGTCTTGACCCGTCCGCCGAGGATCTCCTCCTGGCCGGTGAACTCGGAGACGTCGGTCACCGCGAGTCCGGCCTCGCGCAGCGCCGCCGCGGTGCCGCCGGTGGAGAGGATCTCGACCCCGAGGCCGGCGAGGCCGCGGGCGAAATCCGCCACCCCGGTCTTGTCGGAGACCGAGACGAGCGCCCGGCGCACCCTGATCGCGCCGTCGCTTACGGCCTCGGGTCGGGTGTCTGCGGGAGCCTCACTCATCGATCAGGACGACCTGCGGGTCGTCGGCATCGATCCTAACCCTGCCCGCCGCGATCATGCGGATCGCCTCTGGGTAGAGCTCGTGCTCTGCGGCGTGGATCGCCCGCTCGAGCGCGGTCCGGTCGCGATCGGCGGGCACGCTCACCTCGCGCTGCACGATCACCGGCCCGGTGTCGACCCCCTCGTCGACGAAGTGCACGGTGACGCCGGTCACCTCGACTCCGGCCGCCAGCGCCTGCCCGATCGCGTCGAGCCCGGGGAAGGCCGGCAACAGGGCGGGGTGGACATTGACGATGCGGTTGCGAAAGCGCCTGACGAACCCCTCGCTGAGCAGCTGCATATAGCCGGCGAGGGCGACGAGGTCGGCACCCCGCTCCTCGATCCAGTCGCCCATCGCCGCGTCCCGCGCCTCGCGGTCGGGATAGTCCTCGCGCGGGAAGACGCCGGCGCCGAGCCCCGCGGTCCGCGCCCGTTCCAGCGCCGGCGCCCCCGGCTTGTCGGAGCCAACGCCCACCACCTCGATCCCGTCGCGCCCGTGCACGCGATCGAGGATCGCCTGCAGGTTGGAGCCGGTCCCGCTGGCCAGGACGACGAGCTTGAACGAGTCGGCCACCGCGGCATCTTCGCGCACCGGCCTAGGATCGGCGGGTGACCTTCCTCGAGCGCATCGGCCTGGAGGCGCCGGTCGTGCAGGCCGGCATGGGCGGCGGGCTCAGCCGCCACGAGTTGGCCGTGGCCGTCTCCGAGGCGGGCGGACTGGGGACGATCGCGGTCAACGGCGCCGGCGCCATCGAGCGTGAGCTTGCCGCCGCGCGAGCGCTGACCGGCCGACCACTTGCCGTCAATCTGCTCTTGCCGTTCGCCCGTCGGGACTGGTTCAGGGCGGCCGCCGCCGCCGACGTGGTGGTCACCTTCTGGGGGGTCCCGAAGCGACGGACCGGCGGCGCCTGGATCCACCAGTGCGGCTCGGTCGAGGAGGCGCTCGCCGCCCACGCCGCTGGGGCCGATGCGGTGATCGTCCAGGGCGTGGAGGCGGGTGGCCACGTGCGAGGCACGATGCCCGCCCTCGATCTGCTCGCCGCGGTGCGGGCGGCCGTACCGTCGGACTACCCGTTGCTCCTCGCGGGCGGGATCGCCGAGCGCAGCGACGTGGAGCAAGCGCTCGAGGCCAGCGCCAGCGCCGCGGTCGCCGGTACCCGCTTTCTGCTCTCCGAGGAGAGCCGTGCTCACGCTGAGTACCGACGTCGCCTGCTGGACGCGAGCGAGACGATCCTCACCGAGCTCTTCGGCTTCGGCTGGCCAGCCCCGCACCGGGTGATCGCCAACGCGGCGACCGATCGCTGGCTGAGCGGAGACCCGCGCGGCCCGGCACTGAACCGCGCCCTCAATCGCCTCACTGCGCCGACCACCCGCTACGTTCCCGCCTCGCTGCAGGCACGCTTGGCGCGCGCTCAGCGGCCCCGAAGCCGCCTGCTCTCACCGCCTGGCCCGACTGACGACGGCCCCGCCAACCTCCTCGACGCCGGCCCGCTCTACGCGGGAGAGACCGTTACCCGAATCGACGACGTCCAGTCCGCGGCCGAGATCGTCCGCGACCTGACCCCGTAGCGGGAGGCAGGGGCCGTGACAGCGTCCGCCGGCGCGACCACGATGCAAGGGGCAGAATTCCGCATCTTTTCGTAGTCAGGGCGGTTACGCCTTAGGTTTCCGAATTCAAAGCACTCGACGGTAGGGGGAACATTGTCGGTGGTCGACAAACTGCTGAGCGCGCGCGCGATCCTGTACGCAATCTGTCTGGTGGCGGCGCTTTCGTGCCCTGCGCCGCCCGCGCAAGCGGCCCCAACGAACGATGCATTCTCCGCTGCCGCGACGTTGCCGGCGAACCTGCCGAGCAGCCAGCCGGGTAGCAACGTCGAAGCCACGAAGCAGATCGGCGAGCCCGACCACGCCGGCGATCCCGGTGGCCACTCGGTCTGGTACTCGTGGACGCCTTCGAGCAGCGGCAGGGTCGGGGTCAGCCACTCCTGCTCGGGCCTCGATGCCCTGATTGGCGTTTACACCGGCCCCGCCGTCGATTCTCTCGCTCTCGTCGCCAGCAACGAAGACCTCCTCGGCTCGAGCTGCTTCTTCAGCAATCCGGAATTTGAATTCGACGCCAGCGGCGGAACGACCTACTGGATCGCGGTCGACGGCCGGAACGGGGAACAGGGGTCGTTCGAACTGCAGCTCAACCCGTCGCCCGACAACGACGACTTCGCCGCTGCCACGACGATCGACCCCGATCCGCCGCAATCGATCGTCGGCTCGACCAAGGTTGCCGGCAAGGAGCTGGGCGAGCCCAACCACGCCGGTGACCCCGGCGGCCACTCGGTCTGGTACTCGTGGACACCTGCGAGCAGCGGACCTGTCGACATCTCGACCTGCACTGCCTTCTTCAGCAGCCTCGACACCGTGCTCGCCGTCTACACAGGCTCCAGCCTCGGGGGTCTCACGCCCGTGGCTAGCAACGACGACGGATCGGGCTCGGACACGATCTTCGCCTGTTCTTCCGTCAGCAGCGAAGTCGAGTTCACCGCCGTTGCGGGGACGACGTACAGGATCGCCGTCGACGGCGCCTCTGGAGAAACCGGCAATTTCACCCTGCGCTTGGAGGGCAAGCCGGCCAACGACAACTTCGCCACCCCCGAGGTGCTCTCCTCCTCCTTCCCCACCAGCACCCCCGCAACGAACAAGTTCGCCACCAAGCAAACCGGCGAGCCCGACCACGCCGGCGATCCCGGTGGCCACTCGGTCTGGTACTCGTGGACACCCGCGAGCGGCGGCGAAGTCGCCGTCTCGACCTGCTCCTTCGCCGAGGACTTCGAAGCCCTGCTCGGTGTCTACACAGGCTCCGCGGTCGATGGGCTCACGCCGGTTGCGAGCAGCGACGACCCGGTGCAGGGATCCTGCGGAGGCGACGGCGTCGAAGCTCGATTCGCCGCTACGGCCGGCACTACCTACCGGATCGCGATCGACGCCAGGGGAGGGGGTGAGGGCCGCTTCACTCTGAGCATCGAAGGTCCACCCGCAAACGACTCCTTCAGCGCTGCGCAGGTGCTCAACGCCGGTCTCCCCACCGGTGCGGCTGGCATCAACAAGCGAGCGACGAAGGAACCCAGCGAGCCCAACCACGCCGGCGACCCCGGCGGCCACTCGGTCTGGTACTCGTGGACCCCTTCGAGCAGCGGGCCGGTCGAGGCCTCGATCTGCGCTTTCGGCGAAAACGGGCCCCGCTTCCTGATGGCTGTGTACACGGGCTCGAGCGTCGGTGGCTTGACGCCTGTAGCGACTCTGGAAGGAGACCAGGCCGGCTGCATCTCGGGCGCTGCCACGACCGAATTCACGGCCGTTGCCGGCACCACCTACCGCATCGCCGTCGATGCCAAGAGCGGGTTGGAAGGGGCATTCTCGGTCGAACTGCACGGCCGCCAGCCGAACGACGACTTCGCCGACGCCGAAACGGTCAACCCGGACCCCCTCTTCGTCTCCGGCTCGAACCGGTTCGCGAGCAAGGAGCCCGGTGAGCCCAACCACGCCGGCAACCCCGGCGGCCACTCGCTCTGGTACTCGTGGACACCGTCGAGCGACGGTCCGGTTCACATCGAAGGCTGCGATTCCGGCGGCGACCTCGACACCCTGCTTGCCGTCTACACCGGCTCGGCCGTCGACTCGCTGAGCCCGGTGGTGAGCAACGACGACGCGGCCGGCGAGCCGTCGAACGAACTCTGCACCTCCTCCACCCGCAGCGAGGTGACCTTCGACGTCACCGCCAGCACCACCTACAGGATCGCGGTCGACGGCAAGAACGGCCAGGAAGGCAAGTTCGTCCTCATCTTCGACCGCAGTGGCGGCGAGACCAATGACGAGTTCGATTCCGCCACCGAGCTCCCCTCGCCGCTGCCCCAATTCGGCAGCGGTGACACCAAGCTCGCCGGCAAGGAGCCAGGCGAGCCCGACCATGCCGGCAACCCCGGCGGCCACTCGGTCTGGTTCACCTGGACGGCCCAGAAGAGCGGACCGGTCGCGATCTCGGCCTGCGCCAACAGTGGCGACCTCGACACCCTGCTTGCCGTCTACACCGGCTCGGCGGTCGACTCGCTCAGCCCGGTGGCCAGCAACGACGACGCCACCGAAGGCTCTTGCCGGGCGACCGACAGCGAAGTCCGCTTCGGCGCCTTCAAGGGGATTACCTACAAGATCGCGGTGGACGGCAAGGGCGGGAGCACCGGACGCTTCCAGCTCGGCGTGGAAGGGGTCCAAGCAAACGACGCCTTCGGCAAGCCACGCGCTATCGGCAGCTTGGTGCCGGGTTGGATGAGCGGCTCAAACCGTTTCGCGACCAAGCAGGCAGGCGAGCCGGAACACGCCGGCGTCCCCGGCGGCCACTCGGTCTGGTTCAAGTGGACCGCTCCGCGCACGGGCACGGTCAGCGCCGACGCCTGCGGCAGCAGCTTCGACACCCTGCTTGCCGTCTACACCGGCTCGACCGTCGACAATCTCACCCCCGTGGGGGCGAACGACGATGGTGGCGGCCTTTGCGGCCAGCGCAGCCGGCTGACCTTCGACGCCACAGGAAACAGCGTCTACAAAATCGCGGTCGACGGCAAGGATGGCGCCCAGGGGGCCGTCGAGCTTCGCCTCGACATGCGCCCGCGAAGCGACGATTTCGAGGATGCGGAAACGATCCCAGGCTGGATGACGCAGTACAGCTCAGGCGCGACGCGGCTGGCGACCAAGCAGCCGGGAGAGCCGGATCACTCCGGGGATCCCGGCGGCCACTCGGTCTGGTTCACCTGGACACCCTTCGAAAGCGGCAGCGAGGTCCTCGGCGCCTGCGGGGAAGACTTCCAGCCCCTGCTCGGCATATACACGGGCTCGAGCGTCGATGCGCTGACGCCGGTGCCCGCGGAGGCCGGCCCGGCCTCAGGCTGCGTGGGGGGCGAGAGCCTCGCCTTCGACGCTGACGTCGGCACCACCTACCGGATCGCGGTCGACGGAGCCGCAGGCGACTCCGGTCACTTCGACCTCTCGCTCGAACCGTTCATCGCCGAGCCTCCGGAAACCGAACAGGAGCCTCCGCCGAGCGGGAACGGGGGCCAGCAGGGAAATCCGGGCCCGATTGCCGTGTCCCCGCCCCCCGCGAAGCCGAAGCCGAAACCAACGCCGCTGAAATGCAAGCGGGGCTTCGTCAAGAAGCTCGTCCACGGCAAGCCGAAGTGCGTGAAGAAGAAGCACCGGCCGCGCCACGCTCACCGGCACCGCCCGGCTTGAGCTAACGGCTTGCCGGGACCACGGCGACGTCCTCGAGGGCGAACTTCCCGTTCGCCTCGTCGGGGTCGCCGAGCGGGTAACGGCCGCTGAAGCAGGCGTCGCAGTGGTCCTCGGGCGGCGTGCCGATCGCCTCGTAGACGCCCTCGAGCGAGAGGTAGGCGAGCGAGTCGCAGTCGAGCTCGTCGGCGATCTCCTCGATGCTGCGCCCGTGGGCGATCATCTCCTCGCGGGTCGACATGTCGACCCCGTAGTGGCATGGGTTGCGGATCGGCGGCGCCGAGATCCGCAGGTGCACCTCGCGGGCGCCGGCGTCGCGCAGCATGCCGACGATCTGGCGCGTCGTGTTGCCGCGCACGATCGAGTCGTCGACGACGACGATTCGCTGGCCGGAGACGATCTCGGGCAGCGGGTTGAACTTGAGCCGCAGCCCGTGCTTGCGCAGCTCCTGGCCGGGCTGGATGAAGGTCCGCGCCACGTAGCGGTTCTTGATCAGGCCGTCGTCGCGGGGCAGCCCCGAGGCGCGGGCGAAGCCGGCCGCCGCGGGGTTGCCCGAGTCGGGCACGGCGATCACCAGGTCGGCCTCGACCGGCGCCTCGCGCCAGAGGATCTCGCCCATGCGGCCACGCACCTGCTGCAGCACCCTGCCCTCGAGGCGGCTGTCGGGGCGGGAGAAGTAGATGTGCTCGAAGACGCACATCGCCGGCCGCTCGGCCCGCACGACCTGGCGCGTCTCCAGGCCGCGCTCGGTCAGCGAGACCATCTCGCCGGGATGCACTTCGCGCATCAGCTCGGCGCCGATGATGTCGAAGGCGCAGCTCTCCGAGGCGACGACGAAGCGGTCCTCGAGGCGCCCCAGCGAGAGCGGCCGCACCCCGTGCGGGTCGCGAAAGGCGACGATCGCCCGCTTGGTCATCACCACCGTCGAGTAGGCGCCCTGCAGCCGCGGCATCACGTCGGCGGCGGCGTCCTCGATCAGCTTGCCCTCGTTGGAGGAGAGCAGCGCCGCGATGATCTCGGAGTCCGAGGTGCCGCGGAAGGCGATGCCGCGCTCCTTCAGCTCGCCCCAGAGCTCGACCGCGTTGGTCAGGTTGCCGTTGTGGGCGAGGGCCAGCTCGCGGCCGTCGTCGCGCCAGACCGGCTGCGCGTTCTCCCAGGAACCGCCGCCGGTGGTCGAGTAGCGCACGTGGCCGATCGCCATGTCGCCCTCCAGCGCCCGCAGCTTCTCCTCGTCGAAGACCTGCGAGACGAGCCCCGAGTCGCGCAGGGTGGTGATCTGCCCGCCCTCAGCGGTGGCGATGCCGGCAGACTCCTGGCCGCGGTGCTGCAGCGCGTAGAGGCCGAAGTAGGCGAGGCGGGCGACGTCGTGCCCAGGTGCGTATACGCCGAACACCCCGCATTCATCGCGCGGGCCCTCGCGATCTATCTGGTACCCCTGGAGCGGAGTCAAGCGCGTGCTTTCCTCGCGGTTGGAAGAACCTGACGCGCAGGCGGACTGCCTACTCGCGGAGGGTAGCAACGGGGCGGGACCTGACCTGGCGTGGGGCGTCTACCGGCGGACGTGCTTGAGCCCGCGCCCCTTCAGCTTCACGTCGACCGTCGTTTCGGTTGGCCCGCCGCTCAGGTTGGGAGCAACCGCGGTGAAGCGGAGCTTCATCGACTTCTTCTTGCTGAGGCCGTCGAGAGCCGAGACAAGCGGCCGGTAGAAGTAGTACTTAACCGTAGTGATGGCCCCCGGCGCAACGGTCTGGGTCGCCTCACCGATCCCGTGATATCGGGTCGGGCCCGCCGCGTTTTTCGGCAAGTGGGGCTTAGGCCCGACGATCGTCGCCCGAAGGGATACCGGAACCTGGGCACTGGCCGTGAGTAGCACCGACACGAATCCGCGTTTGACGAGAGGCACCATGCCGAGCTCCACCCGCGGACATTTGCTCTGCGTCGTGGCACTCTGCGGGCACTCGTCCTGTGTCTCGTCGCCGAAACCGTCGCCGTCCCGATCGGGCTCGATCACGGCTGAGACCGCCGCCTGAGACCCGTTTTCTTCACCAAAGACTTGAGCCGAACCGGGCTGGCTTTCGCCGAAGAAGGTCCCTGAAACGTCACCGGGTCTGCCGGGGATGCAGGCAATCGCCCCTTCGCCGGGCTTTCCGGTAACTCCAAAGCGATCACCCGCCTGCACGGGAATTCTGATGTCAAACGCTTCGCGGCCGTCGGTGACCTCCTCGAGGCTGCTTTCCGCAACAACTTGAGCTTGGTTCGGCGCAAATATTGGACGGAGCACCTTCAGTTTCTCCATGTGAACATCGGGTCCGGGCGATCTAACTCGCCACTTGGTGGCAACACCGGAGGTCGGGACGCCTATGGGCAGGGAATTCTCCGGGGCGACAGCCAGCGGAAAGAGCGTTACCCCTACGACCATGCCGTTCGCTTGGCAGTCGCTTCCTACTTCAATCGCGGCCGATGCCGACGGCGCGCCGACCAGCCTCAGCGTGAAGGCCAATCCTGCCACCACGATCCCCAATCGTTTGCCCATCGTGTCCAGCCAACCCACCTTGTTCATTGGCCCCGTCCCTTCAACTTCACGTCCACCCGTCGATTCTTGATCCGCCCCGCCAGGTCGGTGCAGCTCACGGTCAGCTTTGCCGTCAGCGATTCCTGTGGGGTGAGCCTGCCGAGGCGGCGCAGCACGGCCTTTGGCAGCGGCACTCGGAACGGCACCCGTTTGCCCGGCAGCACGGTCTTCTTCGGCCCGCTCAGGCCGATGATCAGGCGGGTCGGTTTCGCCCCCGCCGTTTTGAGTTTCGGGCTGGGCTTGAATCCCCAGCCGACCTGCCCGTAGACGTCGATCGTCGCTTCCGAGCTGACGCCGACCCGGACCACGATCGATTGCCGCTTCGCCTTCGTCCGAGTGGTGAACCGAACCGGCGGGCAACCTTCGTGGAGAGCGGCGTTCTTCGGGCACTGATCCTGGGTCTCGTCACCGTAGCCGTCATGGTCCCTGTCGTCCTCGACCGTCGCGGTTACAGGCACGCCGATGCCGACGACGCCTTTGACCCGCCTCGTTTCCCCGATGGCCGCCGCGCCTTCGAAACTTCCCGCCAGCTGTGGCGCCGGGTTGCAGACGAGGGTTCCGTTGGCGCCGTAGAGGCCCAGGTAGCCCGTCCAGGACTGGATCGGTATGCGGGTCGGGAAGACGTTGAGCCCTTCGCCGAGGATCACGGTCGCGCTGTCGGCTTCCTTGCGGTAGTCCTGTTCTTCGTTCAGCACCCGGTAGACCTCGAGCCGCTGAGGAATGGGCGCGATGCCGGGACCGACGCGGACCTTCCAGTTGGTGATGACCTTCGCCGGTTCTTCCGGCACCACCGTCTTGAAGGGCGGCCCCGGGACGGTGTTGAAGACCAGCAGCGTGCGGTTTGCTTCCGTGCCGGTGGCGGTGCACGGCTCACCGACTTCTTCCGCGGCCGAAACCGAGGAAACCATCGTCAAGCTCAGGGCTGCGGTCAGCGCTGTCGCCAGGAGACGCGTTCGCACCAGCTCACCCTATCGGCGCATCAGGGCGTCGAGCGCTCGGCCGAGACCCGCGATGGCCGAGTCGAGCGGCTCCTCGCTGCCGGCGGCGCGGGCGCGCAGCAGGGCGCCCTCGATCGTCGAGACGACGAGGCCGGCGAAGTCCTCGGCGTCCTCGCGGCCGACGCCCTCGTCGAGCAGGGCGGCGGCAATCGGGCGTTCCCAGCTCTGGAACGCGGCGGTCGCGACGGCGGCGAGCTCGGGGTCCTCGGGACGGGCCAGGGCGACGGCGGCGACGGGGCAGCCGATCCGCTCGGGGTAGTTGACGACACGGCGGCGGAAAGTGTCGCCGAACAGCCCCAGGGTGTCCTTCAGCCCGCGCTCCTCCAGCGAGCGCTCGATCGTGTCGCGGATCGTCGTCCCCTCCAGCTCGGCGGCCTCGCGGGCGAGCTGGACCTTGCCGCCGGGGAAGTGGTGGTAGATCGAGCCGCGCGGCGCCTTGCCGCGGGCGGCGACGTCGCGCAGCTCCATGCCCGCGTAGCCCTTCTCGGCGAGCAGCTGCCGTGCCCCCTTGAGCAGCAGGGCGCGACCGTCGCGGCGTTTGCGCTCGGCAGGCTCCCCGTCGGCGATCCTCGCTATGCCCACGGTCATAGTCTATAGTGCGAGCCGATGTATGACGGTGGTCATAGAAGGATCGTGGCGATCGCCTGCGCGGGCGCCTTCCTGGCCTTCCTCGACGCGACCATCGTCAACATCGCCTTCCCGGACATCTCGCGCTCCTTCGCGGGGTCGGGACGCGATGCGCTCTCCTGGGTGCTCGACGGCTATTTCGTCGTCATCGCTGCGCTGCTGGTGCCGGCCGGCGGCCTGGCTGACCGCTTCGGGCACAAGCGGATCTTCCTGCTCGGTGTTGCCGGCTTCACCGCGGCCAGCCTGCTCTGCGCGATCGCGCCCTCGCTCGAGCTGCTGATCGGCTTCCGCGTCCTGCAGGGGATCGGCGCGGCGCTAATCGCGCCCACCTCGCTCGCGCTCGTCCTCGACGCTTTCCCTGCCGAGCAGCGGGCGACCGGCGTCGGGATATGGGGAGCCGCCGCGGCGGCGGCGGCCGCCATCGGACCCACCCTGGGCGGCGCCCTGGTCGAGCTCTCCGACTGGCGCCTTGTCTTCCTCGTCAACCTGCCGCTCGGCGCCGCCGTGGTGGCGATCGGTCGCGGCGCCCTGCGCGAGCGACCCCAACTCGACAGCCGCCTGCCCGACCTGCCCGGCGCCCTGATGCTCGCCCTCAGCCTGGCGCTCGTCACGCTGGCGATCGTCGAGGGCAACGACTGGGGCTGGACCGCAACAGCGACGCTGGGCTGCTTTGCCGCGGCCGCGGTCTTGCTCGGCGGGATGATCTGGCGCAGCCGCAGCCACCCGCGGCCGATCGTCGAGCCGGCCCTCTTCGCTCACGGCTCCTTTCGCGCCGGCAACCTCGGCACCCTGCTCTTCGCCGCCGCCTTCTTCTCGCTGATTCTCGGCAACGTCGTCTTCCTCACCTCGATCTGGGGCTACACCGTGCTGCAGGCGGGCGCCGCGACCCTGCCCGGCCCGACGCTCTCGACCGTCGTCGCCGGTCCCGCCGGCAAGCTCGCCGACCGTTTCGGCCACCGCGCCGTGATCGTCCCCGGCACGCTCTTCTTCGCCGCCGGCGTGATCGTGCTGCGCTCGGCCGGCGCCACTCCCGACTGGCTCGGCCTCTGGCTGCCCGGCTCCTGCCTCACCGGCATCGGCATCGGCCTCGCCTTTCCGACCCTCGGCTCGGCTGCGGTCCGGGACGTGCCCGACGACCGCTTCGCCACCGCCTCCGCCGTCAACGCCGCCTTCCGCCAGGTTGGCGCCGTCCTCGGCACCGCGATCCTCGTCGCCATCGTCGGCGAACCGGCCACCCTGCGTGCGGCCCTCGACGTCTCCAACGATGCCTACCTCTTCTCGGTCTTCGCGGCGCTCGTCTCAGGCGCTGCCCTGCTGGGCTTGCGACCCCAGCGAGAGCCAGGCACTCTCGGCGGTGCCGAGGCCGAGCGTGAAGCTGCGGTCGCCGGCGGCGACCTCGATCGTGCTGCCGCCGGTCTCGCCGATTAGCGTCGCCCCGAGCGAGTTGAGGGCCTCGCGGTCGCCGCTGAGCAGGAAGCCGCCGGGACCCTCGCCGAACAGCGCCTCCTCGGGGGAGCAGCCCCGTTCGCGCAGCGGCTGCAGGTCGACGCGGCAGCCGACGCCGGCAACGATCGCCGACTCGACCAGTGCGCAGGCGAGCCCGCCGTCGCTGACGTCGTGGGCGGAGGAGAGCCGGCCGGCGCGGACTGTGTCGCGGACCGTCGCGCAGACGGCGGCGACGGCCGTGATGTCGGATCCCGGCAGTCCCATCTCGAGCTCGCCGCGTTGCTTTGCCAGCTCGGAGCCCGCGAGCGAGGGTTCGAAGGGGCCGAGCAGGCCGATTGCCTCGCCGTCGCGGGCGAAGGCGCTGCCGCAGGTTCTGCCCGGGTCCGGCAGCTCGCCGACCATGCCGACCACCGGGGTCGGGTAGATCGGTCCTTCCGGTCCCTCGTTGTAAAGGGAGACGTTGCCGCCGACAACGGGGACGCCGAGCGCCTCGCAGGCGTCGGCGAGGGCGCTGACGGCGCGGTCGAGCTGCCAGGCCGGGACCGGTTTCTCCGGGTTGCCGAAGTTGAGGCAGTTGGTCAGGCCGAGCGGCGCGGCGCCGACGCAGGCGAGGTTCTGGGCGCACTCGAGCACCGCCTCGACCGTGCCGTTATAGGGGTCGCAGGCGACGCGGCGGCCGTTGCCGTCGATCGAGACGGCGATCGCATTGCCGGCCTCGGGGATCTGCAGCACGGCGGCGTCGGCGGACTCCGGCCGACGCACCGTGCGCGAGCCGACCACCGAGTCGTACTGCTCGAAAGCCCAGCGCTTGGAGGCGACGCTGGGGGAGGCGAGTAGGGCCAGCAGCGTCTCCTCGCTGGTCGCGTCCTCGCGCAGCGTCGCCCGGTTGCCATAGATCCAGCCCTCGGGCTCGGCCGGGCTGAGGTCGTAGAGCGGGCAGCCGTCGACCAGCGCCTCGACCGGCATCTCGCCGACCAGGGCGCCGTCGCGCAGTACCCGCACTTGGCCGCTGTCGGTGACGGCGCCGATCTCGGCGCCCCCAACCTGCCATTTCTCGCAGACCGCGATCACCTCGGCGACCCTGGCCGGCTCGACCACGGCGAGCATCCGCTCCTGGGACTCGGAGACCATGATCTCAAAGGGCTCCATGTCGGCCTCGCGCAGCGGCACCCGCCCGACGTCGAGATCGATGCCGACGCCGCCGGCCGAAGCCATCTCGCCCGCCGAAGATGTGAGGCCGGCGGCGCCGAGGTCCTGCAGCGAGACCAAGAGCCCCTTCGCGAGCAGCTCCAGGCAGCACTCGAGCAGCTTCGACTCCTCGAAGGGGTCGCCGATCTGCACCGTTGGCCGCTTCGCCTCGTCTCCGTCGCCCAGCTCGGCCGAGGCGAGCACCGAGGCGCCGCCGATCCCGTCGCGCCCGGTCGAGGCACCCATCAGGACGACGGCGTTGCCGACGCCGGCGGCGGCGGCGCGGACCATGTCCTCGGTCTTCGCCAGGCCCACGCACATCGCGTTGACCAGGCAGTTGTGCTCGTAGGGCGCCTCGAAGTAGATCTCGCCGCCGACGTTGGGCACGCCGATCGAGTTGCCGTAGTGGCCGATCCCGCGCACCGCGCCATCGAGCAGGTGGCGCGAGCGGACCGAGTCGAGCTCGCCGAAGCGCAGCGAGTCGAGGATCGCGATCGGCCGGGCGCCGAGCGCGAAGACGTCGCGCAGGATGCCGCCTACCCCAGTGGCCGCTCCCTGAAAGGGCTCGACCGCGCTGGGGTGGTTGTGTGACTCGACCTTGAAGGCGACCGCGTAGCCGTTGCCGACGTCGACGGCACCGGCGTTCTCGCCCGGGCCCATCACCACCCGCTCACCCTCGGTCGGCAGCCGCCGCAGCAGCTTGCGCGAGTGCTTGTAGGCGCAGTGCTCGGACCAGAGCAGGCTGAACATCGCCAGCTCGACGTCGTTCGGCTCCCGCCCAAGCTTCTCGACGATCAGCCCGAACTCGGCATCGGTCAG
The DNA here is from genome assembly GCA_030152805.1 of Solirubrobacterales bacterium. GTDB lineage: Bacteria > Actinomycetota > Thermoleophilia > Solirubrobacterales > 70-9 > VRUE01. Next base: position 27,404 of record JASLIG010000001.1, read on the forward strand.
TCCCAGCTCGCGGTGCTTGGCGACCTCGACCGTCATGCCCGCGCTCCGGCCGCGGCAACGGCCTCGAAGACCTTCAGCCCGTCGGTCGACCCGGTCAGCGGATCGACCGCGTGCTCGGGGTGCGGCATCAGCCCCACCACGTTTCCAGCCTCGTTCCGTACCCCCGCGATGTCCCGCGCCGACCCGTTTGGATTCTGCCCTGGCGCGTAGCGGTAGGCGACCTGCCCCCGGGCCTCCATCTCATCGAGCACCTCATCCGGGGCGTAGTACCGCCCTTCCCCGTGCTTCGCCGGAATCGAAAGCGTTCGACTGTCCATTTGAGCACGCTCTGGTGTGCTCAAATGGACAGTCGCGACCGACTCCTCGAGGAGGTCGAGCTGGCGGCAGTGGAAGCGCAGGTCCTCGTTGAGCAGCAGGGCGCCGGGGAGGAGGCCCGCCTCGCAGAGGACCTGGAAGCCGTTGCAGATACCGAGCACTGGGCCGCCCGCGGCGGCGAATTCCGCCACCGCTTCCATCGCGGGCGAGAAGCGGGCGATCGCGCCGGCGCGCAGGTAGTCGCCGTAGGAGAAGCCGCCGGGGACGACGACAGCGTCGATACCGTCGAGGTCGCGTTCTTCGTGCCAGATCAGCCGCGCCTCGCCGCCGCTCGCCTCGCAAGCGCGCAGTGCGTCCCGCTCGTCGCAGGAGCCGGGGAACTGGAGCACTCCCCAGCGCATCAGATTTGCTCGATCTCGTAGTCCTCGATCAGCGGGTTGGCGAGCAGCTTCTCGCAGAGCTCTCCGAGCCGCTCCGGGTCCTCGGCCTCGAGCTCGACCATGCGGCCCACCCGCACGTGCTCGATCCCCTCGAAGCCGAGAGCCGGCAGCGCCCGCTCGACCGCCTTGCCCTGGGGGTCGAGGATCCCCTCCTTGGGCCGGATCAGCACCCGGGCCTTCGGCACTAGAAGCTGCGCTCCGTGATCCGCTCGTAGGCCTCGACGTACTTCGCCCGGGTCTGCTCGACCACGTCGGGCGGCAGCTCCGGCGCCGGCGGAGTGTGATCCCAGCCGGCCTCGTCGGCCCAGTCGCGCACGTACTGCTTGTCGAAGGAGGGCTGCGTGGCGCCCGGCTGGTAGCGGTCGGCTGGCCAGAAGCGCGAGGAGTCCGGCGTCAGCACCTCGTCGGCGAGGACGATCTCGGCGCCGGCGTGGCGGCCGAACTCGAACTTGGTGTCGGCGAGGACGATCCCCCGCTCCGCCGCGTGCTCGGCGCCCCGCACGTAGACCTCGATCGAGATCCGCCGCAGCTCCTCCATCAGCGCCCGGTCGCCGACGATCTCGGCGGCGCGGTCGAAGTCGACGTTCTCGTCGTGGTCGCCGATCTCGGCCTTGGTCGCCGGCGTGAAGATCGGCTCGGGCAGCTTGTCGGACTCGAGCAGGTTGGGCGGCAGCTCGATCCCGCAGACCGCGCCGCCGTTCCTGTATTCCTTCCAGCCCGAACCGGAGAGGTAGCCGCGCACCACGCACTCGACCGGGTACATCTCCAGCCGCCGCACCCGCATCGCCCGTTCCGCCACCTCTTCCGGCACGTCGGCGGAGACGAAGTGGTTGGGGACGATGTCGCCGGTCAGCTCGAACCAGAATTCGGAGATCCGGTTCAGCACCTTGCCCTTGTCGGGAATCGGCGTCGGCATCACCACGTCGTAGATCGAGATCCGGTCCGAGGCGACCATCAGCAGGTCGTCCTCCCACTCATAGATCTCACGGACCTTCCCCGAGGAATGAAGCTTCAAATCGGCGACGGGCGGCATTAAGCCGATGCTAACCATCCGGCAAGCGGAGCACCTGTTCGCCCGGACCTGCGATCCTGTCCGCCGTGAGCCTGCCGCCGGAACCCAGTAGTTCGCCCTTGGTACAGACGCTGCGCTGGAGCTTCCGGCCGTTGCCCTTCATGCAGGAGGCGCGGGAAAGGTACGGCGACAACTTCAGCGTCAAATTCCTCACCTTCGAGCGGCCGATGGTGATGATCTCCGACCCGGCCGCGATCAAGGCTCTCTACACGGAGCGCTCGCACGGCCTGCCGCCCGGCCGCGACATCATCCTCACCCCGATCGTCGGCCCGCGCTCGCTGCTGGTGACCGAAGGCGCCGACCACCTCGCCCACCGCAAGCTGATGCTGCCGCCCTTCCACGGCGAGCAGATGCGCTCCTACCAGCCGATCGTCGAGGAGATCGTCGACCGCGAGATCGACTCCTGGCCGCTCGGCGAGGAGTTCGCGATCCACCCGCGCATGCAGGCGATCACGCTCGAGGTGATCCTGCGCGTCGTCTTCGGCGTCGCCGACGGTCCCCGCCTGGAGCGCCTGCGCGGCGTCCTCACCAGAGTGCTGGAGGAGACCGCCTCGCCCTTCGCCCAGTTGGCCGGCCTGGCCTCGCGCCGCTTCGGCGGCCGCGGTCCATGGGCCAAGTTCGAACGCCAGCTCAAGGAAGCCGACGATCTGCTCTACGCCGAGATCGCCGAGCACCGGGCCAGCGGCGCATACGAGGAGCGCGACGACATCCTCTCGCTGATGATGCAGGCTCGCTTCGAGGACGGCGGCGAGATGAGCGACGGCGACCTGCGCGACCAGCTGATGACCCTGCTGCTGGCCGGGCACGAGACCACCGCCACGGCGCTGGCCTGGACCTTCGACCTTTTGCTGCGCCATCCAGGGCCGCTGGCTCGCCTGCGCGAGTCGCTCGAGGAAGGCGAGGAGGACTACCTGCGGGCGACGATCAGCGAGTCGCTGCGGCTGCGCCCGGTCGTGCCGCTGGCCGGCCGCCGCCTCAACGCCGAGCTCGTCTCCGACGGACTGACGTTGCCGGCGGGCACCGACGTCACCCCGGCGATCTGGCTCACCCACACCCGCGCCGACGTCTATCCCGAGCCCTTCGCCTTCCGTCCCGAGCGCTTCCTCGAGGACCCGCCCGACACCTACGCCTGGATTCCCTTCGGCGGCGGCATCCGCCGCTGCATCGGCGCCGCCTTCGCCGAGTTCGAGATGCGGATCGCGCTGCGCGAGGTGCTGACCCGCTGCGAGCTGCACAAGGCCAGCCGGGCGCCGGAGAAGATCGGCCGCCGCAACATCACCCTCTCGCCGCGCGCCGGCACGCCGGTCGTGGTCACCGCGCGCCACCCGGCGCGCGAGCGCGAGCTCGCCGCCGTCTAGCTCGCCGCCGCTTCGCGCGCGGCGGGATGTTCCCCAGCCCAGCGCGCGATCGTGCTCGAGCCGGAAATCACCTCGCCGTCGTCGAGGACGAGGATCGGCACCTCGTTGGTGCCGCTCAGCTCCTTCACCTCGGCCCGGTCCTCGTCGCGGTTGCCCCAGGTCCAGAATGCCAGGCGGTAGCCGCCCATCGCTTTCAGCTCGTAGGTGTAACCGGCCGCGTCGAGCGCCTTGCCCGCCTTCGCGCACGGATGTAGGGCCGCCGGCCCGCTCGTCTTCTGTCCGCAGGTGTAGAGGAGCATCGGCTGCAGACCCTAGCGATCAGCGATCGCCGAGTCAGGTGCTACGATCGTCGCACTATCGTAGAAGTTGCTACAAGAGAGCTAAGGAACAAAACCGCCGACCTGCTCAAACGCGTCGAAGCGGGGGAGAGCATGGTGATCACCGTGAGAGGCAAGCCGGTCGCCGATCTCGTTCCCCACAACAGCGGGCCCCGTTGGCTCGCACCTTCGGACATTCTCGCGATTCGTGAGATCGCTGATCGCGATCCTACGTTTCGGGCCGATCTGGACCGGTTGACCGAGGGAACGACCGACGAATTGGGCCCGATCTGGTGACCCCCAAGCGCACTCCGGTTGGGCTCGTCGACACCTCCGTGCTGGTCGCCGTCGAGAAGCGCCGTCCGTTGCGAGAGGAGGCGCTTCCCGAACGCTCCGCAGTCTCGATCGTCACCGTTGCCGAGCTTCGCGCTGGAGTGCTTGCCGCGCCCGATATCGAAAGCCGGGATCGACGTATGACCACTCTCGAAGGGATTGCGGGGGCCGCGATCTTGCCCGTCGAAGCAAGGGTGGCTCGTACCTGGGCGGCGATGCGCGCATATCTCGCGGCATCCGGGCGAGGAGTCGGGGCGAACGATCTATGGATAGCCGCGACGGCCGCGGCACATGGAATGCCCGTCCTAACCCAGGACGGTGACTTCGACGCCCTCTCCGGCGTCGAAGGCCTAACCGTGATTCCGGTCTAAGGCCCTGGTTCGGGTCCTCTCGCTTCCCCCCACCCGAACCGACCGCCACGTCGCATCGTTTGGAGCACCGCGCTCAGCTTCCTCGCGAGCAGGATCCATTCTTTCCGGGCGGTCTCTTGGGAGACATTGAGTTGAACGGCGATATCGCGCAGGGGAAGTCCGGCGGTGATGAGGGCGAGGAGCGCGCGATCCTTCTCGGTCAGCACCAGGGACCCGGGCTCGAGGGGCGGCGTCTCGGGCTCGATCGTGACTTTGAACTCTCCAAACGTGCCTTGCGTCGACCGCTCGGCTGCCAAAACTTCCTCGAAGGCTTGCCTCCACTCTTGGAGCTCTGCAGTTCCCTCGGTCGAGGTCGACGCGGTCCGCCGCCCGTAGCTCTCCTGCCGCAGGTGCATTCCGTCCTGCACGCCGGTGAGGGCGCTGATCGTGACGGCGCCGCCGAATCCGACGACCAGCAGCACGCTCGCCGAGGCATCGGCAAGCAGAGCCAGGGCGAGCAGCACCGCGGAGAGCGCGAGCGCCACCGACGCCCAGACGAGCATGGAAGGCTCCGGCACCCGTCGACTCCCCCCTACCCACGATTGCCAAGAGCTCATGTGCCGCCCCCTTTGACGAGCACGATGACGAAGGCGGCGCTCGCCAGAGGCGTCCCAAGCAGGAACCCCCACGCCAAGCCACGGTTCACAGCCTCGCTCAGCTCGTCGGCCGACAGGCGTGGCGGCAAGATCGCGTAGAGCGCCCGGGCGCCGGAGCCGATCGCGATCATCCCCGCGAGAAACCCAACCGCCGCGATCAGCGCGTCGACGACCTCGGAAGCGATCATGCTCTCGAATCCTATTTTCGGTTGCGCAGCGCTTCCAGGCGCTCGAAGATCTCCGGCACGTGGGTGAGGTAGGCGCTGTAGTCGAAGACAGCGTCCAGGTCGAGGCCAGGGGCGGCCTCGGCGAGCAGGTTGCGGAACTCGGTGCCGGTGTCCCAGGCGCGCTGGGCGTTCTCCTGGACGATGCGGTAGGCGTCGTCGCGGGTCATCCCGGACTCGACCAGGGCGGTCAGCGCGCGCTGGCTGAAGAGGGCGCCGTGGGTGAGCTCGAGGTTCTCGCGCATGCGGTCGGAACTGACGGTCATCCCGGTGGCGACCTTGGCCGCCAGGTCCTGCATGTAGTCGAGGCCGATCGTCGCGTCGGGCAGGATCACCCGCTCGGCGCCGGAGTGGGAGATGTCGCGCTCGTGCCAGAGGGCGACGTTCTCCAGGCCCGCCTGGGCGTAGCCGCGCAGGACGCGGGCAAGGCCGGTGATCCTCTCGGTGCGGATCGGGTTGCGCTTGTGCGGCATCGCCGAGGAGCCCTTCTGTCCCGAGGCGAACGGCTCCTCGACCTCGCGCACCTCGGTGCGCTGCAGGTTGCGCACCTCGGTGGCGAAGCGCTCGAGCCCGGCGCCGGCGATCGCGATCCGCGAGGTCAGCACGGCGTGGCGGTCGCGGGGGATCACCTGAGTCGCCACGTCCTCGCGCTTCAGCCCGAGCCGCTCCATCACCCGCGCCTCGACCGCCGGCGGCACCGAGGCGTAGGTGCCGACCGCGCCCGAAAGCTTGCCGAAGGCGAGCTGTTCGAAGGCGTCGGTGAGGCGAGCGAGGTTGCGGTCCGCCTCGAAGGCGAAGCCGGCCAAGCGCAGGCCGAAGGTGGTCGGCTCGGCGTGAACGCCGTGGGTGCGGCCAACGCAGAGCGTGTCGCGGTGCTCGAGCGCTCGCTCGACCAGCGCGTCGCGGTAAGCGCGGGCGCCCGCCAGCACCACCTCGCCCGCCTCGCGCAGCTGCAGGGCGAGCGCCGTGTCGAGCACGTCGGAGGAGGTGAGGCCGTAGTGGATCCAGCGCCCGTGCTCCCCAACCGAAGCTGCGACCACGTCGACGAAGGCCGCCACGTCGTGATCGGTCACCTTCTCCCGCTCTTCGACGGCCTTGACGGTGAAGGCCGCGTTCGCCCGGGCCGCCTCAGCCGCCTCGCGCGGCACCGCTCCCTCCTCGGCCCAAGCCTCCGTAGCCGCCAGCTCGACCTCGAGCCAGCACTCGAACTTACGCTGCGGCGACCAGACCGCGCCGATCTCCGGGCGTGTGTAGCGCGGGATCACGCGTTGATGATTCTCGCCGCGAGGATCCCGGCGTTTTTCGCCCCGTCGATCGCCACGCACGCGACAGGTATACCCGGTGGCATCTGCACCGCCGAGAGCAGGGCATCGAGGCCGCCGAGCGCTTTGCCCAGGATCGGCACGCCGATCACCGGCAGGTCGCTGTGCGCGGCGGCGACCCCCGGTAGCGCCGCGGACATGCCGGCGCCGGCGATGATCACCCTCAGCCCGCGCATGCGCGCGTTGGTGCAGTACTCGCGCACCAGCTCCGGGTCGCGGTGGGCGCTCATCACCCGCACCTCGTAGCGAATGCTGGCTTCCTGCAGCGCCTTGCCGGCCGGCTGCATCTTCGGCTTGTCGCTCTTCGAGCCCATGATGATCCCGACCAGGGGCTCGGCCACGTCGATTTCCTCGAAGGCCTCCTCGACCGCCGGCATCGTCACGGCCTGGCCGACCTGCGGCTCGCCCCCTTCCCCTCCGGTGGGCTGCGGCTCCTCTGAGATCTCGCTCATCTCGTCCTCTCTGTGACTGGCTTTAGCTGGCGATGCGCTCGACCGCGCGGGCGGCGATGTCGGATCGCATCTGCATTCCCTCGAACTCGATCCGGCTGGCGGCATCGTATGCGCGATCCCGCGCCTCGGCGGGCGTCGTGCCCAGCGCCGTCACGTTCAGTACCCGTCCGCCGGCGGTGACGATCTCCCCGCCGCGTTGCGAGGTGCCCGCGTGTGTGATCTCGGCGAGCTCAGCCGCCGCGTCGAGGCCGTCGATCGCATCGCCCTTCGAGGACGACGCGGGATACCCGGCCGAGGCAAGCACCAAAGTCACGGCCCAGTCCTCGGTGAACTCCGCCTCCATACCCGCGAGGCCGCCTGGCTCCCGCGCCGCAAGGCAGAGGTCGACCAGGTCCGAGCGCAGCCGCGGCAGCACCGCCTGCGTCTCGGGATCGCCGAAGCGGGCGTTGAACTCGAGCACCTTGGGACCGTCGGGCCCGATCATCAGGCCCGCGTAGAGCACGCCGTGGAAGGGCACGCCGCGCCGCGCCATCGCGGCGACGATCGGCCGGTGCACGGCGCCGACGATCTCCTCGACCCCCCCAGCGTCGAAGCCCGGCACCGGCGAGTAGCTGCCCATGCCGCCGGTGTTCGGTCCCTCGTCGCCGTCGAAGATCCGCTTGTAGTCCTGGGCGGGGGAAAGGGGCACGACGTTCTCACCGTCGCAGAGCGCCAGCAGCGAGAGCTCCTCGCCCTCGAGGAACTCCTCCAGCACCACGGTGGTGGTGCCGAAGCGCTGCTCGGTGAAGAAGACGTCGACCGCCTCGCACGCTTCGGCTTCCGAGGCGCAAATGATCACTCCCTTGCCGGCCGCCAGCCCATCGGCCTTCAGCACCGTCGGATAGGAAGCGCGGGCGAGCTGCTCGATTGCCTGCTCGCGGCTGTGCAGCAGCACGTGCGACGCGGTCGGCACGCCCGCGTCCGCCATCAGCTCCTTGGCGAAGGCCTTCGACCCCTCCAGCTCAGCTGCCGCCGCACTGGGCCCGAACGCCGGAACCCCGGCGTCCTCGAGCGCGTCTGTCACGCCGGCGACCAGCGCCGCCTCGGGTCCGACCACGACCAGGTCGACCCCGCGCTCGTTCGCCGCGGCGACGATCGCCTCGACGTCGTCCGCACTCACCTCCGGCAGGCACTCGGCACCGGCGGCGATGCCCGCGTTGCCCGGTGCGCAGAGCAGCTCGGGAGCATGGGCCGAGCGCCCCAGCGCCCGCACGATCGCGTGCTCGCGCCCGCCTCCGCCGACGACGAGGATCTTCACTTAGAGCGCGCCGGCCAGCTCATCGGCTGGCATCGCAGCGAGCGTCTGGCTGGTCATCGTCCCCCGCGAGCCGAGCTCGACGGACACCTTCGTCATCGTCTTCTCGTCGGGCGCCTCGACCACCGTGACGAAGTCGTACTGGCCGAGAGTGGCGTACTGGGCGATCACCTTCGCCCCGATCTGCTCGACCTCTTTGTTGACTTCCGCAACCCGTCCCGGGTTGTTCTTGAGGGTCCTCACGCCCTCGGAGGTCAGGTTCGTGAGCATCACATAGGTTGGCATCGAATTCTCCTCTCGGAAGGGGGAATTCGAGCCTACTAGCCGTCGTAGCCGGCGTGCACGTGGTCGCAGTGATCCGACCGCGCGAACGCCGGGCCGGGCCCATCCAGGTCGAAGCAGTAGATGAGCTCCGTCGGATGCGCCGGCGCCGGCAGGTAGGCCAGCGTGCGGCCCAGTTCGGCACACGGCGCGGTTGGCGCCGTGTCGGTGCAGGAGACCCCGTCGACGACGGCGATGTCCATTGCCCGGCCGAAGTAATGGTTGGAGACGTTGCCTTCGGTCGTGTACTCGGAGTGGTCCGAGCGCAGGGCGGAGATGGTCAGTGTGTGCTGCTGGGTGATCGCACCGATCAGCGCCACGATGCGCGGATCGAGCGCGCCGCTGGTGATGTCTCGCAGCTCGAGGTCGTTGGAGAGGGTGAGGTTATTCCAGTTGATCGGCGCGCCGACCGTGCCCGGCAGCGCCAGCGACCAATCGACCGGGGTCACCTGGCACTTGCCTTCCAGCTCTTCGGCGTCGGCGAGCACCGCCTGCACGTACCACTGGGCCTGGTTGTGGGTGAAGATGCCCGCGCGCAGGCTGCCCCGCGACCAGATCAGGCGAGCGAGCGTGGCGGCCGAGTCGGCCGGATCGCCGCGGCGGACGCGGCCGTCTTCGTCGCCGTCGACGGCGTACTTGCTCCACTCGCTCGGTTCGAGTCCGAGCGGACCGCGTTCGTGCAGCTGAGCCCTGCTCATGCCGCGGCCGAAGTTCGACTCCAGCCGCGCCACCGAGGCAATTGCCCAGACGCCGCGCTGGCCGAGTTCGTAGCGGCTCGAGGCCGCCTCGAAGGCTTCCATGTATTCAGTGGGAACTTCGTCCCGCCACGCCGGCGCCGCCGTGCAGTCGAAGCTCTGTAGCTGCGGCGTCAGAGCGAAGCCGCCCACCCCGCCCCCCATCGCGCCGTAGCAGGACGCGTTGGCGAGGACCTCGGCGACGTACCAATCGGCGTGGTTGTAGGCGAAGATCGCGCTGTAGGTGTCTACCGGCATGCCGGAGGCGTTGAGGTAGCGGGCGGCGGCGAAGATCGCGTCCTCGGGGTCGTAGGGATCCCGCACCCCGTCGCCGTTGGCGTCGACGCCCCAGGTTTCCCAGGTCGAGGGCAGGAACTGCATCCAGCCGATCGCGCCGGCTGACGACGGCCCCATGTTGGTGCCGAAGGCGCTCTCGATGCCGTTGATCGAAGCGAGGATCGCCGGCCCCTGCGGGCCGAGACCGTAGGTCGTGGCGGCGCGGTTGTAGATCGGGATCAGCACCGGTGGCACACCGCCGGCGCTTGCGCAGCTCGAGGTCGGGATCGAGGGGATTTCGAAGGTTTCCGACGGCGACGGTGCCCCCACCGCCCCGGCGCTCCCTTCCTCGCTTTCGACTGGCGCCGGTTCGCTGCTGCCCCTTTCTTCTTCCGGCTCGACTTCCGCCGCGGTGCCGCCGCTGGCGGCTGGAGCGATCGTCGGCGCGGCGAGCGTTTCGTTCTCTTCGAGGCTCGGCGCTGCCGCCGTTTCGCTCGCCGGCGCTCCCACGGCGCCCGCGCTCGGGGCCGTCAACGCGACGGCGATCACGGCTGCCGCGAGCGTGTTGCGCAGCCGTGACATCAGCCGCGCGCGTCCGCCACACGCCACTCGCCGGACTCCTTGTCGCGCTGCAGGTCGAGCCGCAGCTCGCTGGTGACGCCGACCCGCAGCAGCGAGACGCTGACGCTGTAGGTGCTGCCGTGATGGGGGCCGGCGACGACGTTGAGGACTTTCGCCTGCGGCACCCTCGTGTTCGCCGGCAGCCGCGGCGGGCGTCGCAGCAGCGAGCGGGCGAGCTGCGGGGTCGCGGTCGCCCGGAAGGCGGAGCGGACCCGGCGGTCGAGGTGGCCGGTCTCATACAGCACGAAGGCGCTGGCGAACTGCTGTGCCACCAGGGTCGCGGCCGGTCCGGCCGGCTCGACTTTGCCCGTGCCGCTAGAGGCGACTTCAGCGGTCGAGTTCGCCGCGGTCGATTCGGCCGAGGTGGCGGTACCGCTGCCCGAGGAGGCGATTTCTCCGGCGCTCTTGGCGACGCCGCCGTCGGCCTCGGCGCTGAAGTCCGGCTTGGCCCCCTGCAGTGCCGGCGCCGCCGCTTTCAGCGGCTCCGGCGCGGGAGCTTGCACCACCGGCGCGGGCGTCGGGGCCACTGCCTGTCGCAAGTGAGAGCCACTACTGCCGCTGCCCGAGGCCCAGAGCAGCCCGATCACTCCGGCGCCGACGGCCAGCAGCGCCAGGGCCGCCAGGCCGGCAGTGCGGGCCGGCGCACCCCAGCCATCGGCGCGCTCCTCCAGCGGCCAGACCAGTCCCCGCTCGATCGCCCAGAGCCCCCGCTCGAAGGGCCACTTGATCGCGTCGGCAACGCGGCGCAGCACGTCGGCGCCGCCCCAGACGACGCGCTCCTCCACCGCGAAGGCGGCGTCGGCGATCGAAGAACGGAGTGGGGCGGCGGTATCGATACGGCGTCGTCCAGGCATGCGTAGTACGGGGGGTTGAGAGCTTATGTCGGATTCTCGCCCCGGTTCCTTAACACCGCATAATGGGCTGTAGTTCCCATTCTGGCTCTCAATCGCGCGGTTTGGCACTCAGCCGGGCAGCTTGGCGGGCTCGCTGTCGAAGGCCAATTCGCCTTCCTGGGCGTCGACCCGCACCGTCTCCCCTTCGCGGAACTCCCCCTCGAGCAGCGCCAGCGCCAGCTTGTCGACCAGCTGCCTCTGGATCACCCGCTTCAGCGGCCGCGCCCCGTAGGTTGGGTCGTAGCCGAGGTTGCCCAGTAGGGTGCGCGCGTCGTCTGACAGCTCGACCTCGATCCCGCGCTCGCGCACGCGCCCGATCAGCTGATCGACCTGCAGCTCGACGATCCGCCCGATGTCCCCCTTGGAGAGGCGGTGGAAGATCACCGTGTCGTCGATCCGGTTGAGGAACTCCGGCTTGAAGGTTTCCGCCAGGACCTCTTCGATTTGCTCGCGAATTTTCTCGTCGACCGACTCGGCGACGATCCGGTCGCTGCCGACGTTGGAAGTCATGATCAGCACCGTGTTGGTGAAGCTGACCGTGCGGCCCTGCCCGTCGGTAAGGCGCCCGTCGTCCATGATCTGCAGCAGCGTGTTGAAGACGTCGGGGTGGGCCTTCTCGATCTCGTCGAGCAGCACCACGGCGTAGGGTCGCCGCCGCACCGTCTCGGTCAATTGGCCGCCCTCCTCGTAACCGACGTAGCCGGGCGGCGCGCCGATCAGCCGCGCCACCGTGTGTTTCTCCATGTACTCGGACATGTCGAGGCGGACGATCGCCTGCTCGGAGTCGAACATGAACTCGGCCAGCGCCTTGGCGAGCTCGGTCTTGCCCACTCCCGTCGGGCCGAGGAAGAGGAAGCTGCCGATCGGCCGGTTGGGGTCGGAGAGGCCGGCGCGGGAGCGGCGCAGCGCGTTTGACACCGCCTCGATCGCCTCGTCCTGGCCGATCACTCTCTCGTGCAGCCGTTCCTCCATGTGGATCAGCTTCTCGACCTCTCCCTCCATCAGCCGGCTGACGGGAATGCCGGTCCATTTGGCGACGACCTCGGCTACGTCCTCCTCGGTCACCTCCTCGGTCAGCATCGTGCCGCCGCCGGCGTGCAGCTCGGCCAGGCGCGCTTCCTGATCTTCCACCGTCTTCTCCAGCTCGGGGATCTCGCCGTAGCGCAGCTTCGCCGCCAGCTCGAGGTCGGCGTCTCGCTCGGCCCGTTCGGCCTCGCGACTGGCCTCCTCGAGCCGTGCCTTCGCCGCCTTGATCGAGTCGATCGCCTCCTTCTCGTTCTGCCAGCGCGCCTTCATCTCGCCCGAGCGCTCGCGCAGCTCGGCCAGCTCGGACTCGATCGCCTCCAGGCGCGCCTTCGAGGCCTCGTCGCTCTCCTTCTTCAGCGCCTCGCGCTCGATCTCGAGCTGCTGGATGCGGCGTTCGACCTCGTCGATCTCGGTCGGCATCGAGTCGATCTCGATCTTCAGGCGCGAGGCCGCCTCGTCGATCAGGTCGATCGCCTTGTCGGGCAGGAAGCGGTCGGCGATGTAGCGCTCCGAGAGGGTGGCCGCGGCGACGATCGCCGAGTCGGCGATGCGCACGCCGTGGTGGACCTCGTAGCGCTCCTTCAGACCGCGCAGGATCGCGATCGTGTCGTTGATGTCGGGCTCGCCGACGAGGACCGGCTGGAAGCGCCGCTCCAGTGCCGCGTCTTTCTCGATGTGCTTGCGGTACTCGTCGAGCGTGGTGGCGCCGACCGCGCGCAGCTCTCCGCGTGCCAGCATCGGCTTCAGGAGGTTGGCGGCGTCGACCGCCCCTTCGGCGGCGCCGGCGCCGACGATCGTGTGCAGCTCGTCGAGAAAGAGGACGATCTGTCCCGCCGCCTCCTGCACCTCGCTCAACACCGCTTTCAGCCGCTCCTCGAACTCGCCGCGGTATTTCGAGCCGGCCAGCAGCGAGCCGATGTCGAGCGCGATCACGCGCCGGTCGCGCAGGCTCTCCGGCACGTCGCCGTCGACGATCCGCTGCGCCAGGCCCTCGACGATCGCCGTCTTGCCGACGCCGGGATCGCCGATCAGCACCGGGTTGTTCTTGGTGCGGCGCGAGAGGACCTGGATCACGCGGCGGATCTCCTCGTCGCGGCCGATCACCGGGTCGAGCTTGCCCGCCTCGGCCTCGGCGGTGAGGTCGCGGCCGAATTTCTCCAGGGCCTGCGTCGTCGCCTCCGGTTCCGGGCTGGTGACGGGACGGGGCCGCACCTCGGTGACGGCCTTCTCCAGCGCGGCGTGGTCGGGCAGCAGCTCGGCGACCCCGGACCCCTTGTCGGTGAGGGCGAGCAGGAAGTGGTCGGTCGAGATGTACTCGTCGCCCTTGCGCCGCATCTCCGCCTCGGCGTCCTGCAGGACCTTGCGCAGGGAGGAGGAGGGCTGCGGCTCGGCCGCCTGCTCGCCGCTCAGCTTCGGCAGCGCCTGCACCGCCTGTTCCGCCCGCGAGCGCACCGAGGCCGGGTCGGCGCCGACCTTCTGCAGGATCGGCACCGTCAGCCCTTCATCCTGAGCCAGCAGCGCCACCAGCAGGTGGGCGGGAGCCGCCTCGGGGTTGCGCAGGCGCGAGGCCAGTTGCAGCGCGTCGGCCACCGCTTCCTGGGACTTGACGGTGAACCTATCCGGTTGCATCCAGGCCTCCCTTCAGGAACCGCTCTTCCAGCTTTTCGGCCCGGCGGCGCGTCCGCTCCAACTCGGCGCGCATCCGCTCGACCCGTTCCTCCATTTCGAGGACCGTCTCGACGCCGGCGAGGTTGAGGCCTTCCTCCGAGGTCATCCGCTGGATGCGGAGCAGCCGCTCGACGTCGCGCTGGGAGTAGAGGCGGGTGTTCTTCGGCGAGCGCTTCGGCTGGATCAACCCGCGCGCCTCGTACATGCGCAGCGTCTGCGGGTGCATGTGGGCGAGCTCGGCGGCGACCGAGATCATGAAGACCCCCTGGTCGGAGTCGATCGAGACGTCGATCCGTTCGCGCCGCACGCTCATGACAAACTTTCGCGCCCAAATCGGCACGGATTCGAACGACCGGCAGCCACTGTGCCGATTTGGGCGCTCATGGTCCAGCCTTTCTCAGCAGCTCGGCGCGCGGGTCGGCGCCGTTGAAGGCCTCGGCCAGTTTCTCGGCCGCCGCCTCCTGGTCCTTCGTGAGCTTCTTCGGCATCTCGATCTCGAGCCGGTAACGGACGTCCCCCTTGCCGCGGCCACGCGGCCTCGGCGCCCCCTCGCCTTTCAGCCGCTGGATCGAGCCGTGCTTGGTCCCGGGGCGGACCTTGATCTTCTTCGTGCCCTCCAGGGTCGGCACCTCGATCGTGGCGCCGCGCAGCGCCTCGGCGATCGTGATCGGCACCGTCACCTCGAGGTTGCCGCCGTCGAGCCGTTTGAAGATCGGTGAGGCGGTGACGCGGGTGACGACGAAGAGGTCCCCCGGCGGCCCGCCGCGCTGGCCGGCCTCGCCCTTGCCGGCGAGCCGGATCCGCGCCCCGTCCTTGACCCCGGCCGGGATCTTCACCTTGTAGCGCTTGGTCTGCTGGGTCAGGCCGGAGCCGCCGCAGGTCGGGCAGGGGTCCTGGATGATCTGGCCCTGGCCGCCGCACTGCGGGCAGGGCTGACTGATCGAGAAGAAGCCCTGGCTCTGCGCATCGATGCCGCGCCCTTCGCAGCGCGGGCAGGTGACCGGCGTCGTGCCCGGTTTGGCGCCGTTGCCGTGGCAGGTCGGGCAGCGTTCGGCCTTGGGCACGGTGACTTGGACCTGAGCGCCGTTGACCGCCTGGTCGAAGCTGAGGCTGATCTCGGTTTCGAGGTCGCGCCCGCGAACCTGCTGCGGCTGGGCCCGCCCGCCCCCGCCCCCGCCCCCGCGCCCGAAGATGTTGGAGAAGATGTCGCTGACGTCGAAACCGCCGGCCGCGCCGGCGCCACCGGGTCCGAACGGGCCCCCGCCGGGACCGCCTCCGCCGAAGCCGCCGAACATGGCGCCGCCCGAGTCGTACTCCTTGCGCTTCTCGGCGTCGGAGAGCACGTCGTAGGCGCCCTGCACCTCCTTGAACTTCTCCTCCGCTTTCGGGTCGTCCGGGTTGCGGTCAGGGTGGTACTGGCGCGCCAGTTTGCGGTACGCCTTCTTGATCTCCGCCTCGGAGGCGCCCTTGGCGACGCCAAGCGTCTTGTAGAGGTCCTCGGCCACGTGCCTCTACTCGCTCACCACCACGCGCGCCGGCCGGATCAACTGATCCCCCAACCGGTACCCCTTCTGCATCACCTCGACCACCGTCCCCGGCTCGACCCCGTCGGCAGGCTGCGTCGAGAGCGCCTCGTGCACCACCGGATCGAACTTCTCCCCCTTGGGATCCACAGCCTCGATCCCGTTCCGCGTCAATGAGTCCCGCAAGCTCCTGAACACGAGCAGCACGCCATGCGCCAACCCGTCCTCCGAGTCCCCCTCCGGATCCAACCCCGCCGCCTGAATAGCCCGCTCCAAATCATCGAGCACAGGCACAACCTCCCGAATCACCTCAGCTTTCCCGCGAGTCGATGCGGCCTGGACCTCGGTGCTCATCCGCTTGCGAAAGTTCTCGAAATCAGCCTTGGTCCGCTTAGCGAGATCGAGGTACTCATCCCGCTCGCGTTGCGTGTCAGCTAGGAGTGCATCGAGATCGGTCTCGACCCGAGACGCATCGCCCGCGGGTGGCGTGGACTCGGGGGGGCCGAGAACGGAGGCCCCGCCCCCGCCCGCAGGCCCCCCCGAGGCCGCGGCAGGCCCCGCGGCCGAGCGCTCGCGTCCCTGATCGTCCCGAGACTCGTCGCTCATTTCTCGTCACCCTCGTCGACGACCTCAGCCTCAACCACTTCCTCCTCATCGTCGCCAGCCGACCCGTCGGCAGAACCGCCGTCAGCCGACTGCTGCGCCGCCTCGGCTTGCGCCGCTTCATAGATCTGCTGCGACACCTGCTGGAAGGCAGCCGTCAGCGCCTCGGTCTTCGCGTTGATCTCCTCGGCGCTGTCGGACTCGAGTGCCTCGCGCACACCCTTGATCGCCGCCTCGATCTCCTCTTTGGCCGAGGAATCGACTTTGTCGCCCAGCTCCTCGAGCTGTTTCTCGGACTGGTAGGCGGCGTTCTCGGCGAGGTTGCGCGCCTCGGCCAGCTCGCGCTGCTTTTTGTCCTCATCGGCGTGCGCCTCGGCGTCGGAGACCATGCTCTGGATTTCCTCCTCGCTGAGGCCGGAGCCGGACTTGATCTCGATTTTCTGCTCTTTGCCAGTGCCCAGGTCTTTGGCGGTGACGTGCAGGATGCCGTTGGCGTCGATGTCGAAGGTGACCTCGATCTGCGGCATGCCGCGCGGCGCCGGCGGGATGCCCGTGAGCTGGAACTTGCCCAGGCTCTTGTTGCCGCCCGCCATCTCGCGCTCGCCCTGCAGCACGTGGATCTCGACCGAGGGCTGGTTGTCGTCGGCGGTGGAGAAGATCTCCGACTTCTTGGTCGGGATCGTCGTGTTGCGCTCGATCAGTTTCGTCATCACGCCGCCTTTGGTCTCGATGCCGAGGGTCAGCGGGGTGACGTCGAGCAGCAGCACGTCCTTGACGTCGCCGGCCAGCACGCCGGCCTGGATCGCGGCGCCGACGGCGACGACCTCGTCGGGGTTGACCCCCTGGTGGGGGTCCTTGCCGGTCAGCTCCTTGACCCGGTCGCGCACAGCCGGCATCCGGGTCATGCCGCCGACGAGGACGACGTGGTCGATCTCTGTGCCGGCGTCGCTGAGCGCCTGTTTGACCGGGCCGACCACGCGCTCCAGCAGAGCGCCGGTCAGCTCGTTCAGCTTCGAGCGGGTCAGCTTCATGTCGAGGTGCTTGGGCTGCCCCTCGACCGCGGTGATGAAGGGCAGGTTGATCTGCGTCTCCTGCGTCGAGGAGAGCTCGATCTTGGCCTTCTCCGCCGCCTCGTAGAGGCGCTGCAGCGAGTTCTTGTCGGCGGCGAGGTCGACGCCCTGGTCGCGTTTGAACTCGGCGACCAGCCACTCGACGATCGCCTTGTCCCAGTTGTCGCCGCCGAGGTGGTTGTCCCCGGCGGTCGCCTTCACCTCAAAGACGCCGTCGCCGATTTCCAGCACCGAGACGTCGAAGGTGCCGCCGCCGAGATCGAAGACGAGGATCGTGTGGTCCGCTGTCTCCTTGTCGAGCCCGTAGGCGAGCGAGGCTGCGGTCGGCTCGTTGATGATCCGCTTGACGTCGAGCCCGGCAATTTTTCCGGCGTCCTTAGTCGCCTGGCGCTGGTCGTCGTTGAAGTAGGCCGGTACGGTGATGACCGCGCCGTCGACCGTCTCACCGAGCTTCGCTTCGGCGTCTGCCCTCAACTTCTGCAGGATCATCGCGCTGATCTCCGGCGGGCTGTACTGCTTGCCGCGCACGTCGACCCGGACATCGCCGTTGGGGCCGGCGACGACCTCGTAGGGGACGATCGTCTCCTCCTCTTTGACTTCGGCCTCCTTGCGGCCCATGAAGCGCTTGATCGAGAAGATCGTGTTCTCGGGGTTCATCACCGCCTGGCGCTTGGCCACCGTGCCGACGAGGCGATCGCCGGACTCGCTGAACGCCACCACTGAGGGGGTGGTCCGCCCGCCCTCGGCATTCTCCAGAACGGTCGGCTCGCCGCCCTCCAGTACGGCGACACAGGAGTTGGTCGTGCCCAGGTCGATGCCGATCGTCTTGCCCACTGTCAAAGTCCTCCAGCTCTAGTTATCTCTATTTAAGCTTCGCTAAAAATCTAAGTGGCAGTATGGCAGATCCATGATCGGATGCAAAGCCTTTGTGCCTATAGTGGGTTAGCGGGTATGGGAGGCGCCTCGACCTGTGCGGCCCCGGGTGGGTCGCCGACGAAGAGGAGACGATTTTGGATCATCCGCATACAGGCGCTCGGCGCGTCACCGTTCTGCTCGCTCTCACAGCGATGGTACTCGCGTTCGTACCCAGCCTGGCCGCTGGCAAAGCGACCAAGAAACCGGATCAGGGCAAGGAAGTCAGCGTGATGACCCGCAACCTCTATCTCGGCGCCGACCTGACGCCGGCGATCGCGGCGCCGAGCCGCGAAGCCTTCCTCGCCGCGAACGGGAAAATCCTCCGCGACGTCACCGCCAACAACTTCCCGGTGCGGGCCAAGGGCCTGGCCGAAGAGATCCTCGAGAAGAAGCCGGACCTGGTCGGTCTGCAGGAGGCGGCTCTCTGGCGCACGGGGCCGCCCAGCCTCGAACCCCTGCTCAACTCCGGGGCCACGCCGACCGCGACGGCGGTCCGCTACGACTACCTGGCCGAACTGCTGGCGCAGCTCAACAAGGGCAAAGGCAAGCCGCAGTACCGCGTGGCCGTCTCACAGGACGAGTTCGACTTCGAAGCACCCGCCGATGAAAACGGCGTCCCCGGCGACGGGCCCAACGGGGCGATTCCCAATGCCGAGATCAACGGCCGGCTGACGATGCGCGACGCGATCCTCGTGCGCAACGGTGCCGGCGTCACCTTCAAGCACAAGCGGATGGGCCACTTCGCCAACCTGCTCACGGTCCAGGTCTCCGGCGTCAACGTCACCGTGACGAGGGGCTGGGTCGCGATCGACGCCAAGGTGCGCGGCAGCCACACCTTCCGCTTCGTCAACACCCACCTCGAGGCGTTCGACCCCGCCACGCAGGTGCCGAGCATCCGCGCCCTGCAGGCGAGCGAGCTCGTCGCTCCCGGCGGCCCGGCGACGACGGGTCTGCCGGTGATCCTCCTCGGCGACCTCAACTCCGACGACGACACGGTCGAACCCGGCGATCAGCAGGCCTACCGCACCCTGCTCGGCGCGGGCATGCGCGAGCGCAGCACGAACAAACCGCTCGGCTGCTGCCTCAACTCGAGCCTGCTCGCCGTCGGCGCCGGCGGCAGCGTCGCCGACTTCAACCACCAGGTCGACCACGTGATGACGCGCGATCCCAAAGAAATCAAGCTCAAAAGCTCAGCCGTAACCGGCCGCCAACCGGTCCGCGGCCTCTGGAACTCCGACCACGCGGGTCTCTACAGCTCCCTGCTCTTTCGCGGCCCGCTGACGACAAGCTGAATGACATAGCCCATCCCCGGTAGGGGTGAAGGTCTTGTACTTTTCGGTCGAGAGCTCGAGGCGACAGCCGCGACCTCTTCACCCGAAAAGTTAAGCGGAACCCCTACCGGGGATGGGCGACGACTTAACCCTCGCCGGCCGTGCGGGCGACGAATTCGGCGACTTCCTCAGCTTGCTCTTCGTTGAGGATGCCGCCTGGCATCCGGCCGGGCGTGGTTTTGTCGTCGGCGCCTTTTTCGATCGCGTTGAGGACGCGGCCCTTGGTCGCCTTGATGGTCGAATCGGCGCCTGAGCCTTCCGGCGGCCCGGTGGGGGCCAGCAGTTCGTCGAGGTCGGGGCCGTAGTTGCCATCGGTGCCGGCCGCGTACAGCGTGTGGCAGGTGCCGCAGTTGGTCTGAAAGAGGCTCTGCCCGCTCTCCAGGTTGGATGGCACCTCTTGCGCTCCGCGTGCCGCGTCGCCGTCGGACCGGAAGGCAAGCCAGGGGATCAGGACGGCGAGGAATATGACCACCAGCCCGAAGACGATGAACGTTTTTTTGCTCATTTGCGCCCGGCACGGTACCAGGGACACATTCGGCGCAGCTCGCACTCGCCGCAGCGTGGTTTCGGCCGGCAGACCTCGCGTCCGTGGCGGATCAGATTCATGTGCAGCTCGTAGGCATCCGCGGGGTCGACGACGGCCATCATCTCGTTGTGGGCCCGCTCGAACGAGGCCTTCTCGGGGAAGAGGCCGAGCCGCCCGCCGACCCGGTGGATGTGCACGTCAACCGGGATCTCCGGAATCCCCCAGGTGAACATCAGCACGCACGCGGCGGTTTTGCGACCGACTCCGGGCAGCGAGTCGAGGTAGGCCATCGACTCGGCCGGCGGCGCCGTCTCGGTCCAGTCGAGGTCGGGATGCTCGCCGAGCTGTTCGAGGATCGCCTGGATCCGCGGCGCCTTCTGCCTGCCAAGCCCACCGGGCCGGATCGCCTCCTCGACCTCGCTCACCGGTGCGTCGCGTACTTCCTCCCAGGTCGGGAAACGCTCGCGCAGCGCGGCGAAGGCGCGATCGCGGTTGCGATCGTTGGTGTGCTGGGAGAGCACCGTCTTGATCAGCTCGGCGATCGGGTGCCCGTGCGGTTCGTTGACCGGTTGCCCGTACATCTCCCGCAGCCGGTCGCGGATCGCCCGCACGCGGCGCCTTGGCGGTCGCTTCCAGTCCATGCCGGGACCCTAGTCAGGCATATGGTTCGGGCGTGGCCAGGGCGATTGAAGAGGGAGAGCTTCGAGTCGACGGGGTGCGGGTCTTCTACAGGCATGTCCCCGGCGAGGGGACGCCGATCGTCTACTGCCACGGCAACCCGACCCACGGCGAGGACTGGCTGCCGTTTCTCGGGCGCGGCGGGCCGGCGATCGCGATCGACATGCCCGGCTGGGGACGGTCCGATCGGCCCGATCCGGCGCACTTCGACTACTCGATGTACGGGCTCTCGGCGTTCCTAGAGAAGTGCCTCGAGGAGCTCGGGGTTGGTCGCCGCAAGCTGGTGGTGCATGACTGGGGCTGCATTGGCCTGATCGGAGCGCAGCGACGGCCGGAGCTGGTCGAGAAGCTGGTCGTGATCAACGCAGTGCCCCTCCTGCCCGGCTACCGCTGGCACTGGGTAGCCCAGATCTGGCGCCGCCGTGGGCTCGGCGAGTTCGCCAACGCAACCACCACCAAGTCCTCGATGGGATTGATCATGCGCCAGCTCTCGGGCGACCGCCGCGCGATGCCACCGCAGTTCATCGAGATGGTCTGGCGCCACCTGGATCATGGAACCAACCAGGCCACCCTCGCTCTCTACCGCCACGCCAACCCCGACCGCCTCGCCCTCGCGGGCAGGGACCTCAACCGCCTCACCTGTCCCTCCCTGGTCCTCTGGGGAGCCAGCGACCCCTTCCTCAGACCCCGCTTCGCCGAGGCCTACGCCAATGCCCTCCCAAGCTCCACGCTCCAAGTCGTCCCCGCCGCCGGCCATTGGCCCTGGATCGACGACGCTCGCGTAGTGGACGACGTCTTGAAGTTCGTCCGTTAGCCGAGACGGCAACTCGGACGGGTGGCACGGGGGAGGGGGGTCGAGGACAGCCCGTGGACTGCCCGCAGGCCCCCCTCCCCCGTGACAGGACCCGTCCGCTGTTACCACCCCGTTAACGGGCGAATTACAATTGGCCGTCCGTGTCCCGTGCCCTCGATCGCATCGGATCCAAGCTGCCCCAAGGCTGGGGCGACGCCGGGCGCCAGCTCGGCATCCTCGTCCTCGTCGACGTCGCCTACGAGCTCGTGCGCGGGATCGCCGACGGCCAGCGCTCCGAGGCGATCGCCCACGGCCAGCAGGTGATCGACTTCGAGCGCGCGACCCACGCCCTCTTCGAGCCGAGCGTGCAGGCTTTCTTCTTGCCCGCGCACTGGCTGGTCAACGTCGCCAACCAGCTCTACCTCAACGCCCAGTTCTCGATCGCGCTGGGCTTCCTCGTCTGGCTCTACCTCTTCCGCAACGAGTCCTACTACTTCGTGCGCAACATGTTCGTGGTCTCGATGGGCTTCGCCCTGGTCGGCTACACGCTCTACCCGACCGCGCCGCCGCGGATGTTCCCCGACCAGGGCTTCGTCGACACGATCGTCGACTTCTCCGGCGTCAACCACGACTCCTCGCTGGCCAAAGTCTTCATCAACCCCTACGCGGCGGTGCCGAGCATGCACTGCGCCTTCGC
>JASLIG010000049.1 GCA_030152805.1 Solirubrobacterales bacterium
GGGCTTGTCGGGCATCAGCGCCTTCTGCTCGCGCACCCAGCCGATCGCGCGGTCGGCAAGGTCCTCGGTGAGGTGGTAGCCCTCCTCCGGCGAGCGGTCGGGCTCGACCGCGACGGTGTCGTCATAGAGGGCCGGGAAGTACTGGTTCGTCTCGCCGGCGATGAAGCCGTAGAAGTGCTCGAAGCCGCCGCCGCGCGAGGGCCAGGCGTCGAAGGGGCCCATCGGGCTGGTCTCCCAGACCGGGACCTCGTGGCACTTGCCGAACTGCGCGGTCGAGAAGCCGTTCAGCTTCAGCGTCTCGGCCAGAGGCGCCGCGGTGTTTGGGCGGACCGAGTTGTAGCCGGGAGCGGAGGTGGCGATCTCGGTGATCCCGCCCATCCCGACCGAGTGGTGGTTGCGGCCACTGAGTAGGGCGGCGCGGGTCGGCGAGCAGAGCGCGGTGGTGTGGAAGCGGGTGTACTTCAGCCCCTCTGCCGCCAGCGCCTCGGCAACCGGGCTCGCGCAGGGGCCGCCGAAGGCGCTGGAGGCAGCGAAGCCGACGTCGTCGAGCAGGACGACGAGGACGTTCGGCGCGTCCGCGGGCGGGCGCAACTGCTCGATCGGGGGGAAGGACGTGTCGGGGTCCTTGGCGTCGTAGGTGATCGGACCCTCATAGGGCCGGTCGGGAATCGGCAGGACGTCGCGCTTGACCTCGTCGTTCTTGCTGCTCATCTCGTCTCCCTAGGTAGTGAGTGGTCGCGGGCGCACCTGAATCCCGTGTTTCCCGTTGAGGTGTCCACGGTGTTGGAGCTCCGGGCCGCGACCCGGTAGCGGTTGCAATAAGAGTCGTGACAGAGATAGGAGCCACCGCGGGTGACCATCGCCTGATCGCCGTCGAAGGAATCCGCGCACCATTCCCAGACGTTGCCGGTGGTGTTGTGGAGCCCGTAGCCGTTGGCCGGGAAGGCGTCGACCGGACAGGTGCCGAGGTAGCCGTCGCCGAGGGTGTTCTCCGACGGGAACGTGCCCTGCCAGACGTTCATGCGGTGCTCGCCGCCCGGCTCCAGCTCATCGCCCCAGGGAAAGCGCTTCCCAACCAGGCCGCCGCGGGCCGCGAACTCCCACTCGGCCTCGCTCGGCAGCCTCACCCCGCTCCAGCGACAGAACGCCTCGGCGTCGCGCCAGGACACATGGACGACGGGGTGATCGAACCGGTCGTCGATCGAGGAGTGCGGCCCCTCTGGCTGGCGCCAGCAGGCGCCGTAGACCTGGCGCCACCACGGGGCCTCGACGGCGCCGCGGGTGTCGGGGAACTCGTCGGGAAGCAGGCCGCCGAAGACGAACGACCATCCGTAGCGCTCGGCGTCGGTGACATAGCCGGTCGCCTCGGCGAACTTGGCAAATCGGCGGTTGGTAACTGCGCAGGGATCGATCGCGAAGGCATCGACCTCGACCTCGCGCACCGGCCCCTCACCGTCGCCGGCGACGCACTCCGGACCCTCGGCCCCCATCAGGAAGGCCCCGCCCTCCAGCAGCACCATCTCGGACTCGGTGGCCTCGAGGCTCATCCCGACCGAAGCTAAGCGCGCCAGGCGTCGGGCGCATCACCTGAACCGGGTGAACCCCTCTGCTCCTCCTCTGAAACCGAGGACCCGCCAACAATCACCCGGTTCAGATGATGCCGACCCGTCTCATCGCGGCGAGTCTGCATGGACGAAGGAGCTCGGCCACTGGCGCTGGGCTCGAAACCACCAGTCGGGCCTCCGTGATAGCGGCCGACTACGAAGGGAGCAAGCGTATGAGAGGTCTGGGTCGCGCTGTGTTCGTCGCCATCTTGCTGATGATCGCGGGCATACTCAACGTCATCTACGGCATCGCCGCGGTTGGCGATGCGAACTTTTACGCGGGCAATACCCACTACGTGCTTTCCAGCCTGCACACCTGGGGCTGGATCACGATTCTGCTCGGGGTGATTCAGCTGTTCGCCGGCTTCTCACTGTTCGCTGGCGGCACCTTCGGCCGCGTGATCGGGATCATCGCCGCCTCGCTCGGGGCGATCGGCGCACTGCTGGCGGTGGGCGGCGCCTACCCGTTCTGGTCGCTGGGCATCTTCGCCATCTGCGTCATCTGCATCCACGGCCTGGTCGTCTACGGCGAGGACGATCGGACCGCGGAGGTCTAAGCCGGCACGCGGGGGCTCGGCGACGTTTGCCGGGCTCCCGCGGCTGGTGCGCTCATGGGCGACATCTTCCTTCTCTCACTGGTAGCCGCGGCGAACGCCACCCTGCTCGCGGCGGTGACGGTGATGCTGTTCTTGGAGAACCCAAAGCGGCTCCTGCTCGGCTACCTGGCCGGCGCCCTGCTGGTCAGCCTCACGATCGGCTTCGTGATCGTCTTTGTCGTGCATGACTCAGGCACGACGGAAACCGCGCAGAACTCCCTCAGCCCCGCGATGGACATCGCCCTGGGGGCGATCTTCCTGCTCGTTGCCTATGTGCTGGGCAGCGGTCGCGACGAGAAATTGAAAGAGCGGCGCAAGGCGAAGAAGGGGGAATCGGATGCCGAGGACGCCGAGAAGGGTCCCTCCAAGGTCGAGCAGTTGCTCGGCCGTGGCGATGCTCGCATCACCTTCGCGCTCGGCGTCGTCTTCACGCTTCCCGGCGTCGCCTACCTCGCGGCGCTGCACGACCTTCAGCAACTGAATTACGGAGCGGCCGGCGAGATCCTCGTCATCCTCGGCTTCAACGTCATGCTCTTGATCCTGCTGGAGGTCCCCTTGGTCGGCTACCTCGTGGCCCCGGAGCGGACGGTGGTCGCGGTGCAGCGCTTCCGCGCCTGGCTGACCCAAAGCAGCCGCCGGATCGCGGTCGTCGGCGCCGCGGGGATCGGCGCCATCCTGCTCTTGCGTGGCGCGATCGGGTTCCTGGCCTAGATTTCACACAAGCTTCCTTGACGGGCGGTACAGTCGGCATAGGCTGACCATGTCCCTCCCTGACCGAGTTGCGTTTTGAACGAGGATGGCGGCGCCATCGCTCAGCCTGCTCCGAGCGCCCTAAGCGTCCCGCCCCTGGTTCCGCGCTCGCGTCTGATCGAGAAGTTGAGGCAGAGCACAGCGCCGGTCGTCCTCCTCAGCGCGCCCTCGGGGTACGGAAAGTCGGTCCTCTTGGAGCAGTGGGCTGAAGAGGACCCGCGCCCGTTCACGTCGATCATCCTCGGCGACCCGCACAACGATCCCGGGATGCTCGTAGCCTCGATCGTCGAGGCGCTCGAGCGGATCGAGCCGATGCCGGAGGACGTCTCCACCGCTCTTCAGGCTCCCGAGCCCAGCATCGAGAGCATCGTCCTACCGCGGCTCGGCCGTGCCCTGGGCGATCGCACGGTCCCGATGGTCCTCGTCCTCGACGACCTCGAGCGAATCGAGTCCCCCCAGGCGCTGGCGGTAATCGCGGCAATCGCCGGCCAGCTTCCCTCCGGCTCCCGGCTTGCGCTCGCCTGCCGAACTGAGCCGGCTCTGCCGATAGGCAGGCTGCGTGCCCACCGCATGCTGACCGAGCTGGGCAGGGCGGAGCTGATGATGACGAAGGCCGAGTGCGCGGCCCTGCTCGCCGGGCTCGGCGTCGAGCTGACCAGCAAACAGCTCGACGCGATGATCCTGCACGCGGAGGGCTGGCCGGCCGCTCTCTATCTCGCCGGCCTCGCCCTCACCGAGCAGCCGGACCTCGACGGGGCGATCTCCCGGTTTGCCGGCGACGACCGGATCGTCGTCGACTACATCAAGGAGGAAGTCCTCGCTTCGGTCTCGCAGCGCAGGCTGGAGTTCATGCGGCGGGCCTCGGTCCTCGACCGCCTCAGCGGCGATCTCTGCGACGCCGTTCTCGGGCGGACCGGCTCGGCGAGGACGCTCGTCGACCTATCGCGCTCGAACTCGCTGCTGACGCCGTTGGACCGGCGCGATGAGTGGTTTCGCTTCCACCCGATGTTCCGCGAGATGCTGCGCTCAGAGCTGCACCGCGTAGAGCCGGCCAGGGAATCGGAGTTGAACCTTCGTGCCTCGGAATGGTGGGCCGAGCAGGGCGACTGGGACCGGGCGATCCAGTACGCGATCGAGGCGGGAGACCCAGCGCGAGCCGGAGAGCTGCTGTGGTTAGGAGTGCCCAGGTACATGACCCGCGGACGGGTTGCCACCGTGATCGGCTGGCTGGGTCGGCTCGGGGAGGAGACCATCGCCTCAGACCCCGCCCTGAGCCTTACCGCGGCCTTCGGTGGGATCACCCGCGGCGCCGGCTCACAGGCCGAACAGTGGACCGCGGTGGCCCGGAGTCTGCTGCAGGCAGAAGGGAACTCGGACAAGAGCCTCGGGCTCGTGCCGGGCCTGGCGCTGGCCGAAGCCGGCCTCGCTCGGCAGGGGGTCGAGGCGATGTGCGTCAGCACCGAGGTCGCCGCGGAGGATCTCGCGGACGAGAGCCCCTGGTTGTCGATGTGCTGCATGCTCGACGGGGTCGGGCTGCATCTCCGCGGGCTCCGCGAGTCGGCGCACGGAAGGTTGGTGGAGGGCGCACGGCGCGGATCGGTCAGCGCCCCGACCATTCAGGTGCTCGCCCTCGCCCAGCTCGCTCTGCTAGCGATCGAGGATGAGGACTGGCAGCTCGCCGAGTCGCTGGCGGCCCAGGCCCGAGCGCAGGTCAACCGCTCCGGGCTGATCGAGTACCCGATGGTCGCGCTGGCGATGGCGGTCTCCGCCCTGGTCGAATCCAGGTTCGGAAGGGTCGAGAAGGCGATGGCCGACATGCGGATTGGCGTGGACTTGCTCGGAGAACTCGATGAATTCGCTCCCTGGTACGAAGTCGAGGCGAGGATCGCGCTGGCTCGTTGCGCCTCGCGCCTCGGCGATGGCCCGGCGGCCGGAGCGTTTCTCGCCGAGGCGAAGAAGCTGCTGAAGCGCACCCCCGACGCGAGCGTGCTCGGCAAGTGGATCGAGGAGTCAGCCCAGGCGGTCGAGGAGCTTTCCGTCGCGAAGGTGAGTGATCTCTCTCCAGCCGAGCTGCGCGTGCTCCAGTTCCTGCCGGGCCATCTGTCCTACCCCCAGATAGCCGCGGAGACCTTCGTTTCGCCGAACACGGTCAAGACCCAGGCGCAGAGCATCTACCGCAAGCTCGGCGCCTCCTCGCGACGGGAAGCGGTCGAACTGGCGCAAGAGGTCGGCCTGCTCGACCGCGAGGCCGGCTCACAGAGCCCTCCCGCAGCGGAGTAGGGATCTCGACGATCACCCGCTTCGGGCGATGCGGACCCGGCGGCACAGACCTACGTTGGGACAGTTGCTCCCCCGAGGGCAGCTCCACCGATCCGGCTGATGCCAGAGCTAATCGCCATCGCATACACGGAGGAGACCGTCGCCGCTCAGGCAGCCGCGGAGCTCGACCGATGCGCGGCTGAAATTCCGCTCGACCCCGACGCGATCGGCGTGATCGTGGCCGAGAAGAACGGGAACCACCAGCTGCTGACCAGCCGCCACCCCGGAGCGACGGCTGCATGGAGTCGATTCTGGGGAGTCATCTTCGGCGTCGTAATGAACGAGGAGGAGCCGAGCGGACTCGACCTGAGCTTTCGCCAGCAGGTCAAGGGACTGCTGAGGCCCGGGAGTTCGGTGCTACTGGTCGCAGTCGGGCGGGCCACTCGGGAGACGGTCCTCGCAGCCATCAGCCAGTACGGCGGCAAGCCGTTGACCTGCCGCCTCGATGCCGACGTGACGGCTGGTCTCTGGACCGATCCGCCGGGTGACCCGCCGACACCACAGGCGCGGTCGGATCGGCTTCGCTCAAGCGACTGAACGTCGCTCAAGCCCAGGACGAGACTCGAACTCGTGACCCCTTCCTTACCATGGAAGTGCTCTACCAACTGAGCTACCTGGGCGTGGACGCTCGATCTTAGTGGGTTCAACGCGGCCTCCGGCAGGGCCGCGCAGGGCTATCGAATTGAACCGAGCTGCCGATAGAGGAGCGATGACGCACGTGAGGAGAGGCAAGCGGGGAGCGCTTTACGCGGCGCTCAGCTTGATCGCGACGATGGCGCTGGCCGCCCCGGCGCAGGCGTTCGACGGCGCCAGCGCCTCGATCGTGGGCGGCACGGCGGCGGCGACCGAAGAATGGCCATGGGCGGCGTTCATCCTCGCCGCCGACAAGAATGACGAAGGCTTCAGCTGCTCGGGCACGGTCGTGGCCCCGAACGTCGTCCTCACCGCCGGTCATTGCGTCGAGGACATCATCACCGGCGAGCGCACGCCGCCGGCCCAGTACACAGTGGTGACCGGCAGCCGCGACATCCGCGACTCGACCATCCGCCAGGTATCGAAGGTCGTTCGCGCGATTCCCTATCCCGGCTTCAACCGCTTCAAGGTCCACGGCGATGCGGGGCTGCTGATCCTGGCGACGCCGACCACGGCGCCCGCCGTGGCACTCGCTGGCCCTGCCGACGCGGCACTGCTCGCCCCCAATACCCCGACCTGGATCGCCGGCTGGGGCCTGAGCGGCAAACCGCCGAGGCTGAAACTGTCGCCGATCCTGCGCCGCGGGGCGACCTTCGTGCAGCGACGCCTCTTCTGCCGCAACCACTCCCGCGTCTACTACCCCTTCTTCAACTACTCCTCGCAGCTCTGCACGATCACGCCCCCGGGCTTTGCGATCGGCACCTGTCACGGCGACAGCGGCGGGCCGGCGCTGGCCTTCCGCGAAGACGGCACGCCGGTGCAGATCGGCGTCACCAGCCTCGGCGCCGCCGACTGCAACACGCACGTGCCCGACATCTTCACCCGCGTGGACCGGATCTATCCCTGGATCGCGGAACAGGTTGCAGCGGCGGCGGGAGCACCTCCCGCCGCCGGCTGATCCCGCTCGCGACTAGGTGAACTTCGAGGGTTCGAAGCGGCAGTACTTGAATTCGAAGGCGAGGACCTGGTTGTTGGCCTGATTGGCGTTGTGGGTGAGGCGAATCACCAGCGCCTGGGCAGCGGTCTTGTTGCCTTCCTTGAGCTTCTTCGCCGCCTGCAGGAAGAGTTTTTCCTCTTCGCCGACGTATTTGAGCCACTTGGCGAGCTTGGCTTCGTCGGCGGTCGGCTGCGGCACCGCTTTCAGTTGCACGATCGCCTTGTGGAGCGCTTTGCCAGCCTTTTCAAACTGGGTCCCCGCGGCTTTCAGCTTGCCCGCCTTCACTTTCTGGCGGACGCCCTTGAGGATTTTTTCGTTGGCTTCCGTATTCGTCTTGCAGATCGGCTCGACCGCTTCTTTATAGCTCTCGCGCGTCACTTCAGCCGCCTCGGCGAAGGGGCCCGACAGCATCGCCAGAGCCAGGACGGCGGCGCTCAGACCAGCAAAGCTCTTCTTCCCCACCAGATACCTTCCTCTCGTTCCCATTTCCCAGGCGTCTCATCTTTCCAAACACACGCGGGTGCCCAGGGACTCGGCAGCTTAGAGGACGGTTAAGAAGCGTCGCGGAAAGCGGAGGGGGTGGGATTCGAACCCACGAGCGCCTTGCGACGCCAACAGTTTTCGAGACTGCCCCGTTCAACCACTCCGGCACCCCTCCGGGATCCAGTCGGGGTTGATTTTACGGGCGGCGGGTCGTCGGGCGAAGGCAGGCGCCTAGCGGGACTCAAGAACCGCAGCGAGAGCGTCGATGCAGCCCCATGCAAGGCAACGAGCAGACCCGGCTCGGTCGTTTCTTCGACCGCCACCCGCTGGTGCTGCGCTCGCTGGCGATCGTGGCACTGCTCTGGGGCGCCGGCTACCTGACCTGGCGGATCGGCTGGAGCGGCCAAGGAGCCAGCCCGGTGGCCTTCGGGATGCTGCTGGTCACCGAGATCTACGGGATCTGGGCGCTGGGGACGCTGGCCTGGTTCTCCTGGTCGCGACCGCCGATGCAGCGACCCGACGCGACGCCGGGCCGCTCGGTCGACGTCTACGTCTGCACCTACGACGAGCCGACCGAGGTGGTCGCCGCCACTCTGGCCGGTTGCCGGGCCCTGACCTACCCGCACACCACCTACCTGCTCGACGATGGGCGGCGCCCGGAGATGGAGGAGCTGGCGAAGCTGGCCGGTGCCCGCTACCTGACCCGTCCCGACAACTCGCACGCCAAGGCGGGCAACATCAACGCGGCGCTGGAGCGCACCGGAGGCGAGCTGGTGCTGATGCTCGATGCCGATCACGTGCCGATGCCCGATGCGCTCGACGCGATGGTCGGCTACTTCGACGACGAGCGCATGGCCCTGGTGCAGAGCCCGCACGACTTCTTCAACCACGACTCGGTGCAGCACTACGTGGTCGGGCGCCACGAGCAGTCGCTCTTCTACCGCGTCGTCTGCCCCGGCAAGGACCGCCACGGCGCCGCCTACTGGTGCGGCTCGGCGGCGCTGATCCGCCGGGGGGCGCTGCTCGAGATCGGCGGCGTCGCCACCGAGACGATCGCCGAGGACTTCCACACGACGATCCGCATGCAGCGACACGGCTGGAAGAGCCGCTACCACGACGAGGTGCTGGTCCAGGGCCTGGCTCCGCACGACCTCGACGGCTACCTGCTGCAGCGCGACCGCTGGGCGCGTGGCAACCTCGCCGTCTTCACCCTGCCCGAGTCACCCCTGCGCGCCAGCGAGCTCAAGCCGCTGCAGCGGCTCTCCTACTTCGCCAGCCTCTTCGCCTACCTGGCGCCGCCGATGCGACTGCTGCTGATGCTGACCCTGGGCCTGGTCCTCTGGACCGGCGAGCTGCCGATGAAGATCAGCGTCGTCGCCCTCGCCGCTCTCTGGCTGCCGTACGTGACGCTCAACCTCGGCGCCGGCGCCGCCCTCGCCCGCGGCTACATGAAGATCGGCGAGACCGCCCACTACGAGCTGCTGACGATGGAGATCTACACGCGTGCTCTGCGCTGCATCGTGCGCCCCGGCCGCACGTCCTTCAAGGTGACGCCGAAGCAGGGAACCGGCGGCGGCGGGATCGAGTCGGTTCGCAAGTTGCCCCTCGTGATCGCCTGCGCGGTCCTCGTCGGGGCGGGCACCGCGATGCGCCTGCTCGACCTGGCCGGCGCCGGACCGCTGCCCGATCTGCCCGGCGTCGCCGCGATCGTCGTGCCGCTACTCGGCCTGATCGAGCTGCGCCGCATCGGCCGCACGCTGCTCGCGGTCGGCCGCCGCCAGCAACGCCGCCTCGTCTACCGCTTCGAGGGCGACGCGCCGGCCGAGTGCTACTCGGGAGAGGGTCACGTCGCCGGCCGCCTGGTCGACGCCAGCGCCGCCGGGGTCGGGCTGGTCCTCGAAGCCCCGCTGGAGATCGGAGCCAAACCCGCGGTCCTGCTCGAGCTGCAGGACGCGGCGGGCGGGGCGCACGAGGTCGCCGCCCAGGTCGAGGTGCGCTCCTGCCGCGAGGTCGATGGCAACCACTTGGTCGGAGCGACGATCACCGAAATCGACCCGGTCTCGCGCATGCACCTGATGGAGTGGTGCTACGTCGTCTGCAACCACGAGCGCCTGCGCGGCCACCGTCCGGCGGTGCCGGTGCCGGAGTCAGAGGCAATCGTGCTGCCGCTGCCCGTGCCCCAGGCCATGGCACAAGCGGCTGTCGCGTAGGCGTCGGGCCCTTGGCGCAACGCGCCGTTCCCTCCTGGGGCAAGAAAAAACGTTGCGCCTGTCCGTGCGTTGCAGGCAATACCCTTGACGAACCCACGGAGAGGTGTCCGAGTGGCTTAAGGAGCGCGACTGGAAATCGCGTGGGCGGGGTTAACCCGCCTCGTGGGTTCGAATCCCACCCTCTCCGCTCCGCCGCGCGGCAAAGAACTCGCGCAGCAGCGCCGCGCACTCCGCCTCGAGGACGCCGCCCGCCACCTCCGGCCGGTGGTTGAGGGCGGGCTCCGCCAACACATCGAGGACGCTGCCGGCCGCACCGGCCTTGGGGTCGGGGGCGCCGTAGACCACCCTCGGGATGCGGGCGAGGACGATCGCGCCGGCGCACATCGCGCAGGGCTCCAGGGTGACGTAGAGGGTCGTGCCCGGCAGGCGCCAGCCCCCGAGGACTGCGGCGGCGGCGCGGATGGCGAGGATCTCAGCGTGGGCGGTGGGGTCGCGACGCAGCTCGCGCTCGTTGCCCGCGGCGGCAAGCACCTCGCCATCGCGGGCGAGGACGGCGCCGATCGGAACGTCGCCGTGCCCCGCAGCCTCGCGGGCGCGCTCGATCGCCAGTGACATCATCCGCTCAGCCGCGCCCGTTTCCGCCTGGTCTTGCATGCATGCGGGAGTATGTGGCACTACAACTTCGTCGGCGGGCCGGTGTTTGCAGGGAGCTCGCACGAATGCAGGGGATTCGCGAGCGCAGACGCAAGATGAACCGACGCCTTCCGACCGCCGCCACGACCCTGCTCGCAGCCATGCTGCTGATTCCCGCCACCGGGCGGGCCGCGATCGCCGTCGCGCCCGCGCACGGCTTCGCACCGCACGAGCTGATCGTCAAGCTGGGCGGGGCGAGGATGGCGCGCACCGTGCGGCTTCCGGCCGGGGTCCGGGTTGGCGTCGCGGCGGCGGCGCTGCGGCGCGACCCGCGGGTCGAGTACGCGGCCCCGAACTACGTCGCCACCGCCTCGAGCGCCTTCGACGAACCCGTGGCGACGATCCCCAACGACCCCGGCCCGATCAGCGGTACCCCGGGTCCGCCCGGCGGCTGGGTCAGCAAGCAGTGGAACTTCCTGCCATGGGAGGGAACTGGCACCCCCCTGCTGCCGGTCTCGCCCGGGGGCATCAACGCGACGGGTGCCTGGGAACACCTCGAAGCGTTCGGCCATCCGGGCGCCGAAGGGGTGACGGTCGCGGTGCTCGACACGGGGATCGCCTACCGCGCCTACGGCAAGCGGTTCCGCCGCAGCCCCGACTTCACCGCCAACCAGTTCGTCAAGGGCTATGACTTCGTCGATGACGACCGCCTACCAGTCGATCAGAACGGCCACGGCACGCACGTCGCTGGCACGGTCGCCGAGAAGACGAACAACGGCATCGGCCTCACCGGACTCGCCTTCCGAGCCAAGCTGATGCCGGTGCGAGTGCTCGACGCCCGCGGGCGCGGGCGCGCCGACGAGATCGCCAAAGGCATCCGCTTTGCCGTCGCCAACGGGGCCGACGTGATCAACATGAGCTTCAACTTCGGCTGCACGCGTGAAGTGCCCGGCGTCGACGAAGCGCTGCGGCTGGCCTACCGCCACGGTGTCATCGCCGTGGCCTCGGTCGGCAACCTGGGCTCCGAGGCCTGCGTCTCGCCGCCCGCGACGGCCCCGCACGTGCTCGGCGTCGGGGGCAGCACCGAGGGAGGCTGCCTCGGCAACTACTCGTTGGCCGGCAAGGACGTCGACGTGATCGCGCCGGGCGGGGGCTTCCCGATCGTGGGTTGCCCGTCGGTCTCGGCCGGCTCGATCTTCCAGGTGACTCTCAAGGACGGCAGCACGCGTCGCTTCGGCGAGCCCGGCAACTACGTCGGCACCTCGATGGCCGCCGCTCACGCCTCCGGCGTGGCGGCGATGATCCTTGCCAGCGGCACCGTCGAAGGCAAGCGCAAACCAGCTCGCGTCGGCGCAGTCACACGCCGGCTCCGGTCGACGGCCCGCGACCTCGGGCAGCCAAGCACTCGCCAGGGAGCCGGCCTGATCGACGCCGGCGCCGCAACTTTGCCGAGTCTCTGACGCCTCAGGTCGTACGAACGATTATCACGCTACACGGGGCGTGATGGGAGACGTTGTTCGGGACGCTGCCGAGCAGAAAGCGGCGGGCGCCGGTCATGCCCTTGTTGCCGACGACGATCAGGTCGGCCTTCGTTTCTTCGGCGACATTGAGGATCGCGTCGGCGGGGTCGCCCTCGACCGGGTGAGTCTGCACCTCGATCCCCTCTTTGCGCGCCGCGGCGGCCGCCGCATCAAGGACCAGGTTGACGTCCTCGCGGGGACCGATCTCGTACTGCACGTCGGTGGGGGCGTCGAGCTTCTCGCCCTCGACCTGGCGTTTTGAGACCGGTTCGTAAGCGCTGACGATGCTGAGCGTTGCGCTGGCGAGCTTCGCCAGGTCGACCGCCTGACGGACCGCCTCAGCGGCCGTATCCGAACCGTCGGTCCCAACAACGATGCGAGTGAACACGGCGCCTCCTCTGCTGGTCGCTGAACGCGGCCGATACTAACGCGACGGGTGGTGGGCGCGGGCCGGCAGGCCGCGGAAGCCGTCGCCGAGGATTTCGGTCGGGGTCGTGGCGAGCCTGACGATCGCGATCGTCATCGAGGCGAGCAGGCAGACGACCAGGACCACCATTCCGACTTTCCAGGCGGTGGGCATTAGGCTGATCTCATCATGGAGAAGGTCGCCGATGGGGTCTGGCTCGTGCGGGGCGATGCGCGCAAGTCGATGAACGTCTACTTCCTCGAGGACGGCGACGGGGTGATCCAGTTCGACGCCGGCACTAAGGCGATGACGAATAAGGTGCGCGCGGCTGCCGAGCAGCTCGGCGGGCTGAAGCGGATCGTGCTCGGGCACGCCCATGCTGACCACCGGGGGACCGCACCCTCGCTGAATGCTCCGGTCTATTGCCATCCCGACGAGGTCACCGAAGCCGAAAGCGACGCCGTGCTGTGGCCCTACCTCGACATCTCAGAGCTGCCCATACCGGCTCGCTGGATCTACCCGGTACTTCTGCGTCGCTGGGACGGCGGCACGGTAAAGATCGACGGGACCGTCTCCGAGGGAGACGAGGTTGCGGGCTTTCGCGTGATCCACTTCCCCGGGCACGCGCCCGGTTTGATCGGCCTCTGGCGCGAAAGCGACCGGCTGGCGATCGTCAGCGACGTGATCTACCTATTGGACTCGACCAAGCTCGGCAGGCCATTGCCGGCGGGTGAGGCCAGCGTTCCCCATCCCGCCTGGGGCTGGGACCACGCCAAGGCCAAGGAGTCGGTTCGCAAGCTGGCGGCGCTGGAACCGGCGGTGGTTTGCGCGGGCCACGAGAAGCCGTTGCGAGGGGACAACCTGCGGGCGACGCTGGAGCGCGCGGCCGAGAAGTACTGAGCCGAGCCGGCGGCGGGAGCCCCGCTGCCATAGTTTCCGCCCCTGATGATCGGGACCTTCGCCTCGGCGGCGTTGATCTGCGCCGCCTCGCTGCTGGTGGGACGCGCAATCCTCGCCCACGCTGGCGGGGCGGACGGATGCCGCTGGCTGGCGCCGCCAGTGGGCTTTGCCGCCCTGCTCACCGCCAGCGGCTTCCTCGCGCGAGCACCGGGCCACGCGACGAGCGCCACGCTCGGTGTGGTCGCCCTGGTTGCCGCTGCGGCGGTGCTGCTCTGGCGGCAACCGCGCCGGGACCTCAGCGAGACGGCGCTGCGCGAGGGGCTGATCGTCGCCGTGCTCGTCGCTCTGGCACTGTCGATCCCGTTTGTCGTCAGCGGCCGCTGGGGCATCATCGGAGTCGGCTTCAACAACGACCTCGGCCTGCACCTCGCCTGGGCGGAGTGGCTGCGCAGCGGCCTCGGGCCGGCGCCGGAAGCGGGATATCCGCTCGGACCGCACGCGCTCGCTGACACATTGGCGGCCCTTCCCGGCATCGGCCTCGGCCAGGCCTTCGTCGGGGAGATCTTCGCGATCGCCATCCTCACCGCCCTGGGCGCGCTGGCAGCGCTCGAGGACCTCAAGCCGTCTCGCCGCGTTTTGGCCGCCGTTCTGGTGCCCGCCTCTTATCTCGGCGCCTCCTACTTCGCCCAGGGGGCCTTCAAGGAGACCGGCGAGGCACTCTTCGTACTCGCCTTCGCGCTGTTCCTGCACGACCTGGAGCGCCGTCGGCGGGCAACGGGGCCCACGGCTCCCCCGCTCGGCTCGGCCGTCATCGGGTTGGCGCTCGCGAGCGGGATCTTCTTTTCCTACAGCTTCGCCGGCCTCGCCTGGCCGCTGCTGATCTTCGCCGTTTGGGCCTTGACCGTGCCGGCACTGCGGCAGGCACTGATGCCGCGGTCTTGGCTCACGACCGTGCGCCAGCCGGCGGCCCTACTGACGATCGGCGTGCTCGGTGCACTCGCCGTGCTCACGCTCGTCGGCCCCTACGCGTTCATCCACGGCTTCAACCGCGTCGCCGGAACCAACACCTACGGACCGGTCTCGCCGATCGAGGCACTGGGTGTCTGGCCGGGAGCGAACTACCGGCTCAACTCCGCGGGGGGCGCCCAGCTGACCGGACTGGCAACGGCGATCGGCGCCCTCGCCGTACTGGCGGGCCTGGTCTGGTGGCTGCGGCGCCGCGAGTACGCCCTGCCGATCGCCCTGGGCGCCTGCGCCGTCCTCTACCTGGCTGCCCTCGCCGGCAGCGGCGAGTACTCGCAGGCCAAGGCGCTGATGATCGCCGCGCCGCTGGCGATGCTGATCGCGATCCGGCCGCTGCTATTCGAGCCGGGTTGGCGCAGGGTGCGGATTGGCTGGGCGGTGCTGGCGGTGGCGTTCGTCGCCGGGGCGGTCTACTCGAGCTTCCTGGTGCTGCGGGAGGCGCCGGTGGGACCGTCGGGGCACGGCTCCGAGTTGCGGGCCTTCATGCCGATCCTACGCGGCGAACCGGTTCTCTACGCGGGCCAAGATCGCTACGCGGCATATGAGCTGATGGGAGCCGACACGCACGTGCCGCTGGTCGAGTTCCCGGACTCCGAAGTCTCGCCCAGCCCGGAAAAGCCCTTCGACACCGGCGACGCCTACAGCCCGATCGACTTCGACTCCTTCTCCCACGGAACACTCGACCGCTTCCCCTACGTGATCACCGGGCGCGCCGCCTGGAACAGCGAAGCCCCCCCCAACTTCCGCCGCGTCGCCGCCACCCCTTCCTACATCCTCTGGAAACGAACCGCCACCACGCCCGAGGACAGGCACGTGCTGCTCGAGGGAACCGAGGCCGGGGCGAAAGCGAACTGCGCCTCGCCAGAGATCCGTATCCTCACCGGCAATCCCGGCCAGGTGGGGCTCTTCCCCGCCGTCGCGATTGGCTCCAAGGCGAGCTGGCGCCCCGACTCGACCCTGCAGAACGGGCAGCGCGCCGCCCAGTCGCTCGAGCTGCCGCGCGGGCGCTGGCGGCTTTCGCTCCAGTACTTTTCCCCCTTCGACCTCACCCTTACGGCCCCGGGCTTCAGCCAGGCCCTGGGGGCGGCGCTGGACGGCCAGCGTCCGAGCACGATCAGCCTCGCCAGCAACGGCCAGTTCTGGCCTGCCGGGACGGTCGCAAGCGACGGCGGCCGGGTGCGCTTCACCGTCACCGCAACGGAGCCGAACGCGCTGCAGCGACTCAGTGGCTACTCCGGCGAGGCCGAGCTCGGCGAGCTGGTCGCGGTGCGGGCCGCACCGCATCGCACCGCCTCACTCAGTCGCGCTTGCGGCGGCTGGCTCGACTGGTACGAAGCCGACGAAGTGCCTTAGGAAGCGACCTTCGTCGCGAGGCGCTCCGGTGCGACCCGGACGACGTCCCAAACCAGGCCGATCCGCTCGAGGCTGTCGATCACGAGCGCCGAGATGTCCAACTGCCAGCGACCGAGGCCGTGGGTCGACGAGGTCGGGAAGGCGTGGTGGTTGTTGTGCCAGGCCTCACCGAAGGTGGGAATCGCGATCAACGCGAGGTTGCGCGACTCGTCGCTGGTCTCGTAAGCGCGGTTGCCGAAGACGTGGCAGAGCGAGTTGATGCTGTAGGTGAAGTGGTGCAGGACGAAGACCCTTACCAGGCCGCCCCAGAGCAACCCGGTGACGGCAGCGAAGAGGGTCCCGCCGATCACCCAACCGAGCGCGAAGGGAAGCAGCAGGCCGCCGATCGCCCAGAGCAGGAAGGTGCGGTCGACCCAGCTGATCACCGGGTCTTTGATCAGATCCGGCGCGAAGCGCTCCTTGTTGCCGCGCTGGGTATGGATGAAGAGCCAGCCCATGTGGGCGTGGAAGAGGCCCCGCATGGCGCCGGACCAGCCGTGGCCGTGATCGACGTGGGGGCTGTGCGGGTCGCCGAGTTCATCGGAGAAGGCGTGGTGCTTGCGGTGGTCGGCGACCCAGGAGATCACCGGGCCCTCGATCGCGGCCGAGCCGAGGATCGCCAGCAGGCCGTGCAGCCAAGTCTTCGCCTTGAAGCTGCGGTGGGTGAGGTGGCGATGAAAGCCGACCGTTATCCCCAGTCCGGTGAAGAGGTACATGCCCGCGAAGAGGAAGACGTCGCTCCAGTGCAGCGCCTTGCCCCATACCTGCCAACCGGCCAGGCCGATCGCCACGAACGGGATCAGCGTCACCAGCCCGGTGATGATCCGGTCGCGAGTCTCGTTCGCGACCGGCTGGATGTCTGAAGGGAGTGGCCCCGCGCCTGCCATTGGGAGTGGCGATCATACGGCCTGGCAATCCGGGAAAGGTAAAGTCGCGCTCGTGGCGTTCTCCAGTACCGCCCCGCTGCGCCGCGAGATCGAAGCGCACATTCCCAGGCGACCCTTCACGGTCGAGTTCTGGGACGGAACGAGACTGCCGGCGACCGACGGCACCGGCCCCACCTTCCGCGTGCGCTCGCCGGGCGCCGCCGCGCACGCGCTGCGGGCGCCGGGACAGCTCGGGCTCGGCCGGGCCTACGTGAGCGGCGAGATCGAGGTCGACGACATCGACGCGGTCATCGAGCTGCTCGACGACTGGGAGCCGCCGGCACTGGGCGGGAGCGAGAAGGCGCGGTTGCTGCTGGGCGCCGTGCGCGCGGCGGGGATCGCCCGGCCGCCGCGCCGTCCCACTGCCGAGCTGCGCCCGAGCGGCACCCGCCACAGCAAGGAGCGAGACGCCGAGGCGGTGCGTCACCACTACGATGTCTCCAACGAGTTCTTCTCGCTCTTTCTCGACGAATCGATGACCTACAGCTGCGCGATCTTCTCGCGCGGCGCCGAGACGCTGGAGGCGGCGCAGGAGGAGAAGCTCGAGATGGTCGCGCGCAAGCTGGCGCTGAAAGAGGGCGAACGCGTGCTCGACGTCGGTTGCGGTTGGGGCAGCTTTCCGCTCTGGGCGGCGAGTCGCCACGGGGCCAGGGTCCTCGGCATCACCCTCTCTCCTCCCCAGGCCGAACGGGCCCGCCAGCGTGCCGAGGCGGCCGGCGTCGCCGACCGGGTCGAGATCCGGGTGATGGACTACCGCGACCTCGCCGGCGAGCA
Source organism: Solirubrobacterales bacterium (assembly GCA_030152805.1). Classification (GTDB taxonomy): domain Bacteria; phylum Actinomycetota; class Thermoleophilia; order Solirubrobacterales; family 70-9; genus VRUE01. The sequence continues at coordinate 17,167 of JASLIG010000049.1, forward strand.
CTTCGACGCGATCGCCAGCATCGGCATGGTCGAGCACGTCGGCGAATCGCAGATCGACGTCTACGCGCGCACGCTCGCCGGCCTGCTCGCGCCCGGCGGGCGGCTGCTCAACCACGGGATCGCCCGCCTCCGTCACACCGATCCCGAGGCAGGCCCCTTCTCCGAGCGATACGTCTTCCCCGACGCCGAACCGCTGCACCTCTCCCGCGTCCTGCTGGCGCTGGAGCGGGCCGGCTTCGTCACCGACCACGTCGAGGGGTTCGGCGACGACTACGCGGAGACGCTGCGCCACTGGGCACGCCGGCTCGACGAGAACGTCGACGAGGCGGTTCGCCTGGCGGGCCCCGAACGGGTGCGCGTCTGGCGCCTCTACCTGCGCATGGCGAGGCGAGGCTTCGAGAGCGGTTTCCTCTCGATCTACCAGGCGCGCTGCAGCCTGGCATAGTCGCCCCGCTTAACCGAAGCTACTTCCAGTTCAGGCATAAACGGGCTAGTTTCTTAGTCATCGCGATCTCTTCTCCGCAAGCGCACTGGATCAACGTCGTCGCCGATCCCGTGCGCCTGAAGATCCTTCGCATGCTTTGCGACGTTCCCGAGGCCACGGCCTCCGAGCTGGCCAGCGACAGCCCAGCCAGCTACCAGACGCTGCGCCGTCACCTCGAGGCACTGGAGGCCTTCGGCGTGATCCAAGCGCGTCCCGGCGTCAGCGACGGCGCGACCTCGGGCCGTCCCGCCACCCGCTTCAGCCTCAGCCCGGACGTGCGCAAGAGCGTGCGCTCGGCTTTCGACCGCCGCTGAGCCACTTCGGCATCCACCAACTCCGCTCCCCCAGCAAGTTCATCGTCGCCGGGACGACCACGAGGCGGATGAGGAAGGCGTCGATGAAGACGGCGATGGCCTGAGCCACGCCGAAGTTGCGGACGGTCATGAACTCCGAGACGGAAAAAGCGAGGAAGACCGTGATCATAATCAGCGCCGCTCCGGTGACGACGTGGCCGGTCCGATCGAGGCCCAGGCGGACGGCTTCGCGGGTCGAGCCACTGCGGGCGTACTCCTCGCGAATCCTGGCGAAGACGAAGACCTCGTAGTCAATAGCAAGGCCGAACATCACGATCATCGTCATTGGGATCACCGAGGCATCGACGAAGCCGGGGCCGCCAAGCAGTGAGCCGTCGAAGAGCAGCGCCAGCAGCCCCAGGCTGGCGCTGACCGTGAGCAGGTTGATCAGCGCCGCGAAGAGCGGCATCGTCAGCGACCGCATCACCGGCACTAGCACGACGAAGCTGACCAGCGAGAGGAGCAGGCGCATCAGCGGCGCGCCCGAGCGCAGCGCGTCGTTGGCGTCGATCTCGGCGGGCGCAACGCCCCCCACCACGACCGTCATCCCCGTCTCCCTTGCGAGGCCCGCGGCTTCGGCTTCGAGCCGCTCCTTCGTTTCCCGGGCCCCATCGCTGGTCGGTTCGTCGCGCGGAACGATCAGCATGCGGGTGTTCATGCCGCCGTGCTCGAGGTTGATCAGGGCGTCCACCTGCTTACGCTGCTTGGGCGGGCTTCCGTCGAGGCCGGCAAGGACGAAGTAGGCCGAGTGGAAGATGCCAGGGGACCGCCGCTGCAGTTCGCCCAGGCGGGAGCTGTCCTGTCCAGCGAGCCCTCCCTCGATCCGCGAGAGCCCCCCGGTCAGCTTCTGCGATTTCTCGGCACCGGCGCCCAGCCCGCCGGCCAGGCGCCCCGCCCCCGTTTCGAGCAGGTCGAGGCCGCCGGCCAAGCGTTCGGCGCCCTCGCCGAGCCGGCGCAGGGCCGGCGAGAGCTGCTCCCCGCCGCTGGAAAGAGCACCAACGCCGTCGGCGACCTGGTGACTGCCGGCAGCCAGGCGGCGCAGGCCTCGATCGAGGCGGGTCGCGCCCTTGGTGAGCTTCTCGATGCCCGTGCTGGCCCGGCGCCCGCTCTTGGCCATCCGCGAAGCGAGGTAAGTGCCGACGTCGAACTGTCCTTGGGCCCTTTCGACCCCGGCAGCCACACCCGCGTAGGCGGGATCGGCCTGCTCGCCACTGGCGACTTCCCTGCCCGTAAGGCGCAACTCAGCCGACTCAACGGCGTGCAGCGCCGCTGCGTATTCGGGATCGCCGCGTCCCACGCTCATTCGCTGCAGCGCCTGCCAGGCCGCGGCGAGCTGAGCTTCGGTGTCCCGCAGGGGAGCGTGGAGTTCGCCGAGGCGTCGGTTGCCCGTGCGCATCGTGTTGCTGAACAGCCTGGCGTTGCCCGTCACTTCGCCGGTCTTTTCCCGTGCGCGCTGCAATCCGTCGGCGAGCCGGCCAGCGCCGCTGCTGGCCTTGCTTGTGCCTTCGGCGAGCTCCCCGCTTCCGCCAGCCGCCCGCCCGAGGCCCTGCGCAAGGCGGCTGGAGCCGGCGCTCGCCTGGTCGAGGGCACTGGACAGGGCACCCGCACCGGAACTGGCGGCGTTCAGCCCGGACTCGAGTTCGCTCGATCCTTTCGCCGCGGCGCTGAGGCCGTCGTGGTTGAGGGCGGCGCCTTGGCGAAGGCGAGAGATCCCAGACTCGAGCCGCACCAGGCCCCGTTCCTGCTCGCCCAGTTCTTCTTCGGTCCCGCCCAGTTCCTCGGCCCCCTTGGCGATCCTGTCCAATCCGAACACCGTCTCGACGCCGGGATCGCGTTCGACCCGATGCTGGAAAGTCGCCATCGCCCGCAGGCGGTCGGCCGAGGTGACCGGTTCTCCCTCACCATCGACGACCACTTCCGTAGGAGTGACCCAACCAGGGCCGAGGGCCTCCTGGACTTCTTCCTGCTGCTGCCGACCGGAATCGCCTGGCGGCAGGAGGCCGACCTCGCCCGCCCCGGAGTTGAGCGCGAAAGCCCAGCCCGAGAGGGCGAGCAGCCCGATCACGATCGATACGACGACCAGGGGGCGGTCGGCGAGGCGACGGATCCAGCCCACCGCTCCGGCTCCGGCGCGCCGCCTGCTCGGCAGGGAGAAACGATCGAGGCTGGCGCCGACGGCAACGAGCAGAGCCGGCACGACCACGATGGCCGAGATCATGCTCAGCACGGTCGCCGTGATCACCGCGATCGAGATCGACTTCGCGATCCCGCCCTCGAGGACCAGCGCCGCCACGATCATCGCCATCAGCAGCCCGGATCCGGCCGGCAAGATCGAGCGGGCCGTCCTGATCGCGGTCAGTCGCGTCGCCGTGGCGACGTCGTCGTGCTCGCGGAGCTCTTCGCGGAAGCGCGAGACGACCAGCAGCGAGTAGTCGACGCCAAGGGCCAGGCCCATCATCCCGACCACACTGAGGGCGAACAGATCGATCTGCGTCAAATGGAGCAGCAGGCTGAGCACGCCTCGCGTGGCGGCAACCACGGCGCCGCCGACCACGACCGGTATCAGCGCCGCGAACAGCGACCGAAAGACGAGCAGGAGAACGATGAACAGCAGGGGCAAGCCGATCATCTCGCCGGTCTTCAATGCCTCCTTTCCGGCCTTCCGAAGCGATTTGATGATCCCGGGATAGCCCGCCATGCTCACCCGCACCGGGCCATCGACGCTGCGTTCGACCTGGCGTTCGACGGGGGTCAGCAGGTCGGTCACGCCTTCCGGTCCGTCGGCGCGAACGATGAGTGCGGCGACGTTCGGCTTCGGGCTCAATCCCTCGACCGTCCCGCCCGCTGCCCAGGGCGAGATGACGAGGATCCGCGGCATCTGCTCTAGCCCTTCCGCGAGTCGTTGCCCCTGGCGCTCGAGGGCCACGTGGGGGCCACGCAGCATCACGACGAGCGCGTTGTCGTTGCCGAACTCGCGCACCGAGATGTCATGCGCCAGCTTGCTCTCCGTGCCATCGACGTACATCGGATGGATGGCCAGCTGACGATCCAGGTCGCGGCCGAGGAAGGCGAGCGCAACAACAGCGACGATCCAGGCGCCGATGACAAGGCGGTAGCGCCTGACGGCGAAGGAGACGATGCGCGCGATCGCGCTCCCTCCGGGGCGGAAGGGTGACCTCATTGCTCGCGTCTAGCGTGCCGGCAGCTCGTCGCGATCCGAATCGGCACCTCGAGGCGTCGCCTGGCGCCGTTCTGCCCGACGGCGACGACGGTGGCCGCAAGCGCCTGCCGCTGACCGTCCCCGCAGGGATTGGAATTGAGGGAGAGTATCCCCCCCTCGCCGCCGTCAAATCGCATCGTCATGTCCCCGAGCGGCATATCGGGCAGGCCGCCGAGCTTGGTCGTGAGCCGCCCGTGGTCGGCGAGAGTCCTGCCGCGCAGCTGTACCCGCACCCCTTTTGCCGCGGCGGCAACCCAGAGGTCGGGCAGGCCATTCCCTTCGGGCTGCACCACGTAGAGGCCACCGCGCAAGCGTTCGCTCAGCAACGGCGTGCGGGTCACGGCGGTCCCCACCCGCGAGCCGACCGGACACTCTCCAGCGCGAGCATCGCGGCGCGAGCAGATCTCCCGCAGCCCGGCAACGCCGAATCCCAGCGCCCGCGGCAGCGAAAGCTCCAGCGAGCGGAGGGCCGCCTGGCCACGCGGGAAGCGCGCCTCGACCGTCATATCGGGCTTGCTGTGCCGGTGCAGGTGGCGACCGGTGAGGGCGACCTGGAAGTGGGGGTGAAAGGGAAGGCGGCGGCAGCCACGCACGATGAACGGCGTGCTCGCCGATACCGAGGCGCCGCTGCTCGCTTCGAACGCGGCATCGACGCTGTGGGGACCGCACGAGGTCGGGTTGTGCACCAGGCCGTGCCGGTTCATGCTCAACTCGATCGACTGAAAGCGGACGGGAATTCCTTCGACCGCTTCCGGCAGCGGATCGGTCGTCACCGTCACCCTGCCGCTGTTCGGGTCGACGGACGCAGCTGCCCGCATCGCGATCGCGCCGAGGTCGAACGGGCCGATCGCGGCGCGCAGCTGCATCAGCAACCCGAACGGCGCCTTGCGGTAGGGACCGGTGACGTAGGTATCGCCTCGCAACAGCGCGGGATTCGGTCCCGATCCGGCCCGAGCGACGACTTCCCCTACCTTGCTGTCGGCGGGGCACTGAGCCGCTTCGAGGGCGCTGCCTTCGCAGGGCTGCAGGCTGCCAAGAGCGGTGCTCAGCCCAGTAGGGAGGGTGACGGCAAAGCGTCGCGGCAGCAGTTCGCCGTCCTGGCGCAGGAGGCTGGCCGAGAAATTGGTCGCTCGGCCTGCGGTAACGGGCCAGCTGCGCGCCGTCAGCTTCGGCGCGAACGGAGCGCCGGGGCAGGGTGGGCCGGGAAGCCTCGGCGCGATCGCGATCGCTGCCGTGGACTGCACGGGAGGGCCGCCGCCGTACGGTTCGAACCTGCCCAGAACCCTTGCCGTGCCGCAGTTGAGCGGCGAGGCGAGCAGCGAGTCGGTTCCCCCGCCCAACCGCAGGCTGAGGCGGCTGACCGTGATTTGGGGCATGCCGGTCAGGCTTGTCCTCAATCGACCGGTCGCCGGGTCGGTGCTCATGGAGCTGACGAACTTGACCGCCGCCCCCGGCCCGGGGGCGGAGACAAGCATCCGCACGCGCTGCGCACCCCGCGCTTCGCCGAGATACACGGCGCCCGTCACGGCTGTGCCGAGCGCAGGGGTGTCGAATTCGGCAGTACCGACGCGCGAGGAAGCGGGGCAGCTTGGATCGGCGGCGCTGCCAAGGCCGAACTGGGAGTCGCTGCAGACCGCGACGTTCTGTGCTCCGCCGGGCGAAATCGTTATGCCTTCGGGCAGCATGATCGTGGCGTTCTCGACCTGTGCATTGGCCCGTTCGTCGGGGTCGTCGTTGTCCGGTGTGAGGAGGTCCAGCTGCAGTCCGGTCGGCGAGTCCGCAACCGGATTGCTGAGTTTCAACGCGAGGCTGGGGGGGAAGCCGAGCGTCTCGCATTCTTCGAGCGGAGCGCCCGTGTCGGTGCTTTCGCTCAGCCAGGGCGCGCCTTCTTCCCAGGATCGGACGCGCAGGGTGAAGATCACCGGACCGCAGCTGCTCGGAGCGCTGAGAAAGGCACGGCGCTCGATCGCCGTCCCTTTCTGATGGTCCGCCGGCACGCCCCAGAATTCGACCCGCCCCTTGCTCACCGCCTGGGAGGGCAGATCGCTCGCCCGAAACGTGAGCCCGAAGTCGTCGGGGCGCAGTTCCGCGACGAAGGGAAGCTGGATGCTCGATTTCGACCCGAAGGCGAGGACTTCACCCGGTTCCGGTTCCAGCTCGAAAACCGGGAAGGTCGTTTCTTTAGACCCTTGGGACCCGAAGCCGATGACTCCGACCTGGCTTTCCGGCGGGCAGCCTTCTTCGCTTTCGTAGCTGGCGCGCGGGCATTTCGGAACGGCGCTCGGATCGCCCGTCAAGCCGGCGGGCATTTCGATGATCAGGTCCCGCGCCGTCGTGCCGGTGCCTTCCACTTCGAGCGCGAACTCGATCGCGAGCCGGTCGGGATGGGCGCCGGCAAGGTTCTCCGGATTGCCTTCCGCGTCGAGCATCGCGACTTTGAAGCCTTCGGGGGCGATGCCGAATTCGGCGCCGCTGGCGGTGGCGACGGGCCCGCTGGCCGCGATCGCGGCCAGCCCTAAAAGGGCGAGCAACGCTCCCCGTGCCCTGCGTCGATTACGGCTCAAACTCCCCCCTGCACTCGCGCCCGGAATTTCGATTTGCAACGAACCGGGAGCGGTCGTCCAGGCTACGCAGCAAGACTTGGCCCAGCAAGTCTTATTCCCAAAGATGTGAAAAACCAGCCGGTCCCGGCCGGTCCGGCCGGGAGGGACTAGAGCGGGAAGCCGTGCTCAACCGACTCGATCGCGTCGTCGGCGCCGGCTTGGCGCAGCTGCTCGACCGAGTAGTTGCCGGTCGCGACCCCGACGACCCGGATGCCGGCGCCATGACCGGCCTCGACGTCGCGCGGCGTGTCTCCAACGGCGATGCAGGCGCCGTCGGAGAGGGCTCCGCCGGAGACCAGCGCGCCGCGAGCGAGGGCCGCCCTGGTCACCTCGGTGCGATCGGACGAATCCGAGCCGTAGCCGCCGAAGCTGAAGAAGCGGTTGAGGCGGGCGCGGGCGAGCTTGATGTGGGCGGCGGCCTCGATGTTGCCGGTGACGAGGCCGAGCAGCACGCCCGCATCGATCAGACGATCGAGCATCTCGCCGATGCCCGGCATGACCCGGTAGCCGTCAGATTCGGCGACAGCTACCGGCAGATGCTTGAGATAGCAGCCGATCGCCCGGGCGCGCTCCTCCTGGGCGCCCTCGCGACCGATCACCTCGCGAAAGACGATCGCGGCGATCTCGGGATCGGTCATGCCGGCGTCGGTGTGCTCGGCGACGTTGGCCTCGACTCCGTGCAGCTCCTCGAAGGCCCGCTGCCAGGCGACGCCGCCGGCACCTCCCGTCACCAGAATCGTCCCGTCGATGTCGAAGAGGACGGCGCGTGTGCCTTGGTCATCCACGCCGTTAGTCGCCCAGCAGCTCTCGTTGAGAGAGCCAGTAGAGCAGGCCGAGGGAGGGCAGGACGAGCACGGCGGCGGCGATGAAGACGACGATCACGGTGGCGAGGGTGTCGGGCGGTGCCGCCGCCTGGGAGATCTTCAGCGAGGTCGGCAGCAAGTAGGGGAACTGGGCGACGCCCCAGCCCCAGATCACGGCGATCACGGCCCCACCGGCCAGTGGGCGCAACGGCCAGGGCGGCGCGCCGGGACGCCGGGCCGTTGCCGACAGGATCAGGAGGACACCGACCCCGCAAAGGGCGGAGAGGAGCACCAGCGGCAGGCCCTGGTCGACTAGCCGGTCGAAGACGTAGCGGGTTTCGGCGTGCAGCTCGACCAGACCAAAGGCGGCGGCGACGCCCGCAGCGGCTGCGGCGGCGAGGGCGCGGCGGGCAAAGTAGCGCTGCATCTCATCGTCGCCCCTGCGGCTCGCATCGCCGATCAGGAAGACCGCCGCCAGGTAGGCGCCGCTGGCGACGAATATCGCCCCGGTCAGCAGGGGCAATGGCTGTAGCCAGCTCGAGAAGGCGGCACCGCTGCCGTCGGCCGGCACGTTGCCGTCGGCGACCGCGCCGACAACCGTGCCCATGAAGAAGGGGGTCAGCAGCGAGGAGATCGCGAAGGTGGCACCGGCGGCGCGGCGGCCGGAGAAGCTCTCGATCGACTTGCGGAAGGCGAACCCCGAGCCGCGCAAGACGATGCCGAGCGCGGCCAGCGCGATCGGCACGTAGAGCGTCGTCATCACCGCGCTGAAGGCCGGCGGGAAGGCGGTCCAGAGGACGACCAGGATGAAGATCAGCCAGACGTGATTGGCCTCCCAGACCGGGGTGAGCGAACGCTGGATCACGGCCCGCGGCCGCTCGCCGCGCCCGGCCCCGCCGGCGACGAGGTCCCAAAAGCCACCGCCGAAGTCGGCGCCGCCAAAGAGGGCATAGAACGTCGCCCCGAGCCAGAGGATCGCGGCGCAGATGTCCGCCCGCGTCATGCCGGCCCTCCGGGAGGTTCCGGGGCGTATGGGCCCGTGGGCTCGGTCCCCCCCTCGCGCCAGCGACGCGACATCGCTCGCAGGATCAGAATGGCGACCGTCCCGATGCCGGCGTAGACCAGCAGCACCAAGGCGAAGCTGAACCAGATCCCCTTGGCCTCGGTGACCGCTTCGGAGGTGCGCATGTAGCCCTGCACAATCCAGGGCTGGCGGCCGACCTCGGTGACGATCCAGCCACACCAGAGGGCGAGAATCGCGCCGGCGCCGGAGATCGCCACCGCGCGCAGGAACCAGGGCGTCTTCGGAATGTCGCGGCGCCGCCACCAGACGAAGGCGAGCCAGGCGCCGAGGGCGAGCAGGGCGGTGCCGATCCCGACCATCGCGTCGAAGGCGAGGTGCAGCAGGGTGTTCGCCGGCGGCCGTTCGTCGACGGGGATGTCCTCGAGGCCGACGACCTTGGTGTCGGCGCTGAAACCGACCAGGAAGGAGTCGAGGTCGGGAATCGGGATCGCACCCTTGACCCCGCTCGAGGTGCAGATGCCGCCGACGTACTCGGTCTGGTGGGTGCCGGTCTTCTGGATGCACTCCATGCCGGCGAACTTGGCGGGCTGGTGGTCGGCGACTTCGCGCGCCGCGGTGTCGCCGACGAAGAGCTGGATCGGGGTGGCGATGCAGGCGATGGTCAGCGGGATCAGCAGGCCGAGACGGTGCAGGCGATCGCGGCGACCCTTCAGCATGCCGACCGCGTAGATCGAGGCGACGAGGAAGCCGACCACCATGTAGGCGGCGAGGATCATGTGCGGCACCTCGTAGCCGGTCGCCGGGTTGAACAGGACCTCGATCGGGTCGATATCGACGACCTTGCCCGCCGCGTCGAGGGTGAAGCCCTGCGGCTGGTTCATCCAGGAGTTGGCGGCGACGACGGCGAAGGCGCCGCCGATGCCGGTGATCACCATCGGCACGCCCGACCAGAAGTGCGCCCAGCCGCTGAGCCGCTTCCAGCCGTAGATGTAGATCGCCAGGAAGATCGCCTCGACGAAGAAGAAGATGCCCTCGATCGCAAAGGCGATGCCGAAGGCGGCCCCGAAACGCTCCATGAAGCGCGGCCAGAGCAAGCCGAACTCGAAGCTGAGCACGGTGCCGGTGACAGCGCCGACCGCGAAGGTCACCGCCATCGCCTTGGACCAGCGCCGTGCCAACTCCAGCGCGTCCTCGCCGCCCCGCTTCAAGCCAAGGTAGTTGGCGACGAGGATGGTCGCGGGCAGGGCGACGCCGAGGCAGGCGAGGACGATGTGGAAACCGAGCGTGAAGGCCATCTGCTCGCGCGCCGCGAGCAGATTCGACGCCGACGCCGCCAGGGGGAGCGGGTCGAGCGAAGGCATGTCGGCGACCTTACTCTCCGCGGCGGGCGCTGCGATAGCGACGGATCAGCGCGTTGGTAGAGCTGTCGTGGGCGAGTTTCGGCTCCTCCTCGGCCTGCAGCTCGGGGATGATCGCGACGGCGAGCGCCTTTCCCAGCTCGACTCCCCACTGGTCGAAGGAGTCGATGCCCCAGATCGCCCCCTGGGTGAAGACGCTGTGCTCATACAGAGCGACGAGGGTGCCGAGCGTGTGCGGGTCGAGCCGCTCGGCGAGGATCGTGTTGGAGGGCCGGTTGCCCTCCATCACACGGTGGGGAACGACCTCCTCGGGAGTGCCCTCGGCGCGGACCTGCTCGGGCGTCTTGCCGAAGGCGAGCGCCTCGCTCTGGGCGAAGACGTTCGACATCAGCAAGTCGTGGTGCTCGCCGACCGGGTTGTTGGAATGGAAGAAGCCGATGAAGTCGCAGGGGATCAGCCGGGTGCCCTGGTGAATCAATTGGTAGAAGGAGTGCTGGCCGTTGGTGCCCGGCTCGCCCCAGAAGATCGCCCCGGTGTCGTAGTCGACGCGGGCTCCATCCAGGGTGACGTGCTTGCCGTTGGACTCCATCGTCAGCTGCTGCAGGTAGGCGGGGAAGCGGTGCAGGTACTGGTCGTAAGGGAAGACGCCGCAGGTCTGGGCGCCGAAGAAATTGCCGTACCAAACCGAGAGCAGACCCATCAGCGCGGGCAGGTTCTCGGCCAACGGCGCGGTGCGAAAGTGCTCGTCCATGGCGCGGAAGCCGGCCAGCATCTCCTCGAAACGCGCTGGGCCGATCGCCAGCATGGTCGAGAGGCCGATCGCCGAGTCCATCGAGTAGCGGCCCCCGACCCACTCCCAGAAACCGAACATGTTCTCGGTATCGATGCCGAACCTGGCGACCTCCTCGGCGTTGGTCGAAACGGCGACGAAGTGCTTGGCGACCGCCGATTCGTCGCCGCCGAGGCCGGCCAGCGACCAATCGCGGGCGGTGCGGGCGTTGGTCATCGTCTCCAGCGTGGTGAAGGTCTTCGAGGAGATGACGAAGAGGGTCTCCTCGGGGTCGAGGTTGCGCGTGCACTCGGCGAAGTCGGTGGCGTCGACGTTGGAGACGAAGCGGAAGGTCATCTCGCGGCGCGAGTAGTGGCGCAGCGCCTCATAGGCCATCACCGGGCCGAGGTCGGAGCCGCCGATGCCGACGTTGACCACGTTGCGGATCGGCTTGCCGGTGTGGCCGCGCCACTCGCCCGAGCGCACCCGCTCGGCGAAAGCGGCCATGCGATCGAGCGTCTCGTGCACCTCTTTCACCACGTCGGCGCCGTCGACGATCAGCGAGCGCCCGCGCGGCATACGCAGCGCCACGTGCAAAACCGCGCGGTCCTCGGAGACGTTGATGTGCTCGCCGGCGAACATCGCCTCGCGGCGCTCCTCGACACCGCACTCGCGGGCGAGCTGACCGAGCAGCATCACCGTCTGGTCCGTGATCCGGTTCTTGGAGAAGTCGAGGTGGAGGCCGGCGCCGTCGGCGACGAGGCGCTCGCCGCGCTCGGGGTCGGCGGCGAAGAGCTCGCGCAGATGCTGGCCCTCGATCTCGCTGAAGTGCTGCTCGAGCGCCTGCCAGGCGCGCTGCTGGCGCAGCGCGGGCGCTTCGGTCACGCTCGCGCCCCGGCCTGCGACTCGATCGTCTTCAGCATCTCGTCCCACGACTTTGCAAAGGCCTCCTTGCCCTCCTCCTGTAGCCGTGCGGCGAGCGCGTCGACCTCGATGCCCGCGTCCCCGAATTCCGCCAGCACCCGATCGCAGTCGCCGCCGTTCGCCGGAACCAGCTCGCCGACCTCGCCGTGATCGGCGAAGGCGTGCAGGGTCGGCTCGGGCATCGTGTTGACGGTGAAGGGCGAGGCGAATCCCTCGATGTAGAGGACGTCGGAGGCGTTGGGGTCCTTGGTGCCAGTGCTCGCCCAGAGCAGCCGCTGCGGTCGAGCCCCCTCGTTCATCAGCCTCTGCATGCGCGGCGAGTCGAGAAGCTCGCGGTAGGCGCGGTAGGCACGGAGGCCGATCGCCAGGCCGAGCCGGTTGTGCAGCTCGTCCGACACCTCGCCGGTGACGGCCACGTCCCAGCGGCTCATGAAGATCGAGGCGACCGAAGCGACCTCGGCGCTGCGTCCGGCCTCTATCCGCCGTTCGATTCCCTTCATGTAAGCGTCGGCCGCAGCTAGGTATTGCTCTGCGTCGAACAGCAGCGTGACGTTGATCGGGATGCCGGCAAAGATCGACTCCTCGATCGCCGTGAGGCCAGCCTCGGTGCCCGGAATCTTGATGAAGAGGTTGTCGCGCGCCGCCTTGGCGTGCAGGGCGGCCGCCTCCTCTATCGTCGCCGCCGCGTCATCGGCGATCAGCGGCGAGACCTCGAGCGAGCAGAAGCCGTCGACCCCGGCGGTCCGCTCGTGGACGCCCCTGAAGAGATCGGTGGCCTCGCGCAGGTCGGCGAGGGCCAGCTCGAAGAAGATCCGCTCGGCGGGGGTCGCGCCAATCCCCTCCTCGGCTATGGCACTGGCGCTCAGCTCGGCGATCTGCTCGTCGTAGGCGTCACCGCCGGAGATCGCCTTGTCGAAGATCGTCGGGTTGGAGGTCAGGCCGGTGACCGAGAGCTGCTCGATGTAGCCCTCCAGGGTGCCGTCGGCCAGCATCGTGCGGGTGATGTTGTCGAGCCAAAGGCTCTGGCCGATGTCGTGCAGTTTTTGGGTGGGCTTCATGAGAGCAGCTCCTTTGCGGCTTCGGCCACCCTGTCAGGCGTGAAGCCGAACTTGGTTTGAACGTCCTTCAGCGGCGCCGAGGTACCGAAGGTGTGCATCCCGATCTTGACGCCGTCAGCTCCAACGTAGCGATCCCAGCCCATCGTCGAGGCCTCCTCGACCGAGACCCGCGCCGTTACGGCCGCCGGCAGGACCGCCTCGCGATAGGCCTCGTCCTGGCGGTCGAAGATCTCCCAGCAGGGCAGGCTGACAACGCGGGAGCGGATGCCCTCGGCGCCGAGCTCCTCGTGGGCCGCAAGAGCCAGCGCCACCTCGCTGCCGGTGGCGATCAGGATCACCTCGGGGTCGCCGTCCTCGGGGTCGGCGAGCACGTAGCCGCCGCGTCGCAGTCCCTCCGCCGAGGCGTATCGCGAGCGATCGAGCACGGGCACGTTCTGGCGGGTGAGGATCAGGGCGACGGGCTGATGGTGGCGGTCGACCGCGACCCGCCAAGCCTCGGCGACCTCGTTGGCGTCGGCCGGCCGGATCACGTCGAGACCCGGGATCGCCCGCAGCGAAGCGAGCTGCTCGACTGGCTGGTGCGTCGGGCCGTCCTCGCCGAGGCCGATCGAGTCGTGGGTGAAGACGTGGATCACCGGCAGCTCCATCAGCGCCGAGAGCCGGATCGCCGGCCGCGCGTAGTCGGAGAAGGTCAGGTAGGTCGACCAGAGCGGCCGCAGCTTGCTCAGCGAGAGGCCGTTGGAGATCGCCGCCGACTCGTGCTCGCGGATGCCGAAGTGGAGCTGGCGGCCCTCGTAGGCCCCGGGCTCGAAGTCGACGGCGCCGTCGAGGGAGAGCCGCACCGAGGTCGAGTCGGTGAGGTCGGCGGAGCCGGCGAGCAGCCAGGGCAGTCGCTCGCCGATCGCGTTCTCAACCTGCTGCGAGGCCTTGCGGGTCGCGATCCCCTTCTCGTCGGGATCGAAGCCGGGGATGCCGGCGTCCCAGCCATCGGGCAGCTCGCGCTTCTGCTGAGCGTCGAGCTCGGCGGCGAGATCGGGGTTCTCCTGCGCGTAGTCGCCGAGCAACTTCGTCCAGGCGGCGGAGAGCTCGGCGCCGCGCCTACCCACTCCCTCGGCAAAGTGCTTGCGGACGCCGTCGGGGACGAGGAATTGGGCGTCCTCGGGCCAGCCGTAGGCGCGCTTGGTCTCGCGCACCTCCTCCTCGCCAAGCGGCTCGCCGTGGGCGGCGGGAGTGTCGACCTTGTGCGGCGACCCCCAACCGATGTGACTGTCGAGGACGATCAGCGTCGGCCGCCCCTCCTCGCCCTTGAACTCCTCGAAGGCGGTCGCGATCAGGTCGGTGTCGTTGGCATCGCCCACCCGGGTGACGTTCCAGCCGTAGCCCATGAAGCGGGCTGCCACGTCGTCGTCGTAGGCGATCTCGGTTTTGCCGTCGATCGTGATGTGGTTGTTGTCGTAGACCCAGCAGAGGTTGTCGAGCTCGAGGTGCCCGGCGATCGAGGCGGCTTCGCTGGAGACGCCCTCCATCAGGCAGCCGTCGCCGGCGATCGCGTAGACGTCGAAGTCAAAGAGCTCGGCGCCGGGCCGGTTGTAGCGGGCCGCCTGCCACTTGCCGGCGATCGCCATGCCGACCGAGGTGGCGATGCCCTGGCCGAGCGGGCCGGTGGTCGTCTCCACCCCGGAGGTCCAGCGGTACTCGGGGTGCCCGGGAGCGCGCGAGCCGAGCTGGCGGAAGCTTTCGATGTCCTCGAGCGAGACGGACGGGTCCCCGACCACCTCGTAATCGGGATCGACGGCCCTGACGCCGGCCAGGTGGAGCAGCGCGTAGAGCAGCATCGAGGCGTGGCCGGCAGAGAGAACGAAGCGGTCGCGGCCGGGCCAGATCGGGTCGGCGGGGTCGAAACGCAGGAAGCGCTGCCAGAGCGTGTAGGCGAGCGGCGCCAGCGCCATCGGCGTGCCGGGGTGGCCGGAGTTGGCCTTCTGGATCGCGTCGATCGAGAGGGTGCGGATCGTGTTGATCGCGAGCTGGTCGATGTCGTCGCGGGTCACTGGGGCGATCCTATGCGGGGGCCGGTTCCGGCAGAGGTTCCACTTAACTTTTTCGGTGGAGAGTCGCCGGCTGGCGCCTCACGGAATTGCCGAAAAAGTACAAGACGTTCCACCCCTGCCGGAACCGGCCTTCACGGTTCGATTCGAGTGACTGTGCCGTCACCGTTATTAGCTACCCAGACTGCTTCGGGACCAACGACTACTGCGCCTGGCTTGGGGCCAACCGAGATCGGATCGCCGGTCCGTTCGCCGTCGGCGAGGTCGAGGCGAGAGATGGAGTTCTCGGCGGAGCTGGCGACCCAGACGGCTTCGGTGCCGGCGTCGATGCCGCCGGGTCGTTCTCCCACCGGGATCGGAGCGCCGACGATCGAGTGGGTTGTCGGGTCGACCCGGGTGACGGTCCCAGAGCGGCTGTTGGCGACCCAGACGAGGCCGTGGCCGACGGTTACGCCGGCGGGACCGCGACCGGCAAGGATCGGCGGATCGACCACCATCGTGCCGAGGTCGATGCGACGCACGGTCGCGGTCGAGGCGCTGCTGACCCAGAGGCCGCCGGCCCCGGTGGCCAGCCGCAGCGGAGCCGCGTGCGGCGCGAGCCCACGCCTGATCACCCGCGCTTCCCGGGCGTCGATGGCGGCAACGCCAGCGCCATCCTCGTCGGCAGCCCAGATGCGGCCGCCGCCGGAGACGATCGCGGCAGGGCTGCCGCCAACGGGGATACGCGCGGTCACGCCCCTGCTCGGATCGACGCGCAGGACGGTGCCGGTGCGGGGATTCGAAACCCAAACCGATCCCGCGCCGATCGTCACGCCGGAGACTCCCCGCCCAACCCGCAGCTTCGAGACCACGCGCCGCGTCTCGGCGTCGAGCGCGGAGAGGGTGCCGTCTGAGGCGCTCGTCACCCAGACCGTGCGCGGACCGACGGCGAGGCGGAGCGGCGGATCGGCGACGGCGATCGGCGAGGAGACGGAAACCCCATCGCCGCCGAAGAGACCGACGAGGAGGAAGACCAGCGCAATGACGGCGCCCACACCTCCCACGAACCAGAAGAGAAAAGCGCCGGCGATCGGGCGGCGCCACCGACTCAACCCCACGCCCTCGGCGGGCGAGCCACCGAGCCGCAGGGTCGGCCGTTCGGGTCGCTCGGCGAGGACCAGCGTCGCCGCGGGCGTGTCCCCCTGACGCTCGCGGGCGGCCTCGATCAGCTGCGACGCGGTCGCGTAGCGCTCACTCGGGTCCTTCGAGACCGCCTTTTCGATTACCTCGTCAATGCCCTTCGGAATCTCCGGCTCGGTGTCGGACTCCTTGCGCGCGTAGGGGACGATCCCGGTCAGGGCCTCGTAGAGGACGCAGCCGAGCGCGTAGATGTCCGCGGGCGGGCCCACGCGCTCGCCGCGCCATTGCTCGGGCGCCATGTACTCGACCGTGCCGACGATCGAGGCGCCGCTGCCGCCGCCTGTTTCCGCGTAGGCCTTGGCGAGGCCGAAATCGGAGAGGTAGGCACGATTGCCCTCGACCAGGATGTTGTGCGGCTTGACGTCGCGGTGGACGATGCCGGCGGCGTGGGCGGCGTCGAGCGCTTCGGCGACCTGGCTCAGCAGGCGAACGGCCCGCTCCGGCTCCAGCCGCCCCTCGCGGTCGATCAGTTTGCGCAGGTCGCCGCCCTCGATCAAGCGCATCGCAACGATCAGCTCCCCGTCGTCCTCGCGGGCGTCGTAGACCGGCACCACGTTGGGGTGCTCGAGTTTGGCGGCGAGGCGCGACTCGCTGAGGAAGCGACTGCGGAACCCCTCGTCGCCGGCGAGCTCGCGGGCGATCACCTTCAGCGCCACGGGCCGTTCCAGCGCCAGCTGCGTCGCCCGGTAGACGACGCCCATGCCGCCGCGGGCGATCAGCGACTCGATCCGGTAGCCGGCGACGATCGAGCCGATGGCGAGGTCGGGCACGCGGCGGTTATACCGTCGCACAACGACGAAGGGCCCGCCCCCTGCGGAGCGGGCCCTTCGAGCTGGAGCCGGGGGGAGTCCTAACGCCGCACCGGCTGCCAGGTCATCACCGACCCGATCGTCGTCGCGACCGAGCCGCTTTCGAGCGCGAAGCCTTCGGCGAGCTGCGCGCTGCGGCGACTGGCGACGTCGATCGCCGAGAGCGTCTCGGCTTCTTTGCTGGCGATGAAGGCGGCGACCTTGCGGCCGTCGGAGGAGAAGACCGAGTTGGTCGCGGAGTTGTCGGCGACCTCGCTCAGCTTGTGGGCAGCACCCGGGCCGATCTTCTTCACCCAGAGCCCCTGATCGCGGCGGAAGAGCAGCAGCTGCGCAGCGGGAGCCACGTCTTCGACGAAGGACGATCCCGCCCCGGCAACGAGGACGCGGACGTTGCTGCCGCTGGGCCGCATGGTGAAGATGTCCGCGTAGGCACCCGGCCCTTCGCCGCTCTGGCCACGGCTGAAGACGATCCCGCGCTCGAAGTAGCGCGGCGAGAACTCGTCGACGTGGCCCGTGTTGGTCAGGCGCGCCAGGCCGGCGCCAGACGGCCGCACCGAGTAGACGTCGTCGGCGTAGCCGCCGCCGGACTCGGCAACGCTGCGCACGAAGACGATCGCCCTGCCGTCAGGCGAGAAGGATGCTTCGTGCTCGTCCGCGGCCCCACCGGCGAGCACGTGGGCGCTGCCGCCGAGGTTGACGCGGTAGAGATCGCGCGGGCTGCCTTCAGCGGCACGGCGCTCGAAGACGACGTAGTGCCCCTTCGGGTCGAACTGCGGTCGGCTGTCGAGCGCTGCGCCCGAGGTCAGCTTGTGCTGGCCGGTGCCGTCGGCGCGCATCGACCAAACATCCCCGGCGCGGACGAAGGCGATCTTGCGCCCGTCGGCGGAGAAGTCCGGTTCGCTGTCGGCCGGATCTTCGGTGAGCTGATTGAGGTGGCCGTCGCGAGCCGCGTAGAGGCCGCCTTCGGCTTTTTCGACATCGCCGCTTTTCGTTTTTTCGACGGTGACGATCGCCCGCGAGAAGACGACGGCGCCCGAGTGACCGGCGGCGGCGGCGCTCGCGACGGGCAGCAGGGCAAGGGCGAGGACGGTGAGGATGAACTTGATCGAACGGTTGAACATTGGACTCCCCTTTCGGGTCGATTGCTATGACGCAACCGATGCTCCGCCCGCCGGCCGGGCGCGCCAACGCCACCCGCGTCACCGACCGAGCCACGTCTGGCCCGTTCCGAGCCAGCGGTGGGTCAGCGGTCGAGGCCGAGCTCGATCACGCGGGCGGCGATCAGGCGAGGGCGGTCGCGGCCGGACTCGCCCGAGACCTCGAGCTTGACGGCCAGCGCGTCGAGTCGCCGCTGCGCGGTGCGCTCGCTGACGTGCAGCGTTTCGGCGATCTCAGCGCGCGTCGCCGGCCGGCCGGCGAAGGCACCCTCGCTGCGGTAGGGCGCGACCAGGGCCGTGGCGGTGGCGCGCTCCTCTTCGGTCAGCGTCACGGCGCCGCCCGGAGCCGCCACCGTGCCTCCCGCCCGTCCCGGGACCGGATCGGAGACTTCGAGCCGGTGACCGCCGACGATCAGCGTGTCACCGTCGCGAAGGCGGCGCGGGCGGTCGAGCGGCTCGCCGTTGAGCGAGGTGCCGTTGCGGCTGTCGAGGTCGGCCGCCATCAGCACTCCGCCGCGGTTCTCGATCTCGAGGTGGTTCCAGGAGACCGCCTCGTCGTCGATCTGGATGTCGGCCTCCGGATCCCGGCCGACCACCGTGCGCTCGGCCGCGAGCGCCACCGAACGCGGCTCGCCACCTTCGCCCGTCAACCAGATTCGCGCGTCCATCCAGCCGCGAGCATAGATCCCGCCTGGGTGCAACGCATAGGCCGCGAAATAGACGCCTTTTGCGTTGCACCCGAAGCGGTATTTAGAGTGCTGCGTCGTGTCCGTCGACGCCGAGAAGCGACTGGTCGCCGAGGCCGCGGCGGAGCTGGTCGAGGACGGGATGACCATCGGGCTCGGCACCGGATCGACGGTCGCTCACCTGCTGCCGGCGATCGCCGCCCGCGATCTGAGCGACATCCGCTGTGTGGCCACCTCGGTCGCCACCGAGGAACAGGCGCGCGCCCTCGGCATCCCCGTCGAGGAGTTCAGCGAGCTGCGCCGCCTCGACGTCGCGATCGACGGCACCGACCAGGTCACCCCGGACGGCTGGCTGATCAAGGGCGGCGGCGGCGCCCACCTGCGCGAGAAGATCGTCGCCGCGGCGGCGGAGCGCTTCGTCGTCATCGCCGACTCGAGCAAGCCGGTCGACTCCCTGAGCGCCCCCGTCCCGCTCGAGCTCTTCGCCTTCGGCATCGCCTCGACCCTGCGGCGGCTCGGTGCGGCGGTCGAGCTGCGCGACGTCCCCCGCAGCCCGGACGACGGGCTGATCGCCGACTACCGAGGAGAGATCGGCGACCCCGCCGCGCTGGCCGCCCGCCTCGAGGCCGATCCCGGCGTTGCCGCCCACGGCATCTTCCCGCCGGATATGGTGAGCGCGGTGCTGGTGGGGGCCGGGAGCACCGTCGACCGCTTGACCCCGAGCTGACTTCGAGGAGACCCCATGAGTGACTTCACCGGGCTGGCGATCGCCGGCCGCATCGCCACCCCGAGCGATCCGGACTGGGACGAGGCCCGCCTCGCCTGGAACCTCGCCGCCGACCAGCAACCCGAGGCCGTCGCCTTCGTCGAGAACGCTGAGGACGTCGCCAAGGCGGTGCGCTTTGCCGCCGGCAACGACCTGCGAGTGGCTGGCCAGGGCACCGGCCACGGCGCCTTTGCTCTCGCTGCCTCCCTCGAGGGAACGATCCTGCTCAAGACGGAGCGGATGCGCGGGATCGAGATCGACCCCGAGGCGGGAACGGCCCGGGTCGAAGCCGGCGTGCTGGTCGCCGAGCTGAGCGAGGCCGCGGGGGGCCACGGGATGAGCTCGATGCCGGGCTCTTCGCCGGACGTCGGCGTTACCGGCTTCACTCTCGGCGGCGGCTTGAGCTGGCTCGGCCGCCGTTACGGTTTTGCCTGCAATCGCGCGCGCGCGATCGAGTTGGTCACGGCCGACGGCGAGCAGCGTACGGTCGATGCCGAGAACGAGCCTGACCTCTTCTGGGCACTGCGCGGCGGTGGGGGCGGCTACGGAATCGTCACCGCCCTGCAGCTCAACCTCGTTCCGATCTCCGAGATCTACGCCGGAGCGCTGGTCTTCCCGGCGGAGATCGGCGCCGAGGCGGTGCGCACCTACCGCGATTGGGCCGCCGGCCTCTCCGACGACGTCACCTCGGTCGTCCGCTTCATCACGCCGCCGCCGATCCCCGACGTGCCCGAGCCGATCCGTGGCCGGCCGTTGCTGACGATCGACGGCGCCTGCATCGGCGGAAAGGAGGACGGCGAAGCAATCGTGGCGCCGCTGCGCGAGCTGGGCGAGACGATCATGGACACCTGGGCCCAGATGCCCGCCGCGGGCCTCTGCCGCATCCACATGGACCCAGAGCAACCCGTCCCCGGCCTCGGCGAGGGCATGACGATCCGCGAGCTGCCCGACGAGGCGATCGACGCCTTCGCCTCGGTGGCGGGCCCGGGCTCCGGCTCGCCGCTGCTGCTCAGCGAGCTGCGCCACCTCGGCGGCGCGCTGGGCCGTCCCGACCCCAACGGCGGTGCCCTCACCCACCTCGATGCCGACTTCGCCATGTACAGCGTCGGCATGCCGATGACACCCGAGCTGGGCGAGGCGATTCCCCAGCACCTGCGCGAGATCGAGGAGACGATGAAGCCCTGGGCCGGCGAGGGTTCCTACTACAACTTCACCGAGCGTCCCTGCGACGTCGACGCGATCCTCCCCGCCGACGTCTGCGGCCGCCTCGGAGAGGTCAAGCACAAGTGGGATCCGGACGGGCGGATCGTCGCCAACCACACGGTCACGATCGCCCCGGCCTAGGGTCATCTAAGCTAAGGGAAATAGTGGTACAATTTACCCACTATGGCCTTCGTAGTTGCGACAAAACGGGGCACGTTCGAGATACGCGAGTCCCACAACACCCCTGAGGGACCGCGAAGTCGCACGCTCGCGACATTCCGAGAACTAGACGAGAACGTGATCGCAGAGGCGCGTCGACGGTCGAAAAAGCCGCTCGACTCCAAGCAGCTGCGCGATTCGGCCAGACGCGCTGGCGCGCCGGTGGTGGGGGCCCCCGTCGATCGGGCAGCGCGCGAGCTGCTGGCTGAGCTGGCCAAGGGCAGGGAACCGGAGTCCAAGCTGCGTCTTCTTCTCTCCAGCGCCTTGGAAGACGCGTGGAAAGGACCCACGACAAGCCCAGACTCGACTCGCTCGGCGGCTGAATGGATCGCTGCTTCCCCGCGGGAGCGCGGCAAGACGCTCGAGGACCTGCTGCTACTGGCCGACGCGCTGCCGTCGGGCGGGCGCAGGGACAAGCCGTTGCGCTTCCCCGGACTCGGCCCGGCGCGGGCGTGAACGCCGCCCGCTCCCAGCCGGAACAGCCTCGCACTGAGCCTTCCCTGCCGGGAAAGGTCACCGCGATTCACGATCGGCTGCGGGTCGCAAAGATCCCCCACGCGATCGGTGGGGCACTCGCCCTCGCTTACTACGCCGAGCCGCGCGCCACGATCGACATCGACGTCAACGTCTTCGTACCGGTGTCCAAGTGGAAGAAGGTGATCGAGGCGCTGGAAGCGCTTGGGGTCGACGCAAGCGAGCTCGATCCCACCGCCCTGGAACGCGATGGACAGTGCCGCCTCTGGTGGAACGACAACGCGGTCGACCTCTTCTTCGCCAACGAGGAGATCCACGACGAGATGCGCAAGCAAGTGCGCCGCGTCCCTTTCGCCGACGAGTCGCTCCCGATCCTCGCCCCCGAGCACCTGGCGATCTGCAAGGCGATGTTCGACCGGCCCAAGGACTGGATCGACATCGAGCAGATGCTCGTTGCCACCGAAGACCTGGACGTAGCGACAGTGGAAGACTGGCTGACGCGTATGGCCGGCGACGACGATTCCCGCCTGCAGCGCCTGCGAGAGCTCAAAGCGAAACTCTCGATCGAGTAGCCGCTATTGCTGCGGCGGCGCCGCGGCCTCGTCGGCGATCACGGTCATGTTCGCGTTCTCGACCCGACCGGCGGGGATCGAGGTGTCGCCCGCGAGCAGCCGCTTCAGCGGCTCCACCTTCTTCGGACCGGTGACGAGCCAGACGACCTGGCGGGCTTCCGCGAGGGCCGGATAGGTGAGGGTCATGCGGTGGTAGCCCTGGTAGGCGGTCTCGGTGAGGGCGACGCGGCGGTCGGTGACCTCGAGCACTGGGTCGTCGGGGATCAGCGACGCCGTGTGGCCATCGGGACCGAGGCCGAGGTGGACGCAGTCGAGCGGCTCGGGCAGCGTGCGCTCGTACTCGCTCGCGGCGGCCCCGAGGCCGCGCTGGGTGACCGGCATCGGCCGCAGGGCGGATTGGTGGTCCATCGAGAGGCCGAGGACCATGTGGGTCAGGTTGCGGTCCTCGCTGCCGGGCGAGGCGATCCGCTCGTCGACCTGGAACAGCTCGGTCTCCCCCCAGGGCATCGACTCCTCTTCGCCGAGCATCGCCAGCATCGCCCAGGGGGTGCGCCCACCGCTCATCGCCAGCGAGAAGATGTTGCGCTCCCCCACGGCCGCGGCTCCCAGGCTCGCGATCAACTCGGCCGCACGGCGTGCCGCCGCCTTTTCGTCGGCGAGAACCTCTAGATCGATCGCCATGTGCCCGCCTAAGACGGCTTCTCGTCGTGGCCGCCGAACTGCTTGCGCATCGCCGAGAGCACCTTGTCGGCAAAATCGTCGAGCCCGCGCGAAGCGAAGCGCTCATACAGCGCGGCCGTCAGCACCGGCGCGGGCACGCCCTCGTCGATCGCGGCGATCGAGGTCCAGCGACCCTCGCCGGAGTCCGAGACGCGGCCGGCGAAGTCGTCGAGATCGGGGGATTCCTGCATCGCGGCCGCGGTCAAATCGAGCAGCCAGGAGCCGATCACGCTGCCGCGGCGCCAGACCTCGGCCACCTCGGGAAGGTCGAGGTCGTACTGGTAATACTCGGGCTGCTCCATCGGCGCCGTCTCGGCGTCGGCCTCGCGCTGGACCTTGCCCGCGTTGGCGTTCTCGAGGATGTTGAGGCCCTCGGCGTAGGCGGCCATGATGCCGTACTCGATCCCGTTGTGGACCATCTTCACGAAGTGGCCCGCGCCGTTCGGCCCGCAGTGCAGGTAGCCGTTCTCGGCCGGGGTCGGGTCGCCGCCGCGACCGGGCGTGCGCTCCGCCGACTCGACTCCGGGCGCCAGCGAGGCGAAGACCGAATCGAGGCGCTCGACAGCGCCGTCAGGCCCGCCGATCATCAGGCAGTAGCCGCGCTCTAGGCCGAAGACGCCGCCGCTGGTGCCACAGTCGACGAAGTCGATCCCCTTCTCACGCAAAGCAGCGCCGCGGCGGATGTCGTCGCGGTAGTAGGAGTTGCCGCCGTCGACGATCGCATCGCCGGAGTCGAGCGCGGCGGCGACGTCCTCAATCGTCTTCTCGGTGATCTCGCCCGCCGGCACCATCACCCAGACCGAGCGGGGCGCGCTCAGCTTGGCGGCGAGGTCGGCCAGCGACTCGGCCCCCTCCGCCCCCTCTCCGGCCAGCTCGGCGACCGCGTCGGGGTTGACGTCGTAGACGACGAGGCGGTGACCGTCACGCATCAGCCTCCGCGCCATGTTGGCGCCCATGCGGCCGAGGCCGACCATTCCCAGCTCCATGCCTGAACCCTACGCGAGCCGCGCGATACTTGGCTGCCTGGCCAACGGGTAGCCTGGCGGCGGATGGAGCGATCCAGAGCCAAGCACAGCGACGCCGCGGCCGACGTGCTGACGATTTTCGGCATCAGCGGCGACCTGGCGAAGAAGATGACCTTCCGAGCGCTCTACCGGCTCGAGGCGCGGAGCAAGCTCGAGTGCCCGATCGTAGGCGTCGCAATTGACCAATGGACGACCGAGCAGCTTCGCGAGCACGCCCGCGAAGCGGTGACGAAAACTGTCAAAGACCCCGACGAGGAGGTCCTCGCCCGCCTCGCCAAGCGGCTCTCCTACGTGCAGGGCGACTACGCCGACGCCGCCACCTTCGAGAAGGTCTCGGCGGCGATCGGAGAGGCGAAGCGGCCCGTCTTCTACCTGGAGATCCCGCCCTCGCTCTTCGCCACCGTCGTCCACGGCCTCGCCGCCGCCGGCCTCAGCGAGAACGCCCACGTCGTCATCGAGAAGCCCTTCGGCCACGACCTCGAATCGGCGCGCTCGCTCAACGCCGAGCTGTGCGAAGTCCTCGACGAGGAGCAGATCCTCCGCATCGACCATTACCTCGGCAAGGAGCCGGTGATGGACATCACCTACCTGCGCTTCGCCAACTCGGTGCTGGAGCCGGTTTGGAACCGCCAGCACGTCTCGCATGTGCAGATGACGATCGCCGAGGACTTCGGCGTCGAGGACCGCGGCCGCTTCTACGACGCGGTCGGGGCGATGCGCGACGTGATCCAGAACCACGCCCTGCAGGTGCTCGCCCTGGTCGGCATGGGCCCGCCAACCGGCAACCACTACGACTCGGTCCGCGACAAGAAGCTCGAATTCTTCAAGGCCGTGCGCACGGCCGACCCGGCCCGCTACGTGCGCGGTCAGTACGAGGGCTTCCTCGACGTCAAGGACGTCGCGCCGGACTCGACGACCGAGACCTTCGCCGCGGTCGAGCTCGCGGTCGACAACTGGCGCTGGCACGGCGTCCCCTTCTTCATCCGAGCCGGCAAGTGCATGCCGGACAAGTCGAGCGAGGTGAGCGTCGTCTTCAAACGGCCGCCCCCACTCGGCGTCGGCCCCGGCAAACGCCCGGACCCGAACCGGATGACGGTGCGGATCGAGCCCGCCCCGGGCGCCCGTATGCGCCTCTTCGCCAAGCAGGCGGGAGACGAGGCCTTCGAGCCGGCCGACCTCGCCGTGCTCTTCGAGAAGGTCCCCGGCGAGGAGCCGGAGCCCTACGAGCGACTGCTCGGCGACGCGATCGTCGGCCGCCACCAGCTCTTCACCCGCCAGGACACGGTCGAAGAGACCTGGCGAATCGTGCAGCCGCTGCTCGACGAACCTGGACCGGTGCACAGCTACGAGCCCGGCACCTGGGGGCCACAAGAGGCCGAGAAACTGACCCGCGGCGTCGCCCAGTGGGACGAGCCCTGGCTGCCGTCCGACGACGTAAAGCCTAGTGGCGTGCTAGGTTTTTGAATCTCGTTAGGGCAACCTAATTAGGGTCCCCTGGCTTGGGGACGACGAAGGACCACCCGCAGGAATGATCCCAACCCTTGTCATCGCGCTGCGCGAGGGCGTCGAGGCCTCGCTGATCGTCGGCATCATCGCCGCCTTCCTGGTCAAGGAGGGTCGCATGGACGCGATCAAGCAGATGTGGATCGGGGTCGGCATCGCCGTCGCCCTCTGCCTCGGCATCGCGGTCCTGCTCGAGGTCGTCGGCGAACAGCTGCCCCAGCGCGAGCAGGAGGGGCTGGAGACCGTGATCGGGCTGATCGCGGTCGGCGCCGTGACCTACATGATCGTCTGGATGCGCCGCAACGCGAAGGGGATCAAAAAGGCGCTCGAAGGGAGCGCCGCGCACGCGCTGGCGCGCGGCTCGGCGATGGCGCTGGTGGCGATGGCTTTCCTCGCCGTGCTGCGCGAGGGCTTCGAGACCTCCGTCTTCATGCTCGCCGCCTTCCAGGACGCCAGCGACACGACCGCCGCCGGCGCCGGCGCGGTGATCGGGCTGCTCGCCGCGATCGCGATCGGGGTCGGGATCTACCGCGGCGGCGTGCGGCTCAACCTCAACCGCTTCTTCCGCTTCACCGGCCTGATCCTCGTCTTCGTCGCCGCGGGCCTGCTCTCGACCTCGCTGCACACCGCCCACGAGGCAGGTTGGTTCAACACCCTGCAGGGCCAAGCGCTCGATCTCACCTGGCTGGTCCAGCCGGGGACGATCTCCGGCTCGCTGCTGACCGGGATGCTGGGCCTGCAGCCGACGCCGACCGTGGGCGAGGTGCTCGTCTACGTCCTCTACGCGGTGCCGATGACGCTCTACGTCCTCTGGCCCGATCGCCTGCGCCTGCGGCGGGCACCGGCGCGCGCGCAGGGCGCCCCGGCGGAGAGCCCGGCCTAATTGACGACCCGAGAAGCGAAATGACCGAGCTGACACGGCGGCGACTGCTGGGCGCGGCCGGCGTCGGGGCGGCCGGTATCGGCCTCGGCGGCGTCGGCGGCTACCTGGTCGGCAGCGAGACGGCGCAGGCGGAAGACGGCACCGGCAGCGTCCCCTTTTACGGCGAGCACCAGGCGGGGATCGCTACTCCCGCCCAGGACCGCCTCCACTTCGCCGCCTTCGATCTGGTCGACACCAGTCGCTCGGCGCTGCGCGAGCTGCTGCGGGAGTGGTCTGCCGCCGCCGCCGAAATGACCGCGGGGCAGATGGTCGGCGACGTAAACGAAATGCAGCTGGCGCCGCCCGACGACACCGGCGAGACGGTCGGGTTGCTGCCCTCCCGCCTTACCGTCACCTTCGGCTTCGGGCCGAACCTCTTCGCCCGCCGCGAGCTCGGACTGGGCAGCGTGCGACCCGCCGCCCTGCGCGACATCCCACCACTGCCCGCCGACGAGCTGAACGAGGGTGAAAGCGGTGGCGATCTGTGCGTGCAGGCCTGCTCCGACGATCCCCAGGTGGCCTTCCACGCAGTGCGCAACCTGGCGCGAATCGGGCGTGGCACGGTGGTGATGCGCTGGTCGCAGCTCGGCTTCGGCCGCACCGCCAGCACCAGCCGCAGCCAGGACACCCCGCGCAACCTGATGGGCTTCAAGGACGGCAGCGCCAACATCAAGGCCGAGGACACGGAGGCGATGGACCGCTTCGTCTGGGTCGGCGGCGAGGGGCCGGCCTGGATGCGCGGCGGCACCTACCTGGTCACCCGCCGGATCCGCATGCTGCTCGAGATCTGGGACCGCTCGGCGCTCGCCGACCAGGAGGAAACGATCGGCCGCGACAAGTACCGCGGCGCTCCCCTCGGTGGCAGCGACGAGTTCGAACCGCTCGACCTCGAGGCCGAGGTGGACGGCAAGCCGACGATCCCGGTGGACGCTCACGTCCGCCTCGCCTCGGCATCGGCCAACGGCGGCGAGCGCATTCTGCGCCGCGGCTACTCCTTCACCGACGGCGTCGACGAGAGCCTCGGCGAGCTCGAAGCCGGCCTCTTCTTCATCTGCTTCCAGCGAGACCCGCGGCGCCAGTTCGTCGCGATCCAGCGGCGGCTCGGCTCCTCCGATGCGCTGGGCGAGTACATCAAGCACGTCGGCAGCGCCGTCTTCGCCGTGCCGCCCGGCGCCCGCAACGGCGGCTACGTCGGCGAAACGCTGCTCGGCTGACGCCGCGCCCAGCTTCGGCACCGCCGGGTTCGGTATTCCGACTTGATCTATCGGTTTTTGTTAGGTTGCCCTAACTCTCGTCCCGTGGAAACAGACAAGGAGCTTCCGAACCGATGAACCGAACCGCCCTCCGTCCCTCGCTGGCTGCCGCCGGCATCGCCCTCGTGGCCCTGCTCGCCGCCGGCTGCGGCTCCAGCGATGACGCACCCGCGGGCGCCAAGAAGATGGCCTTCGAACTGACCGACGCGGGCTGCGTGCCGAACTCGGCGAAGGCCCCGGCCGGCCCGATCACCTTCGAGGTCGAAAACGCCGGCACCTCCAGCGTGACCGAGCTCGAGGTCCTCGACGGGGAAACCATCTTGGGCGAGGTCGAGAATCTCTCCGACGGGCTCTCCGGCAGCTTCTCGCTGACCCTCGAGCAGGGCGAATACACGCTCTACTGCCCGGGTGGGGACGAGGAGAAAGGGACGCTGACGGTAAGCGGTGAGCTGCAGGCCGAGAACAGCCCGCAGGTCGAGGCGGCGATCGACCAGTACCGCGAATACCTGGAGAAAAACACCGCTGAGCTGGTCAGCGCGACGAAGCCGTTCGCCGCCGCGGTCGAAAACGGCAAAGTCGATGCGGCTAAGGCCCTGTACCCAGTGGCCCGCATCCGCTACGAGCGGATCGAGCCGGTTGCGGAGTCCTTCGGCGATCTCGACCCCCGCATCGACGCTCGCGCCAATGACATTCCGCCGAATGAATTCGGCGGATTTCACAGGATTGAGAAAGCGCTGTGGGTCGAAGACACGACAGCCGGTATGACCCCGGTCGCCAAGCAGCTCCTAGCGGACGTAAAGGAGCTCCAGGCCAAGGTGAAGACCGTCGACCTGCAGGCGGTGCAGATCGCCAACGGCGCCAACGAGCTGCTCGGCGAGGTCTCGGCCTCGAAGATCACCGGCGAGGAGGAGCGCTACTCGCACACCGACCTGGTCGACTTCGAGGCCAATGTCGAAGGCGCCGAGGTCGCCTTCGAAGCGGTCGAGCCGCTGCTCACCGAGAAAGACCCGAAGCTGGCGAAGGAAATTGAAGCGAGCTTCGAAGACGTCTACGCCTCGCTCGGGCCCTACCGCCAGGGCGCCGGCTTCGTCTCCTACACCGAGCTGAGCAAGGCCGACACTCGCAAGCTGGCGCAGGAAATCGACGCGCTCGCCGAGCAGCTGTCGCAGGTACCGGCCCAGATCGTCGCTGGTTCAGCCAGCTAGCTCAGCTTCTGTCCAC
The DNA here is from genome assembly GCA_030152805.1 of Solirubrobacterales bacterium. Classification (GTDB taxonomy): domain Bacteria; phylum Actinomycetota; class Thermoleophilia; order Solirubrobacterales; family 70-9; genus VRUE01. The sequence continues at coordinate 45,517 of JASLIG010000049.1, forward strand.
CTCTTGCTCGCGCCGACTGGCCCGCTCCTCGTCGAGCTCGGCCTCGGCGCGGGCGCGCTTGGCGCGCTCCTCCGCGACCGCTGCCTCCCTACGCCTCTCCTCCGCGCTGGCGCGGTGCTGGCGAGCGTCGTCGTGCGTTGCCTCGACCTGCATCTCACCGAGCTGGCGGCGGCGACTGGCCTTGCGAGCAAGCGAGACCACAATCGCAAGAACGATCAGGGCGACGACGACGATGGCGATGATCGCAACGGTTGACATGTCTCCTCCTCTGGTTTGCGGTGACTCCCAAGTCCCCAGATGTCACGGATCGAAACAGCTTCTTGATCCAAAGTCGTCACGCTTGGCACGCACGCGCGTCCACCGTCATGCATAGCCTGGGATCGATGCTGGATTCGCCCCGTCGCCCGGAGAAACTGCTGAGCCAGCTGGGCTTCGCTTCGTTCCGGCCCGGGCAGCGGGAGGCGGTCGAGGCGGCGTTGGAGGGGCGCGACTCGCTGATCGTGATGCCGACCGGCGGCGGCAAGAGCCTCTGCTACCAGCTGCCGGGCCTGGCGACGGAGGAGCTGACGATCGTGGTCAGCCCGCTGATCGCGCTGATGCAGGACCAGTGGCGGCGGCTGACCGCCGCCGGACATCCGGTGGCGATGATCTCCTCGAACATGAGCGCCGCGGACGCCCGCGCCGCGCTCGAGGAAGTCAGGGACGGAAGCGCTCGGATCGTCTACTGCTCTCCCGAGCGGTTCGCCTCCGGCGTCTTCCTCGAAGCCCTCGCGCGGCGGCGGATCGACCTGCTCGCCGTCGACGAGGCCCACTGCGTCTCCGAGTGGGGGCACGACTTCCGGCCCGACTACCTGCGCCTGCCCGAGATCGCCGAGCGACTGGGGCGACCGACGGTGATGGCCTGCACGGCGACGGCGACGACCGCCGTCGCGGCGGAGATCGTCTCGCGCTTCGGCCTGCGCGACCCGCTCCGCGTCCGCTCCGGCTTCGACCGTCCCAACCTCTCCTTCGACGTCGTGCGGCTGGAAGGCAAGGGCTCGAAGGCGCGCCGGCTGGCGCTGCTCGAGGCCGGGCTCGCCGATCCGGCCAACCGGCCGGCGATCGTCTACTGCGGCACCCGCCGCGACACCGACGAGATCGCTCAAGTGCTGCGCGACTCCGGCCTGCGAGCGCTCGCCTACCACGCCGGCATGGAGGCCGAGGACCGGACCTCCACCCAGCGGCGCTTCATGGATGGCGACGCCGAGGTCATCGTCGCCACCAACGCCTTCGGCATGGGCGTCGACAAGGCCGACGTGCGCTCGGTCTGGCACATGGCGATCCCGACAAGCCTCGAGGCCTACTACCAGGAGGCCGGGCGAGCGGGCCGCGATGGGCTGCCGGCGAGGGCAGTGCTGCTGGCGATGAAGGCCGACCTCGGCCGGCTCGTCCGCTTCAACGAACAGCGCAGCGGCGACCCCGAGCTAGCGATCGCCCGCGAGCGCGGCTGGCGCGACTACCGCACGATCAAGTCCTTCATCTACGGCGAGCGCTGCCGTCGCCGCAGCGTGCTCGACCACTTCGGCGACCGCGAGGCCGGGCAGCCGCTCGGCCGTTGCTGCGACGTTTGCGATTCCGCATCCTGGCTGCCGGACCCCGAGACGATCGTCGTGCGGCGGGTGCCCCGCGCCAAGGCACCCGCGCCTCCGCCCGCCGAGCTGACCGACGCGGACGCGCCACTGTTCGAAGATCTGAAAGCGTGGCGCCTGCAGGCCGCTTCGGGCAAGCCCGCCTACACGGTCGCGCACAACTCAACCTTGACAGCGATCGCCACGGCCCGGCCCAGCGACGAGACGAGCCTCGGCGCGATCCGCGGCATCGGTCCGAGCTTCGTCACAAAGTACGCATCCGAAGTCCTCCAGATCGTCGCCAGCCGCACACCGAGCTGAACTCTGGCAGGGGGTGTTCTACCTCCACACGATCTCCCCCGCCGGCGAGGGGTGTCACAACACCTCCGATATCCGCTCGCCGGCAGGGAGGGACGTGCGCCCAGTCGGTCGAATCAGGCTCGGATGACCCACGTGACACGAATGCGAACCGCCCTGGTGGCTCTCCTCGCGGCAGCCCTCTGTTTCTCGACGGCCGCCGACGCCGGGGCCGGCACGCTGCTGCCGCGGGGCAAGAAGATCTTCTTCGGGGTCAGCGACACCGGCGACTCGGCCGACTTCGGTCACTTCAGCGCCGCCGTGCATAAGCACCCGGCGCTAATCGAGAGCTTCCGCACCTGGGCGTCGGACTTCCCCGACTCGATCGAACGCTGGCAGGCGGCGCGGGCGCGGCCGGTCCTCCACATCACCACCGCCGACCCCGGCGACGGACACGAGCTGATCAGCCCGCGGGCGATCGCGCAGGGCTACGGCGACGAATACCTGATCCGCCTCAACAAGCTGTTCTGGGCGAAGAAAATGGCCGCCTACATCCGTCCCCTGGGCGAGCCGAACCGCTGCCTCAACGTCTACGCCTCCTACGACTGCGACGGGTCGCTGCGCGATGCCGCCCACAAGCCGCGCTGGTACCGGCTCGCCTTGCGCCGCATCTACGTGCTCCTGCACGGCGGTGGCTCGCGGGCGAAGATCGACGCACGGTTGGGCGAAGCGGGCTTGGCGCCGCTGCAGGGTGAGGTCAAAGGGTTGCCGCGCGCCCCGGTCGCGGTGCTATGGAGCACGCTGCCTGCCGGCTCTCCCACCGTGCCCCAGAACCGGCCGCGACACTTCTACCCCGGCGACGACTACGTCGACTGGGTGGGCAGCGATCTCTACTCCGACAACCAGGACTGGAAGGCGCTCACCGGCCTCTATCGCCGCTACGCCAAAAAGCCCTTCGCGATCCCCGAGTTCGGCATCTCAACCGGCGCCGACGATCCCGCCTACATGGACCGCCTGATGGGCTGGGTGAGGGGTCACCGGCGCTGCAAGATGCTGATCTACTACCAGGACTTCGGCTCCTCGAGCTCCTACCGGATCCAGAACTACCCGGCCAGCCTGGCATCGCTCAGCGACGCTCTCCACCACCCTGTCTTTCCGCCCTTCGCGCCGAACCCGCCGCTTGCCCCGCCGCCTCCGCCGGGCGGGATCGGGGCTTAGCCACCGGCGCGACGACGGCCGGCGCGACGGCGCGTTTGTACTTGTAGGGCTGCAGGGCGGTGATGCTCGAGTAGCCGGTCAGGTAGATGCGGCGGCCGTCGGAAATCACCGGCGAGTAGGTGCCGCGGCCGTAGCGAAAGACGCGCCGGCCGCTGCGCATCATGAAGCCGCTGGTGCTGTTGTTGGTGAACTCGGCGACGTAGACGATGTCGCCGATCGCCGAGAGCGAGCCAACCACCTGGCCGCCAGCGGAGCGGCTCCAGCGCAGGCTGCCGTCCTTGGCGTCGAGGGCGTAGACGTTGCCGTCGAAGGAGCCGATGTAGACGGTCGGGGGGCTGTGCCGGGTGTTGGAGACGGTCGGCCCCGAGTAGGCGTAGCCACCGGTCGAGTAGCTCCAGGCGAGGGTGCCGTCGGTGAGGTCGAAACTGTAGACGCGGTCGTCGTTGTTGCCGGCGTAGACGCGGCCGAAGGCGACCGCCGGGGTCGAGTAGAACTGGCCCGAGGTGCCGAACCCCTGCCCAAGCGAGCCGCTCTGCCAGATCAGCTTGCCGCTCTTGGCGTCGACCGCGTTCATGTAGCCGCCGTAGTCGCCGACGTAGAGCCTGCCCCCGTAATAGGCGGGCGCCGACTTGACCGGTCCGCCGAGCGGCGTCGCCCAGCGAACGTTGCCGCTGATCGTGCTCAGCGCGTAGAGGTTGCCGTCCTCGCAGCCGAAGTAGACGGTGCGACCGATCACCAGCGGCGAGGACTCGGCCCGCCCCGGCAGCGAGCGCCTCCAGATGGTCTTGCCGGTCTTGGCGTCGAGCTTGACGATGTGGCCGGGGACGAGATTGACGATGTAGAGGCGGTGCTTGGAGTAGGCGGGCGAGGAGGCGTTGAGGCGGCCGATGCTGCGTTCCCAGAGCACCTTGCCGGTGTCGGCATCGAGAGCGTAGGCGGTGCCGTTGTTGTTGACGAGGTAGAGCTTGCCGCCGACGTAGATCGGCGGGAACTCGAGCAGCGGCCGCTCGGTGAAGCGCCAGAGCTTGCGGAAGGGCGGCTTGATTCCCTTCGCCGGGAGGTAGCGGGTGCGCGCCGGGTTGAGGCCGAAGATGGGCCAGTTGACCGTCTTCGCCTGCGGCTTCGGCGGCTTCTGGGGGACGAAGGTCGCGTTTGGGTTGTGGACGTCAGCGGGCCGCTTGAGCAGCTCGTAGGCGAGCAGGCCAGCACCGGCAACCGCGATCAGGCTGGCCACTACCAAGCCGATTGCCAGGTGCCGCCGCTCCTTCCAGAAGTGCTCCGCCTGCGCCCACAGACCGGCGAGGAGTGTTTTCGCGGCGCCGCTCAACCCCCGGCGGCGGCACGCCGCTCGGACTCTTTGGCGACCCCGCCGATCAGGCCCTTGATCGCCTGCTTGACCGCGGCGACAACGGCGAAGCCGACCACCGGCAGGGTCGGCTGCGTCCGCACCGCGTAGACCATCCTGGTTTTGCCGCCCTCCTCGCTCAGCTCGACCGTCCCCACGTGGTCACGCACGGGCAGCCCCGAGAGCACCGTGTAGGAGAAGCGTTTGGGCGCCTCGAACGCGATCACTTCCTCGCGCATCGGCGGGCCGACGACGGTGAGCTTGCGGATCGCCCCCATCCCGTTCGGATCGGGATTCCCCTCCCGCTCGAGCTCCGACTTCCGCAACGGCGTCAGCTTGGAATACCCAGCGTGATCGGTAAGCACCGTGAACACGGTCTCGGCCGGAGCGTCTATCTCTCGCGTCAGAGTGAAGCTAGCCACGCTGCGGAAGGCTAGCGGGAGTGTCGGGCGCCCGACACTCCTCACGCCAATTTCCACCGCTTCGGATCGCTTCCCTCCGCCACCGCGACTTCCCCCAGGATCGCCATGTGGTCGAGGCAGGAGAGGACGATCTGCAGGACCCAGGCGCTGACCGGGGTGTTGACGTTCTCGGCCCCGACGATCTCGGCGACGATCTCAAAGCCGGTGCGCTCGCCCTCGGCAAGGGCATCGCGGGTCTTCGCCAGCAGTTCGTCGACCTGGCGCCGTGCCTCGGCGATCTTCGCCCCCGGATCGCGGAAGGGTCGCCCGTGCCCCGGCAGGCAGAGATCGACCGCCAGCGGCTCGACCTCGTCGAGGCTGCCCAGGAACTCGCCGACCGGGTCGGGGCTGTGACCGTGGTCGAAGAAGAGCACGGTGCGACCGAGCAGGTGATCGCCGGAGATCATCAGCCGCCGCTCGGGCTGGTGCAGGACGACGTGCGAGGGGGCGTGGCCCGGGGTCTCATGGACATGCCAGGTGCCGAGGTCCGTCTCCACCTCGACCCCGGGCACGAGATCGCGGTCGGGCTCGACGATCGCGTCGATGCCATTGTCGTCGTCGTCTTTGCGGGCCTCGCGGTAGCGTTCGAGCCCGGCCAGCGGCACGCCGCTCTGGCGCGCCACCTCGAGCCGCTGCTCCAGCGCCGCCGCCGGGTCGTCGGCGAGCAGCCGCACGTGTTCCCAGGCCGGGTGCATCCAGAGCTCGCAGTCAGCGCCCTCGACGATCGGCGCCGCCAGACCGTAGTGATCGGTGTGCGAATGGGTGCAGACGAGCAGCTTCACGTCCTCTAGGCCGAAGCCGGCCTGAGCGAGGGCGAGGTCGAACTGGCGCATCCGCCCCTTGCCGCCGATGCCGGTGTCGAAGAGGACGATGCCGCCGTCGGCGGCAACCGCCCAGACGTTGCCGTGCGGGACCCCCGGCCAGGGAAGCGCCAGGCGCAGCCGCCAGATTCCCGGCAGGACCTTCTCGGCGCGCGGCGCCTCGGGACGTTTGCGCTCGTCCGCCATCGGCGCCGCACACTATCTCCCAGGCGACCGTCGTCCTCGGGTAGGTTGCCTCGACAGATGGAGTCGAGTAGCCCCAAGCGCGCCAGCATCGTCCTCGTGGCGCTGATCCTGGTCGCGGCGGTCGCCAACCTCAACCTCGCCGTCGCCAACGTCGCCCTGCCGGACATCGGCAAGGCCTTCAACGCCGGGCAGACCTCGCTCAACCTGGTCGCGGTCGGCTACTCGCTGGGACTGGCGACCTCGGTGCTCTACCTCGGCGCGCTCGGCGACCGCTACGGGCGCAAGATGATGCTGCTGCTCGGCATGAGCCTCTCCATCCCGGCCTCACTGCTGGCGGGGCTGGCCCCCTCTATTGGCGTTCTTTTCGTCGCTCGCGTCGTCGGCGGCATCGCCGCCGGCATGGCCTTTCCGACCACGCTGGCGCTGATCACCGCGCTCTGGTCCGGCGCGTCCCGCACCCGCGCGATCGCCCTCTGGTCGGCAATCGGCGGCGCGATCGCCTCGCTGGGCCCGCTGATCTCCGGCGCCCTGCTCGAGCAGTTCGACTGGGGCTCGGTCTTCCTCGTCACCCTGCCGCTCGCCGTGCTGGCGCTCTATCTCGCCTGGCGCTACGTGCCCGCCCACGTCAACGAGACCACGGAGCCGGTCGACAACCTCGGCGGCATCCTCTCGATCCTGCTCGTCGCCGCCCTCGTGCTGGGGATCAACCTGGCGCCGGTCCCCGGCAAGGGCGCGCTGGCGATCGGTCTCGGCATCGTCGCGCTCGCCGCGACCGCCGCCTTCGTCCTGCGCCAGCGCCGTGCGCCCTCGCCGCTGTATGAGCTCGAGGTGGCGAAGCGGCGGATCTTCTGGGTCGCGGCCTGCGCCGGGATCATCGTCTTCGGCTCGCTGATGGGGGCGATGTTCATCGGCCAGCAGTTCCTCCAGAACGTGCTCGACTACTCGACCCTCGACTCGGGCCTGGCGATCCTGCCGGCGGCGGTGCTGATGGTGATCGTCGCCCCGCGCTCGGCAAAGCTGGTCGAGGCGCGCGGCGCCCGCTTCACGCTGCTGATCGGCTACGTCTTCTGCCTGCTCGGCTTCCTCACCATGCTGCTGCTGTGGAAAGACAACATCGACTACTGGAAGGTGGGGCTCGGCTACGCCTTCATCGGGATCGGGGTCGGCTTCGCCGGCACCCCCGCCTCGCACTCGCTGACCGGCTCGGTTCCGGTCACCCGGGCCGGCATGGCCTCGGGAACCGCCGACCTGCAGCGCGACCTCGGCGGCGCGATCATGCAGTCGATCTTCGGCGCCCTGCTAACGGCCGGCTACGCGGCCGCCGCCAGCGCCGCGATCGCCTCCTCCGGAGAATCGGCCAGGATCACCGAAAACGTCGAAGGCGAGCTGACCAAGTCCTTCTCCAGCGCCGCCGACCTCGCCTCGCAGTACCCCGGCCACTCCGAACAGATCATCGCTGCCGCCAAGGCCTCGTTCCTACAGGGGGACGAGCTCGCCTACACGGCGGGAATCGTCGCCGTGCTGCTCGGTGCCGCCCTCGTCTTTTTCTTCTTCCCCAAGCGGGACGAGG
>JASLIG010000136.1 GCA_030152805.1 Solirubrobacterales bacterium
CGGGACAAGGAGAGAGATCTAGATGTTCTCGACGCTACGCACGCGTTTCGGCATCCCCGGAGTCATCTCGGTGATTGCCCTCGTCTTCGCAATGCTCGGCGGCGCCTACGCCGCCTCCAACTCTTCAAACGCCGGCAAGGCAACAGCTTCCGCCAAGGCCAAGAAGGGACCGAGGGGTCCCAAGGGTCCGAAGGGCGATACCGGCCCGGCGGGACCGGCCGGTCCGGCTGGCGCCAAGGGTGACGCCGGAGCTAACGGCTCTAATGGCGCAGCTGGCGCCGCTGGGCCGACGGGACCGACCGGCAAAACCGGAGCAACCGGCGCCACGGGAGCAAGCGGCCAGACCGGCTTCACCGCAACGCTGCCTTCGGGCAAAACCGAGACCGGTAACTGGACCCTTGGCGGCTGGGCTCCTGAAGACCTTACGCCGACAGCGATTTCCTTCCCGATCCCACTCGAAGCACCCCCCACCAACGTAGTCCTCCTCAACAAAGCCGAAACCGACGAATCGACGACCAGCCCGGTACAGGGCTGCGAACTTGAAGCCGGCGACCCGACCGCCCTGCCAGTCGCCCCGAAAGACACTCTCTGCGTGTTCACGCTGCGTGAAGGCGCAGAAGACGGAAAAGTCAACAGCGTCACCGGCAACGGGAACTACTCCTCCTTGAAGAGCGCCGGCCGCACGGGCGCCTTCGTCTGGGGTCAACCGTACCCAGCCGCGCCCGAACTCGGGCTGGGCAAGTTCGTTTTGACCGGCACCTGGGCGGTGACCGCGAAATAGCGGCGCTTTCCACCGCCGGCCCTTGGCTGGCCGGCGGTGGCCACGCCCGCAGCCCCACCGGATCGCAAGGAGCCCAGATGACACCGTCACAGCGCAAGCCACAAAAGCCCCGCCGCCGTCGAGCCCGCCTCGGCATCGCCGCCGCGACGCTGCTCGTCCTCGGGCTCCTCGCAGCATCCCCCGCCTCTGCCGCTTACGAACAGGTCGGCACCTTTGCCGGCAACCCTGGGGAACTGCACCCCGACAGCTTTACGGAATGGCCCGAAGAGGTGCAGCTCGCCGGTGTCAGCGGCATGGCGGTCAACTACACCGGCGTGGGCGGGGTGCCGGCGGGGACTCTCTATGCGGCAACTCGCCGCCTCGACGGCAGCGTCCCCGCCATACGCGTGGCTCGCTTCAACCCCGACGGCAGCTTCAGCGAGAACTGGACCTTCTCTGAGGACCCCAAACTCAAAGAACGCTGCGGCCCCGACGGCGACCCCGCCCACCCGGTCTGCAAAAGCCGAGCGCAGTCGATCTCCGGGCGCCCAATCGACGTCGAAGTCGACCAGAGCACTGGCTATGTCTACGCACTCGACACGGAAGGTCTCACCGACGGTCTCGTCCCCGGAATGAACACCGTCCACGTCTACAGCGCCGACGGCTCGGAACTGATCGCCGAATTCGGCGTGTTTGCAAAAGGAGGCGAAACGCTCGAATCGAGTCCGGAGCAGATTCACCGTAGCGAAAGCGGTGCCCTCGCCCTGGGCCCCGGCGGTAAGGTCTACGTCAACGACACCTTCAGCCTCGAAGGCGGAGGCGGCTCCAGCCGGCTGATGACCTTCGAACCGCAGTCCCCCGGCGACTACGAACACTACGTCTACGCCGGGCAGGCTCACGACGTTTCGGATCCCGGATCGCTCCCCGTCGCTGACGTCGCTGGCGACGTCTATACGTTGAAGGGGGGCCTAGGCGGGGAAATCGTCAAGCTCGATCCCGATCAGCCGGCGGATCCGCTGCTCTGCGAATTCAAATTCCCCAAAGGCCATATCCATGCGATCACGGTCAACCCGCTGAGCGGCGAAGTCTTCTTCTACACCGACACCGACAAGAAGATCCACCAGCTCTCGCCCTGCGACGGCACGGGCAAATTCAAAGAAGTCGGCACGTCGGCTTTCTCGCCGCCGCGCTTCGCTCTTGACGCGCTGGCGTTCGACCCCCTGCGCCAGTTCGATCCGAGCCGCCCGCCCGGGGTGCTCTACGGTGCCTCCGCGAACGCCGAAGGCGGGAAAAACGAAGAAGGCAAAGGCGAAGAATCCTCAATGGGCTACACCTTCGCCCCGCCGGCGGAATTCCCACCCGAAGTCCTCTCCGAGTCGGCCTCCCACGTGACCGCGACGACGGCGGAACTGGGAGCCCAGATCAACCCCAAGGGCCCGCCGACCGACTACGTCTTCCAGTACCTGACCCAGGCCGAATACGAAGCCAACGAACCCGCCAATCGCTTCGCCGGGGCAAAAGAAGCGCCGCCCGGCGGCGGCCTCGCCGGCGAAGGGCCGAAAGCGCTCAGCGTCATCGCCCCGCTGGTCGGCCTCGAACCCGACACCGCCTACCGCTACCGGGTGGTGGCAACCAGCCACTGCTCTGTTGCGCTGCCCGAAAAAGTCTGCGAAACCGTGGGCGCCGAGCAGACCTTCCGCACCTTCCCCGACGAAGCACCGGGCCTGCCAGACGGCCGGGTCTATGAGCTGGTCTCCCCCGCGATCAAGGGAGGCGGCCAGGTGCTGCCAGCTGACTCGGGGATCTCCAGCTGCGGCACCTGCAAGCCGGGTGTCGGCCTTTCTCGCTTCCCGATGCAGAGCAGCCCCGACGGCGAGGCGATCGTCTATGAGGGCCTGCCCTTTTCCGAAGGCGGCGCGCTGCGCGAAAACGAGTACATCGCCCGCCGCGACGCTAACGCGGGCTGGCAGACCACCACCCTCTCCCCGGCCTTGCAGCAAATCGGAGCGACCTACAAAGCCTTCGACACCGAGCTCACCACCGGCGTGATCGCCCAGAAGCTCCCGGCGCTCAGCCCCGAAGCCCCCGAAGGCTTCGAAGACCTCTACACCCAGCCGAGCGCCAACCCGCTGTCGCTCGCGCCGCTGTTCACCGCGGAACCGCCCCACCGGTCAACCGGAGGCAACAACGAATTCAAACTCAC
>JASLIG010000071.1 GCA_030152805.1 Solirubrobacterales bacterium
AGGAGAAACGGCGCCTCTTGATGCGGCTGATCGACGTCTTCCAGTTCGAGCGCTTCATCGAGAAGGCCTACCTGGGCCAGAAGATCTTCACGATCGAGGGCCTCGACGCGGTCGTGCCGATGCTCGACGAGCTGGTCACCCTCGCCCACCGCAGCGGCGCCGAGGAGGTCGTCTTCGGCATGGCCCATCGCGGCCGCCTCGCCGTCCTCGCCCACAACCTCGGCCGCTCGGTCGAGTCGATCCTGGCCGAGTTCGAGGGCTCCAAGCAGATCGACCAGGTCAAGGCCGTGGCCGGGATCCCCCACGGCGGCACCGGCGACGTCAAGTACCACTACGGCCACCAGGGGGTCTACGAGACTCACGAGGGCGAGAAGATCGCCGTCCGCCTCTACCCCAACCCGAGCCACCTCGAGTTCGTCAACCCGGTCGTCGAGGGCGCCACGCGCTTCATCCAGTCCGACTTCGAGGGCGCCACGATCGAGCACAGGCCAAAGTTCGCGGTGCCGGTGCTGCTGCACGGCGACGCCGCCTTCCCCGGCCAGGGAGTCGTCGCCGAGACGCTCAACCTGCAGGCGCTGCGGGGCTACACCACCGGCGGCACGGTCCACGTCATCCAGAACAACCAGGTGGGCTTCACTACCGACCCCGAGGACGCCCGCTCCACCCCCTACGCGGCCGATATGGCGAAGGGCTTCAACATCCCGATCGTCCACGTCAACGCCGACGACGTCGAAGCCTGCTCGGCCGCCGTGCGCCTGGCGATGGCCTACCGCGAGCGCTGGGGCCGCGACATCGTCATCGACGTGATCGGCTACCGGCGCTACGGCCACAACGAGACCGACGAGCCCGCCTACACGCAGCCGCAGATCGCCGCCAAGATCAAGGCCCACCCGCCGGTCTCGGAGATCTACGCCGAGCAGCTGGTCGAGGAGGGCGTGCTCAGCCGCGAGGAGATCGACGCGGTGGCGAAACAGCGCCACGACGAGATGTCGGCGGCGCTGAAAGAGCTGCGCCACAAGATGGAGCTGGGCGAATACGAGGACCCGACCGTGACCACCAGCGCCACCGGCGAGCTCGACCGCAGCGCCAGCCCACCGGTGCAGACCGCGGTCCCGGCCGAGAAGCTGCGCGAGCTGAACCAGGCGCTGATCGAGGTGCCGGAGAGCTTCACGATCCACCGCAAGCTGCGCAAACCGCTTACCAAGCGGCTCGAGACGCTGGAGAACGGCGGCATCGAATTCGGCCACGCCGAGGCGCTCGCCTTCGCCTCGCTGCTGACCGAGGGGGTCCACATCCGCCTCACCGGCCAGGACACCGAGCGCGGCACCTTCTCCCACCGCCACCTCGTCCTCCACGACGAGAACACCGGCCTCGAGTACTGCCCGATGCAGAACCTGAGCGAGGCCAGCGCCCCCTTCGAGCTCTACAACAGCCCGCTCTCGGAGATCGCCTGCCTCGGCTTCGAGTACGGCTACTCGGCGGCGACGCCGAACGCGCTGATCCTCTGGGAGGCGCAGTACGGCGACTTCGCCAACGCCGGCCAGGTGATCATCGACAGCTTCATCGTCTCCGGTGAGGCCAAGTGGGGCCAGACCAGCCGGCTCACCCTGCTGCTGCCCCACGGCTACGAGGGCTCCGGCCCGGAGCACTCCAGCGCCCGCATCGAGCGCTTCCTCGCCCTCGGCGCGGAGGGCAACATCCGCATCGCTTATCCCACCACCGCGGCGCAGTACTTCCACCTGCTGCGCCGCCAGGCCCTGATCCGCAAGCCGCGGCCGCTGGTCGTCTTCACCCCCAAGGGGCTGCTGCGCCTCGACCGCGCCACGGCGACGCCGGAGCAGCTGACCGACGGTCACTTCCACTTCATCCTCGACGACCCGGAGGCGACCGAGCGGCGCGAGAAGGTCGAGCGCCTGGTGCTCTGCACCGGCAAGGTCTATCTGGACCTCGACGCGAGCGAACGGCGGGAGAAGGCCGAGAACGTGGCCATCGCCCGTGTCGAGCTGCTCTACCCCTTCGCCAGAGAGCAGCTCAGCGAGCTGATCGCGAGCTACCCGAACTTGAAGGAGATCGTCTGGGTCCAGGAGGAGCCGCGCAACATGGGCGCCTGGAAGGTGATGTCCCGCCGCCTCCCCGACATCCTGCCCGAGGGCGTCGAGCTCGGCTACATCGGCCGCCCGACCCGCGCCAGCACCGGCGAGGGCTACTCCGGGGCGCACGCGAGAGAGCAGGAACGCATCGTACTCACCGCTCTCTCCCCCGGGGCGTAGTACGCCCAGGCCGCACACGCGATGGCGCGTCGGAAGCCCTACACCAAGGTCGAAAAGCACGGTCAGGATCGCCCCGCCCGGGTGAAGCGCAAGGGCGATGTCGTCTACCGGCGCTTCGAATGCATGAACCCGGAGTGCACCCAGACCCTCGTGGTCCCCGAGAAGGAGTGCACGGGCGAATTCAGCATCGAGTGCCCGGCCTGCGCATACGTCCACTCCCCCGGCGGCTATCTGCACCCCTTCGACTACAGGCTGATGGACCTCCACACCGGGGACGTGATCAACGAGGGGCCCTTCAAGCCAGCGCACGAGGTGTACGTCGGCCGCGCGGAACGGGTCAAGTACTGCCTCAACTGCTACACGATGCAACCGCTCGACAACTTCGACGTGCACACCCCCCGGCCCAACTCGAAACGCCAGGGCGAGTGCCGCATGTGCAAGAAGCTCTACAACGCCTTCAAGAACGAATCGCGGATCGCGGAGCAGCACCACGAAGCCGCGGAGAACCGGCGGCTCCTCTCGACCCTGAGCGGCGAGACGGCCGTCACGTCAGTAGCGAAGCTCCTCGACGAATTCGACCACAGCTGCTTCAACTGCGGGCGGTCGCTGAAGGACGAGGAGGGCGGGACCAGCGGCTATCACCTCGACCACACCCTGCCGGTGCTGTGGCTGTGGCCGCTCAACCGTGGCCCCACCATCCTCTGCGGGGAGTGCAACGGGCGGAAGAGCGGTCACTGGCCGTCGGCGTTCTACCTCGACCGCGCCAAGCTCCAGCGGCTCTCGGCGCTGACCGGCATCCCCTTCAAGGAGCTGAACGGCGAGCCCACCTTCAATCCGCTCGCGATCGAACGGCTGCATGACGAGGCCGACGAAATCATCCAGCGGTGGGTCCCCTACCCGGAGAAGCTGAAGGGCCTGCGCAACCGCATCCTCGAGGCCACCGGAGAGGACGTCTTCCGCGACGCCCGGCCGGAGTCGCTGCGGGCGATCGAACTCGAGCTCTAGATGATTCGATTTCTACGCCCAACCCGTCAATACCAGGCGGGATTGGGTGGGATGGCGGGTGCGCCTCTGCGGGAATTGATGTCGCACGCGCCCTACGGGCGCTCAGCGACAATTTGAGAGCGCGGCTGCGCCGCGCCCAGAAGCACGAGTGCAGCGGCCGCCTGCGGCGACATTCCCGCAGAGGCGCACCCGCCATCCCTCAAAGCCACCCGAGCTTCGAGGTCGCATCTCGAAGCACCTTGCCCCGGCCTCGGAGTCTTCTCGCAAGCTTGTGAACCCTGAGGCCGCCCGCATAGTCGAACCGTGCTGGCGACCGCCCAGGAGCCGGGGAACGTGAGATCGATCGGCTAACGCGCGCGCAGGAGGAGGAACTGGTGGGCCCGGGTCACACCCTGCGAGGAGATGCCGTGCGTCTGGCAGGAGGTCACGTCCTCTTCGAAGCACCCCTCGCAGCTGAACCAGGGGTCGCCGAGCCTGGCCAGCTCGCTGGCCATGTCGAACTTCGAGCTTTTCCCCAGGTGCCATATCGCCAGGCCATCGGGGCGGAGGGTGTCGTGCACCGAGGCGAGCACCCGTTCGTAGATCGTGAAGTCGCGGGACTGCTGGTACTCGATGAAGCGCTCCCGTTCGCGATCGAACCGCTCGGGCTGCCAGCCGCAGAACCAGAGACGCATCCAGTTGGTCACGTGGAACCGGGTCGAACCGAAGAAGGGCGGGGAGGTGATGACCACGTCGGCGACGCCGTCGGGCCGGCCCAGCGAGATCACATCGCGATTCGTGGACCGGCCGGCGGTCCAGTCCTCGCCGAGATCCGCGTCGAGCAGGCGCTCGACCTTGTCGGTGAGGCGCGGCCGCAGCGGCCGGTACTCGGAGGGCCCGGTCGGGGCGAAGGGGGTGATCGGGTGGGACCTGCGGCTGAGGGCGTACGGCCTGTTGCCGTGGAGGACGTGAGCGGCCGCGGCCCAGAGGAGGCTGACGCTGGCATCGACCTTCGTCTCCAGGAACCACGAGCGTGCCGCGACGATCTCGGCCAGGGTGCGGCGGTTGAAGTATTCGCCCAGCGCGCCGTTCATTCCCCAGCGGGAGACGGCTCGGGTGTCCGCCCCGGCTGCCCGCGAATCGACCCACTCGAGCAGCTCCCCGAGCCGGCGGTGGACCGTCGCGTCCCTCGGTCGCACGGTCTTGGCCGCGGTCAACCGGTTGGCGAGCGGGTTGATGTCGTTGCCCCAGCCGAGGCGGCCCTGCAGGCACGCCTCGAGCGGGATCGTGCCGGCCCCCGAAAACGGGTCGAGGACCGTATCTCCCGGCAGCGAGAATTCCCGCACGAGGAAGTGCGCGATGCTCGGCTTCAGCTTCGCCTGGTAGGAGCACATCGAGTGCCAGGGATGGCCCCAGTTCCTGGCCGCGTACGGGCGCTGGCCGAACGGCCGGCGGTGGACCAGCCGGTCCAGGCGCCGAGCCGCCGAATCGCCGCTGCGGGCGCGGCTGCGGGGCCGCGGCGTTCGAAAGACCAGCAGGCGCTGCACCAGCGGCGTTCCGTCGCGCGAGCGGCGATCGCGGAGCTTGACCGAGTCGACCAAGTCCAGGCCCCTTTCCCGGGCGACGTCGGTGAGGATCTCGTCGGTCGGCACGTGCACGCCGGCGAACTTCGAGTCGCCGATGTCGAGGTAGACCAGCCCGCCCGGGCGCAGCCGCATGCTCGTCGCGCCGAGCACGGCCGACATGTCGGAGAAGTACGCGGCGACCATCGAGGGGATCCGAGCGTCGTAGGCGGACTCCCCGAGCTCCGCGAGCACCCGGCCGAGTCGCCGGATCGGCAGGGGAGCGCCGCCGGCGCCGAGGCGAACGTTGTTGATCCCCGCGGTGACGGCCCGGCTGCGCAGGCTCCTCATGTCGTCCGGGCTCGAAATCAGGTCGAGGACCCACATCTCGAGCTTGGTGTTGCGAACGTAGTTGGTCCCGTTCAAATAAGGAGGAGAAGTCACACATAGGTCGTGAATCGGATCGCCGATCGCGGGATCGAGCCGGGCATCGACGCCGACCGTCCCCATCCGTCCGGTACCCGCCTCCTGTGCGCCGATGTCCTCGACCATGAGCTCCAGCGTGGCCCGGAACCGAGGCATGACCGTCTTGCCCTGACCGTTCGTCTCGTTCGCCCTGCGCCGGCGCAGGTCCGTCCGCCTGATCATGTTCGACGAGTCGACCAGCACCCTGGCCAGGGCAAGGCGGGCGAGGTCCCCGTCCAGGGGCGACT
Organism: Solirubrobacterales bacterium; assembly: GCA_030152805.1. Classification (GTDB taxonomy): domain Bacteria; phylum Actinomycetota; class Thermoleophilia; order Solirubrobacterales; family 70-9; genus VRUE01. Next base: position 5,530 of record JASLIG010000071.1, read on the forward strand.
CCGCCTCGGCCTCGATCGCGGCCTTGATGCGGGTGATGTCTGCCAGCGCCACCTGCTCGAAGTAGTCGGCGTCCGCGAACAGCCCGTTGAGCTGGCGTGCCTTCGGGCGCGAGGATTCCGCCACGTCGACGAGCCGGGCGATCCTGGCCTCCAGCTCCCCGGCCGGCACCTGGCCGAGGCGGGCGGCGACGACCGTCTTCACCCGGGTGACGAAGCGCAGGAAGGGGTTGACCTCGGCACCCGCGGCGTCCACCCCCGCGGCCAGGGCGACCACGGCGGTCGTGCCGGAGCCCAAGAAGGGGTCGTAGATCGAGCTGGGCCCGTCTCGCTCGATCACGCTGCGCGGGAGCTCGTCGGAGAAGCCCTCGATCCAGGGGAACCAGCGATGGACCGGCTCGGCCCTCGCGTCCCGAAACGTTCCTGCTCCCTTGGGGAAGGCTACGGCCATCGACTCTTCATTCGATCAGACCTCGCGGATGTCGAGCGCGGGCTATTCGCGGGCTCCCCCGGCTGGCTATCGTGGCTTCCGTGAGCGCGCTTCCCAAGCCAACGCCCGGGCCGATGTTCACCTGGGTCAAGTGGGTCTCCTGGATCGAGCTGGGGATCTTCGCCCTGCTGATCCTCTTCTGGCTGGCGCCGGGGTTCGACACCGAGACGATGGTGTTCGGTTGGGCGCACGGCCTCGGGTTCGTGGCGCTGTGCATCCTGATCTGGGTCACCTGCGGCAAGCGGCAGGCCCCCTACACGCTGCTGGCGGCGACGCTGACGCCGGTAGGCCCGGTCGGCAGCGTGATCGGGATCGAGCTGATCGAGCGGCGCGGCTGGGGCGTTGCGGATTCACCGCAAAGAGTCGCGGATTCACCGTAGACCCGCTCAGGAAGCCTTGACCTGAGGGGGCGGACGCGGTATAGCTAGACCTTGACTGTTCCTCTGAGCAGTCCCGTTTAGGGGAACGGCCGCGTCGGCATCCCTCCCTGGCTACCGACGCGCAGGTGCAGTGAGGGTCGCGCGGACCCCCCTGCCTCCCGCGGCCCCGCTGCGCCGCCTTGCCAGTTCTTACCTCAGGTTCCGCAGAACGGTCTGGAGAATTCCGCCATTTTGGAAGTAGGCGACCTCGTTCGGGGTGTCGAGGCGCACCGTGGCCACGAACTCGACCGGGTCGGCGCCATCGCGCCGAGCGGTCACCGCAACCGCCTTCGCCTCGCCGTTCTGAAGGTCGCCGAAGTCGAAGATCTCCTCGCCGCCGAGGCCGAGCGACTCGACCGACTCGCCGGCCGGGAACTGCAGCGGCAGCACGCCCATGCCGATCAGGTTGGAGCGGTGGATGCGCTCGAAGCTCTCGGCGATCACGGCGCGCACGCCGAGCAGCTTGGTGCCCTTGGCGGCCCAGTCGCGCGAGGAGCCCGAGCCGTACTCCACGCCGGCGAGCACGACCAGCGGCACGCCCTCCTCCGCGTAGGCCATCGCCGCCTCGTAGATCGTCGTTTCGCCGCCCTCGGGGAAGTGGCGGGTGAAGCCGCCGGTGCGCTCGGCGAGCTGGTTGCGCAGGCGGATGTTGGCGAAGGTGCCGCGGATCATCACCTCGTGGTTGCCGCGGCGCGAGCCGTATGAGTTGAAGTCGCGCGGCTCGACGCCCCCTTCGATCAGCCAGGCTCCGGCGGGGCTGTCCCTCTTGATCGCTCCGGCGGGGGAGATGTGGTCGGTGGTGATCGAGTCGCCGAGCAGGGCCAGCACCCGCGCCCCCTCGATCGGCTCGACCCCCGGGGCCTCGGCGGGCATGCCCTCGAAGAAGGAGGGACGGCGCACGTAGGTCGAGTCGGGCCAGTCGTAGCGATCGCCCTCGGGTACCTCGACGGCACGCCAGTTCTCGTCGCCGGTCATCACCTCGCCATAGTTGCGGGTAAACATCTCCGAGGCGATCGAGCGGCCGACCAGCTCCTTGATCTCGGCCGCGTCAGGCCAGATGTCCCGCAGGTAGACGGGCTCGCCGTCGGAGCCCTCGCCCAGCGGCTCACTGGTCAGGTCGAGGTCCATGCGCCCGGCCAGCGCGTAGGCGACCACCAGCGGCGGGCTGGCCAGGTAGTTGGCCTTGACGTCCTGGTTGATCCGCCCCTCGAAGTTACGATTGCCGGAGAGCACGGCGCAGACGGCCAGGTCCTTCTCCTCGACCGCGGCGGAGATCTCCGGCGGCAGCGGCCCGGAGTTGCCGATGCAGGTAGTGCAACCGTAGCCGACCAGGTTGAACTGCAGCGCGTCGAGGTACTCGGTAAGGCCCGCCTTCTCCAGGTAGTCGGTGACCACGGTGGAGCCCGGCGCCAGCGAGGTCTTCACCCAGGGCTTGCGGGCGAGGCCGCGTTCGATCGCGTTGCGGGCGAGCAGACCGGCGCCGACCATCACGCTCGGGTTGGAGGTGTTGGTGCAACTGGTGATCGCGGCGATCACGACGCGACCGTGATCGAGCTCGACCGTCGTGCCGTCCTCGAGCGTCACCTCGATCGCGTCCTCGCTGCGGTGCGCCGCCAGCGCGACGGCGCCCTCGTCGCGAACCGCCCGCCGCGGCCTGCCGCGCTCGTCGTCGTGGTCCTCGGCCGGGGGATCGGAGGCCGGGAAGGACTCTTCGCCCGCCTCGTCGATGCCGTTGCCGAGCTGCTCCCCCGCCTCGGGATCGAACTCCTCCATCGCCTCGAGAAAGGCCTCCTTCGCCTCCGCGAGCGGCACCCGGTCCTGCGGTCGCTTCGGGCCGGCGATGCTGGGCACGACCTCGCCGAGGTCGAGCTCGAGCAGGTCGGAAAAGAACGGATCGGGCGCCCCGGGCTCGGCAAACATCCCCTGCTCGCGGGCGTAGGCGTCGACCAGCTCGAGCGTCTCGATCGGGCGGCCGGTCAGGTCGAGGTAGCGCAGCGTCTCGGCGTCGACCGGGAAGATCGCGCAGGTCGAGCCGAACTCCGGCGACATGTTGCCGATCGTCGCCCGGTCGGCCAGGCCCAGCGTCGCCAGGCCGGGACCGAAGAACTCGACGAACTTGGAGACGACGCCGCGCTCGCGCAGCATCTCGGTCACGGTCAGGACCAGGTCGGTCGCGGTGGCCCCCTCGGGCAGCTCGCCGCCGAGCTTGAAGCCGACCACCTGCGGCAGCAGCATCGAGATCGGCTGACCCAGCATCGCCGCCTCGGCCTCGATCCCGCCCACGCCCCAGCCGAGCACGCCGAGGCCGTTGACCATCGTCGTGTGCGAGTCGGTGCCGACGAGGGTGTCGGGGTAGGCCTGCAGGACACCGTCGCGCTCGCGGCTGTAGACGACCTGGGAGATGTACTCGAGGTTGACCTGGTGGCAGATGCCGGTCGCCGGCGGCACGACGCTGAAGTTGTCGAAGGCCTCGCGGCCCCACTTGAGGAAGGAGTAGCGCTCGCGGTTGCGCTCGAACTCGCGCTCGGCGTTGACGGCGAAGGCTCGGGCGTTGCCGAAGGCGTCGACCTGGACCGAGTGGTCGATCACGAGGTCGACGTCGACGAGCGGGTTGATCGCCTCCGGGTCGCCGCCGATCTCCGCCATCGCGTCGCGCATCGCCGCCAGGTCGACCACGGCGGGCACGCCGGTGAAGTCCTGCATCAAGACGCGGGCGGGCTGGAAGGGGATCTCGACGCTGGGCTCGGCGCCGGCCTCCCAGCCGGCGATCGCCTCGACCGCGTCGGACGTGACGCTGACCCCGTCCTCGAGCCGCAGCACGTTCTCCAGCAGCACCTTGATCGAGTAGGGCAGACGGGAGACACCGAAGCGCTCGGCGAGCGCGTCGAGGCGATAGATCTCGTAAGAGCGACCGCTGACGTCGAGGGTCCCGCGGGCGCCGAAGGAGTCGCTGCTGCTCACACCTCCATCCTAGGGAGGTCTAGCGCTTGTCGAGCTGGCCTTCGGCCACCGCGGCGGCGGCTTTTTGGCCCGACTCGCCGCTGGCGACCTTGACCGAGATCCCGGGGCTCGCGAGGGCGAAGTGGGCCAGGACGCGCTGGCGCATGGGGGCCACGGTGATCTCGACCTTGTTCCGCTCGATTGCCTTCACGACCGCATCGGCAACCTGCTGCGGTGACCCCGTGCCGAGGCCGGGGATCGGTTTGGCGCCGGAGTCGGCGTACATGCCGGCTTCGCGGATCGTGCCGGGAGAGACGATCGAGACGCCGATGCCGCGGGGGTCGAGGTCGGCGCGGAGGCCGAGGGCGAAACCGCGCAGGCCGAACTTGGTGGCGTTGTAGATCGAGGAAAGCGGCGTCGCCGACTTGCCCGAGAGCGAGGAGATGAAGACCATGTGACCCGAACCCCGCTCCAGCATCGGGGACTCCATCGCCTGGGCAAGCAGCATCGGAGCCTCGAGGTTTACGCGCAGCGTGCGGGTCAGCTGCTCCGCCGTCAGTTCCTGCAGCCGGCCACTGCCGGGCAGGCCCGCGTTGGCGATGAGAACGTCGACGTCGCCCGCCTCGGCGGCGAGCTTCTCCGCCGCGCCGAGCTCGCCGAGATCGGCCGGCAGCACGCGGTGACCGTCGCCCGGCAGCTCCGCCGCCAGCGCCTCCAGCGCCTCGGCCTTGCGGCCGCTCAACGCCAGCTTCGCCCCGCGTCCCGCCAGCGCCTCGGCAATGGCGCGGCCGAGACCGCCGGTGGCCCCGGTGAGCAGTGCCGTCGTTCCCGCAAGTTCCATCGCAGAGCGCAAGCTACCAGCCCAGGCGTCGAATCACTGCAAAGTGCAGGCGAATCACAAAATGTTTGTTTTTCATGAGCAGACGACCGGCCGATCGTCTACACTGCCGCCGTTCGAAATAACCGAAACGCCGAATCCCGTGCGCTGGAGGCGCCACGGGAGCGGGGGAACCACGTTTTCGGGGCTAACTCACCCGACCTGGGTGGGGGCGCAGGCTCCTTTCGCGCCAGCCCGACAGCTAACCCCGTAGGCCGACGAAGGAGATCGGTTTGCGCACCAACACGCATA
>JASLIG010000086.1 GCA_030152805.1 Solirubrobacterales bacterium
GCACGTTCGGCAAGCCGATCGCCGAGCACCAGGCGATCCAGTTCAAGCTCGCCGACATGGCCACCAAGGTCGAGGCCGCCCGCCTGCTCACGCTCAAGGCCGCGCGGATGAAGGACGCCGGTGAGCGCTCCGACCTCGAGGCGGGGATGGCGAAGCTGCTCGCCTCGGAGACCGGCAAGGAGTGCGTCGAGGAGTCCTTCCGCATCCACGGCGGCTACGGCTACTCGAAGGAGTACGAGATCGAGCGGCTCTACCGCGACGCGCCTCTGCTGCTGATCGGCGAGGGGACCTCCGAGATCCAGCGCATGGTGATTGGCAAGAAGCTCCTACAGCGTCACAAGATCTAGTCGGATGGCTTCGACCGCTGACCTGATTCGCACCGCAGTCGAGCGGTTCCAGGCGGAGGTCCCGGCCCTGCAGAAGCTCAAACTCGTCTTCGGGTTGGAGCTGAGGGGGAGGGGCGACATTCAGCTCTACCGGGTCGAGGTGCCGGGACCGAAGATCAAGAAGGAACTCGCGCAGGACGAGCGGGTTCTGGTCGAGATCGACCGCCCACAGTTCAACGAGCTGGCCGAGCGTGGCACTCTGAAGAGCTACCGCAAGGCCTACGAGACGGGCCACATCAAGGTCACCGGCGACTCCAACGTGAAGAAGCTGATCGCCCAGGTGGTCGAACGCCAGGAGGAACGCGCCCGGCTCAAAAAGGCCCACTGAGCGGCGCCGGGCATCTACCGCAGCAGTACGCGGCAGCGTTTCAGCAGCTCCTGCAGTGTCTTCGGGCGAAGGCTGCCGAGGCGGCGACTGAGCCGCTCGTGGGAGATCGCTCGTAGCTGCTCGGGCATCGCGAAGCTCCGCTCCCTCAGCCCTCCCTCCGAGGCGGGAACCTCGAGGTGAAGCGGGCTGCTGAAGTCGGTGCGGGTGAGCGGGACGGCGAGCGATAGGCCGAGGCCGGCGCGGTTGAGCTGATCGACCGAGACGATCGCGAATGGCCGTGCCTTGGCCTGCTCGGCTCCGCGGGTCGGATCGGGATCGGTCCAGTAGACGTCGCCCTGCTGGGGGCGGGTGGTTACCACTCAGGTGTTGGCGCGTCGAATGCCGACTCGATCTCGCGGCTCTCGGCGCGATAGGCGGCGAGAGCTTTGGGGTCGCTCGAGAGCCTCTCGAAGCCGGTTTCGATCTCCGCCAGCATCGCCTCTTCGTCGGCGGCGCTGACGAGCTTGGTTACGACCTCGCTTGCGGACTCGCCGCGCTGAGCGGCGAGAATCCTGAGGCGATCGCGAGTCTTGGTCGGAACCCGGATGGTCGTGGTGTCCGCGGCAGCCATGTAGATCACCAGTCTACACGAGCGCCAGACAGCGTGCGGCCGTGCCAAGCTAGGATCACGCGCCGTCCAACCCCAAGGAGATTCCGCGACCGATGAGCGAGCAGACTTATGAGCTGACCACCGACCAGGCCGAGCGCGAGGCTTCCGGCGCGCACAGCTACGGTCGCTACCTCGAGGAGTTCGAGGTCGGCGCCGTCTACAAGCACTGGCCGGCCAAGACCGTGACCGAGGCGGACGACCACCTGTTCTGCCTGATCACGATGAACCACCACCCGCTGCACATCAACGACGTCTACGCGAGCGGCTCCCAGCAGGGCCGCAACGTAGTCGTCGGCCCGCTCGTCTACTCGCTGGCGCTCGGCATGTCTGTCTCCGACGTCTCCGGCAAGGCGATCGCCAACTTGGCAACCGAAGACCTCAGCCACCCCAACCCGGTCTTCCACGGCGACACCCTCTTCTGCGAGACCGAGGTGCTCGAGGTCAAGCCCTCCAAATCGAAGCCCGACCGCGGCGTGGTCAAGGTCCACACCCGGGTGCTCAACCAGGACGGCGTTCTGGTCGCCGAGTTCAAGCGGCTGGTGCTGGTGCCGCGCAAGAACCCGGGCGAGGCGCCCAGGGCGGAGGGCGACGTCGAGTAGCGCGGCGGCGCGCTAGACGCGGTGCCACTCGTCCGAGGCGCTCAGCTCGCGCACCGGCTTGGCGGGGTTGCCGGCGACGAGGGTGCGTGCCGGGACGTCGACGGTGACGATCGAGCCGGCGGCGACCACCGCGTGGTCGCCGATCGTCACCCCGGCGAGGATCGTCGCGCCGCGGCCGATCCAGACGTTGGCGCCGATCTCGACCGGCCTGACCTTGACCTCGCGCCCCTCCTCCAGCGGGTGGAAGCTGGTGTCGTAGATCGTGACCAGGCCGCCGACGATCGTGTCGTGGCCCAACCTGACCGATTGCTCGGCGTAGAACTCGACCCCGTAGCCGATGCCGGAGCGGTCGCCAAGCTCGATCCGGCCGGCGGGGCCGGTGACCAGCCGGGCGCGGACCGGTCCGCCGCGCATGCGGCAGTCGTCGCCGAAGGCGATCTCGCCCGGCCCTTTGAGGATCGGCATTCCCTCGAAGAAGAGTGGCTTGCGGCCCCAGCTCAGCTTGCGGCCGGCGAGGCGCAGTAGGCGCAGCTTGTACTCGGCGCGGGCGCGGGCGGCAAGGCCGGCGCGGTGCTCGCGGGAAAGGGGCATGCGCAGCTATCGGCTCTAGTGCGCCTCGTCTGAAGCGTGGGCGGGGGGTCGCGACTCCTCCGCCAGCGAGGTGATCTCGAGCGGGCCGTGGGCGGCGTCCTCCAAAACCTCGCTTGCCTCTTCGGCCGAACGGGCGTAGAGCTCGACCAGCATGTGCACCACGACCTGCTCCTCGTCGTGCTTGTGGAAGCGGACGTGGGTGAAGAACTCGCGCACGCCGGCGTCGCCGAAGGCGCCGTAGGTGAGGAACTCGCCGGCTTCGGGGCCGGAGCAGTTCTCGACCCGGTCCTGGTCGACGCGCACCGTGCAGGAGGCGACCCAGGGAGTGCCCGCGACCATCCGCTCCCAGCGGTCCTCGATCGGCACGACCTGATCGTCCTGGAAGGTCAGGTGGGGCTGGTCGTGCATGCAGTCGACGCACTGCACCAGCGCCTCCTGGACCTCGTCGACCCCCTCGGCGAGCACGCCGCTTTCGGGGTCGACGCGGCGGATCGCGTCGTAGTGGATCTGGATCTCGAGGTTCTGGGACCAGCAGCGGTAGCAGCGCAGCCAGGCCGAGCGGTCCCCGTTGAGCTCGCTCATCGCTCCATTGTCGCGCGTCGGCGACCTCGACGCGCTCAGCTGGAGCCAGTCGCCGCCGCGAGCTCCTCGGCGATCAGGCGGGCGAGCGCCAGCGAGGAGGTGGCAGCAGGGGAGGGCGCGTTGCGGACGTGGATCGCCCGCTCGGTGCGGTGGACGACGAAGTCGTCGACCAGCGTGCCGTCGCGGGCGAGCGCCTGCGCGCGGATGCCGGCGGCGGCCGGTCTGGCGCGGACGCCGCGCAGGGCGGGCACCATGCGGGCGACGTCGGCGACGGTGGCGCGGCGGCTGCCGGCACGGTGGAGCTCGCTGAGGCCGGCGTGCCAGTGGCGGCGCATCAGGCGCCAAGTGCCGGGCCAGGCGATCGTCTCGCCGAGGTCGCGGGGCCGCAGGGTGGACAGCTTGTAGGCATCCCGCGCCGGCGCGATCAGGGCGCTGGGGCCGATCAGCAGGCGACCGTCGAGCGTGCGGGTGAGGTGAGCGCCGAGGAAGGGGAGAACCGGATCGGGGACGGGGTAGACGTTGGCCCGCACCGTACCCGCCCGCCCTGGCGGGACCTCCAGGTAGCCGCCGCGGAAGGGGACGATGCGCGGATCCGCGGGGGCGCCGCAGGCGACCGCGAGGCGGTCGGCCCAGAGGCCGGCGCAGAAGACTGCGCCGGCAGCGCGGGTGGTGCCCCGAGCGTGTCGCAGCACGATCGCGCGCGGCTCGTGCTCGACCCGCGCCAGGGTGTAGCCCAGGTGGACGGTGCCACCGCTCGCCACCACATCGGCCGCGTAGGACTCGGCAACCGCGACGAAGTCGACCGTCCCCGTCGCCGGCGAGTGCAGTGCCGCCAGGCCCCGCGCGGCCGGCTCGACCTCGGCGATCTCCCCCTCGTCAAGGCGCCGCAGGCCGGGAACGCCGTTGGCCGCACCGCGCCGCTCCAGCTCGGCGAGGCCGGCCAGCTGATTCTCGTTCGTGGCAACTACGAGCTTGCCCGACCTGGCGCAGGGAATCTGGTGCTCCTCGCAGTATTCGTAGAGCTCCCGCGCGCCCTCGACGCAGAGCCGCGCCTTGAGCGAGCCCGGCCGGTAGTAGAGGCCGGCGTGGATCACTCCGCTGGAGCGGCCGGTCTGGTGGCGGCCGATCCCGTCCTCGGCCTCGAGCACGCAGAGCCGCGCCCCGGGCCGGCGCGCCAGCAGCTCGCGTGCGACCGCGAGGCCGAGAATGCCGCCGCCGACGACGGCGAGATCGCACTCGCGCGGTGGCTCGGCGTCCTTCGGCCCGGACACGGGCGGCGCGTCAGGCCGTCGCGGCGGGGGCGCCGGCGCGCCTGGCGACGAGGTCGACGATCTCGCCCATGATCTTGTTGATGTCGAAGTCCTTGGGCGTGTAGACGCCGTCGACGCCGGCCTCGCGAAGGCGCTCGGCGTCGGCCGGCGGGATGATGCCGCCGGCGACGACGGGCGCGTTGACCTGCTCGTCGCGCAGCCGCCGCACCACCTCGGGGACCAACTCGAGGTGGGAGCCGGAGAGGATCGAGAGGCCGATCACGTCGACGTCCTCCTGCAGGGCGGACTCGGCGATCTCCTCGGGTGTCAGGCGGATGCCCTGGTAGATCACCTCCATGCCGGCGTCGCGGGCGCGCAGGGCGATCTGCTCGGAGCCGTTGGAGTGTCCATCGAGGCCGGGCTTGCCGACCAGGATCTTGATCCGGTGGCCGATCTGCGCGGAGACCTCATCGACCTTGGCGCGGATCGCCTCGAGCTGCTCGCGATCGGCGGCCGGCGCGGCGCCGCTGACGCCGGTCGGGCCCCGGTAGGCGCCGAACGCCTCGCGCAGAATCCCGGCCCACTCGCCGGTCGTAGCGCCGGCCTTGGCGGCGGCGATCGTCGCCGGCATGATGTTCTGGCCATCGTCGGCGGCGACGCGGCCGAGTTCCGCCAGCGCAGCCTGCACGGCCGCCTCGTCGCGGTCGGCCTTCCAGCGCTCCAGCGCCTCGATCCGTTCGCGCTCGACCTCGGGGTCCGGCGTGAGGATGCCGCCGTCGGCGCCGGCGGTGAGCGGCGAGTCCTCGGTCTCGGTGAAGCTGTTCTGGCCGATCACCTTCTGCTTGCCGGACTCGATCCGCGCCACCCGCTCGCGGTGGGACTCGACCAGGCGGGCCTTCATGTAGGGGACGGCGGCGACGGCGCCACCGTGCTCCTCGACGACCGCCATCTCGGCGCGGGCACCCTCGATCAGCTCGTCGACCAGGCCGTCCATTACGACCGAGCCCTCGAAGACGTCGGGGTACTCGAGCAGGTCGGTCTCGTTGGCGAGCACCTGTTGGATGCGCAGGCTCCACTGCTGGTCCCAGGGGCGGGGGAGGCCCATCGCCTCGTTCCAGGCGGGCAGTTGGATCGCCCGGGCGCGGGCATCACGACTCAGCGTCACCGCCAGCGCCTCGAGCACGATGCGCTGGATGTTGTTCTCCGGCTGTGCCTCGGTCAAGCCGAGCGAGTTGACCTGGACGCCGTAGCGGAAGCGCAGCATCTTCTCGTCCGTGACGCCGTAGCGCTCGCGGCCGATCTCGTTCCAGAGGCGTCCCATCGCGCGCAGCTTGGCGATCTCCTCGATCAGCCTGATGCCGGCATTGACGAAGAAGGAGATGCGGCCGAAGACCTTGGCGAAATCGTCCTCGGCGACCTGGCCGCGCGCCTTCACCTCGTCGAGCACGGCGATCCCGGTCGAGAGCGCGTAGGCGATCTCCTGCACCGGCGTCGCCCCCGCCTCCTGCAGGTGGTAGCTGCAGATGTTGGTCGGGTTCCAGCTCGGCACCTCGTTGACCGTGAAGGCGACCATGTCGGCGATCAGCCGCATCGAGGGCTCGGGCGGGAAGGCGTAGGTGCCGCGCGAGAGGTACTCCTTGATGATGTCG
>JASLIG010000036.1 GCA_030152805.1 Solirubrobacterales bacterium
GGGGCAGGTCTTCCAAAAGGAATACTGGCTCGACCTCGGAGCTAAGGACACCTCCGCCGAAGTAGACATCGAGCCCACCCCCGCCTTCCCCGGCAAGCTGGGGCGGATCGGGGTCTTGGCGATCGATATGGCCAAAGCCTCCGTTTCCTCCGATCCAAAGCAAAGGACGATCTCTGTCTCTAACGCACCGCTCTCCCTCGATGCCCAGACCGCGCAGAGCTTCAACCAGGCCTTTGCCGAAGGGAAGCCCACCTTCAGCGCCGGAGAGGCCTTTGGGGTGGTGAGCTTTTCGGCGGTGGGGCAGTAGGGGCGGCTCAATCGACGCTGAGCGATTCGACCCCCTCGCGGAGGCTCGCGGGATCGACGGAAGGGAAGCGATATAGCTGCGACTCGATTTCTTCGAACAGGCTGAGCAGCCTGGCGGGCTCGACCTGCCTCGCACGCACCATGCTGCGTACGTCCTCGAGGTCGAGCTCGAAGCCGCGCTCGAGCTTGGAGAGGGCCTGAGAGTAGGGGTCGAAGTCGAACACCTCCAGGTTCCCCTCGCGAAACCTGAAACGCGAACGCTCCTGCCAGCCGGGCAGGGCGGGCAGGAAGTCGAGCGGAGACGCGAGCTCCACATTGACCGAGAGGCGCTCCTTGATCTCGCTGATTCGATTCAGGGCAGCATCGGAATCGGGCTCGAAGCGCACGTCGATATCTACCGTCGATTGCCGCCAGCCCTCGAGAACGGCAGTCGCACCCCCGGTCAGGTACATGCGGGTGCCGGCCGGCACCGACCGGCCCAGCTCTTGGGCCAGGCGCTTGATCTGCTCCGCGTCAGCCGCTTCGCGCACGTTCCGCGGCCCCGGCGAAGCTGGCTACGCGCGCGAGGATTGCGTTGTAGCGAGAGTGCGCCCGGTCGCCCAACTCCTCGCTGAGCTGGCGGTAGAGCTCGTGGGCGGCCGGGTTGCTCCCCTCGGCGCTGGGAGCCGGCAGGCCAGCCCGTCGCAGGCGCGGCGCCGCGCACTGCACGGCGCTCGCGTAAACGCTCCGACGACCGCCCGCGAGATCCGCGAGGCCCGGCAGCACTATCTCCGCCCCGGGCAGACTCTCGAGTTCCTCGGCAGTCATCTCACTAAGCGTAGTTCACGGCATCGCCGTAGCCTCGGTCTCGACCCCGCCGCCCTCGATTCGTTTGCCTCGGCCACCGCGTGCCACCGCGGCGCCGCCCTCCTCGCGGGTGAGGCGGTGCGCGAGGTAGACCGGGACGATCGAGATCAGCACGACCAGGACCGCGACGACGTTGACGATCGGCAGCTGGTTGGGGCGGAAGAGGCGGGAGAAGATCCAGATCGGCAGGGTTTCTTCGCCGGCGCCGATCGTGAACGTGGTGACGATGATCTCGTCGAAGGAGAGGGCGAAGGCGAGCAGGGCGCCGGCGGCGAGGGCGGTGCGCAGGCTGGGCAGGGTGACGAAGCGGAAGGTCTGCCAGGTGTGGGCGCCGAGATCGGCCGAGGCCTCCTCGAAGGACGTGGAGGTGCGGCGCAGGCGAGCGACGACGTTGTTGTAGACGACGACGATGCAGAAGGTGGCGTGGCCGACTATGACGGTGAGCAGGCCGAGTTCGACCCCGAGCACCTGGGTGAAGGTGTTGCTGAAGGCGACGCCGGTGACGATGCCGGGCAGGGCGATCGGCAGGATCACCAGGAAGGAGATCGTCTCGCGGCCGAAGAAGCGGTGGCGCGCCACGGCGAGCGAGGCGAGCGTGCCGAGGACCATCGCGATCGCCGTCGCGGCGAGTCCCGCCTTGACCGAGGTGAGCAGGGCTTCGTGGACCGATTCGTCTTCGATCGCCTTCGGGAACCAATCGAGGGTGAGCCCCGGCGGCGGCCATTCGAGGATGTTGCTGGCGTTGAAGGCGTAGATGAAGATCACGATCAGCGGCACGTAGATGAAGGCGAGGCCGACCGCCACCGCGAGGCGGAGGAGGAGGGCAGATCTTCTCGAGAGCCTCATTGCCGCACCCCCTATATGTGCTCGAAGGCGCCCAGCTTCCGAGCGACCAGCAGGTAGGCGATCATCACGACGATAGGCACAAGCGCCAGGGCCGAGGCGAAGGGCAGATTGTTGGAGATGTTGTTGAAGATCACGTTGCCGATGAACTGGTCGTTGGAGACCAGGCGCGGCGTGATGTAGTCGCCAAGGGTGAGGGCGAAGGTGAAGATCGAGCCGGCGACAACCGCCGGAAAGGCAAGCGGCAGGATCACCCTCCGGAAGGTGGTGAAGGGCGAGGCGCCGAGGTCCTCGGAGGCGCTGATCAGCGAGTCCGGAATGCGCTCCAGCCCGGCGTAGATCGGCAGGATCATGTACGGCAGCCAGAGGTAGCTCATCACCAGCCAAACGGCGGTTTCACCGAAGCCGGGTCCGCTCAGGCCAAACGGGTCAAGTGCCCAGTTCACGACGCCCCCGGCCGAGAGCATCGTCCGCCACGCGTACACCTTGACCAGGTAGCTCGACCAGAGCGGCAGCAGGACTGCTACGACGAGGATCGCCTTGCCGCGGCGGCTCGCCACCTTGGCCATGTAGAAGGCGATTGGGAAGGCGAGCACCGCGTCGGTGATCGTCACCAGGGCCGCGATCAGGACGGTGCGGCGGATGATGTCGCGGTAGACCGGTTCGTTGTAGAGGGTTTCAAAGTTTTCGAAGCTGAGGCCGTGGACGACCTCGCCGCTGAGCGGGTCGACCGACCAGAAGGCGGCGATCAGCAGGACCGCGAGCGAGCCCAGGTAGCCGATGACCAGCCAGCCGACCGGGCCGGAGAGCAGGGCACCGACCTGCAGGCGCGGACGGCCGTGGAAGAGGGCGGCGGACTCGCGGCCCACCGTCCTCTTCTTGATGACCGCCTCAGGCATCGATCAGGACCGGCTCAGCCCTTGATCGTGGTCCAGGCCTGGACCCAGTCGTTGTAGTCCTTGCAGTCGCTCGACCCGTTGCCGCAGTCGGCGAGCGGGGTCTCCCAGTAGTAGACGCGCTTCCAGAACGCCGGTTCTTCCGCGTGGTACTTGGAGCAGAATTCTTTATCCGCGGTCTGGTCGCAGGCGAGGCTCTGAGCCGGCGCCTCACCGAAGAGTTCCGCCACCTCGGCGTTCACTTTCGGTTCGACGATCCAGTCCATCCACATGTACATGCAGTTGGGGTGTTTTGCCTGCGAGCTGATCATCCAGGTGTCCGACCAACCCGTCGCGCCCTCTTCGGGCAGGAAGCCCTGGCTGGCCGGGCTCGCCGCCACCGGCTTGCCGTCGCCCAGCAGTTCGAAGTACTGGTACTGCCAGGTGGTGCCTACCTGATTGTCCCCGCCGGCAAACGCGGAGATCTGCTTCGCTGCTTCCGACCAGTATTCGCCCACGTTGGGACGCTGTTCTTCGAGCAGGTTCACCGCCGCTTCGAACTGCTCTTCGTTCAGCTCGTAGGGGTTTTCGATGCCGAGGTCGGGCTGGTGAGCCTTCAGGTAGACCGCCGCGTCGGCGATGTAGATCGGATCGTCGTAAGCGCTGATTTTGCCCTTGTACTTGGCCGCTTCTTTGGGATCGAGGATCACGCTCCAGGATTTCGGCGGCGGCTTGACGTCGTCGGTGTTCCACATCAGCAGGTTCGCCCCGCGGCCGTGCGGGATCCCGTAGTTGACGCCGTCGAAGGTGTTGTAGGGCTGGTTCTTGAGGTCGGCGAAGATCGTCTTGTAGTTGGGGACGAGGTCGACGTTGACCGGGTTGACGTCACCGCCCTCGACGAGGCGAGCGGACGCGTTGCCAGATGCCGAGACCCCGTCGTACTGGCCGGTGCGCATCAGCTGCACCATTTCGTCAGAGGTGCCGGCCACCTTGGAGCTGACCTTGCAGCCGGTCTTCTGTTCGAAGGGCTTGGTCCATTCCGGTTCGACGTAGCCGGCCCAGTTGATCAGGCTGAGCGATCCCTCGCCCTTGCCGACCTTCTGCAGTTCGTTACCACCACCACCGCCGTTGTCGTCGCTAGAGCCGCAGCCGGCAAACAGGAGCATCGCCGCCAGCAGCCCTCCGATGATCAGCCACGCGGTTCGCGCGGGGTTTGCGTGCTGCCTTCTCACGATGAATCCTCCTCTGTTGTCAAACTGCCCCGGACCGAGACCGTGTGCTCCGGTCGCCAGCCCACGATGACCTCCCGCCCCCGCTCGGAGGCAGCATCAACCGATGTGCCTTCCACGTTCTGTCGTATGACCTGAAGTTCCCCGCCTGCGTCGAGCGCAACCGTGTAGCGCGTGATCATGCCCACGTAGGCGACGTCGGCGATCCGCCCGCGCTCGGTGCGCAGGCCGTTGGGCGCCGCCGCCGGGTCGAGGAGCTGCACCTTCTCCGGCCGGATCGTGAAGCGCGAGCCGTCGCGCTCGAGCAGGTTGGAGACGCCGACGAAGCCGGCGACGAACTCGGTCGCCGGCTGCTCGTAGAGCTCGACCGGCGGGCTGACCTGCTCGATCCGCCCCTCGTTGAAGACGGCGATGCGGTCGCTCATCGTCAGCGCCTCGTCCTGGTCGTGGGTGACGTAGACGAAGGTGATGCCGACCTCGCCCTGGATCGCCTTCAGCTCGGTCTGCATCTGCTCGCGCAGCTTCAGGTCGAGGGCGCCGAGCGGCTCGTCGAGCAGCAGCACCCGCGGCCGGTTGACGATCGCCCGGCCGAGCTCTCCGGCGGCCAGCGCCAGCGGGTCGCGCTGGCGCGGGCGCTCGTCAACCACCCCAAGGTGCTGCTGCTCGACGAGCCGCTCGGCGCCCTGGACCTCAAGCTGCGCGAGCAGATGCAGGTCGAGCTCAAGTCGATCCAGCGCGACCTGGACCTCAAGCTGCGCGAGCAGATGCAGGTCGAGCTCAAGTCGATCCAGCGCGACGTCGGCATCACGT
>JASLIG010000005.1 GCA_030152805.1 Solirubrobacterales bacterium
AGGCGCAGCTTCGCTCCGGCGGCAAAATGGATCACTGCTATCGCCGCTATCGCGAGGGCGATCAGGGTCGGCAGATCGAGCGCGTGACCTCGGGTCCTGTCGTGGGGTGAGGGGGGCCGGGAACGGACGCTCTGCGCCCGCCTGCAGGCCCCCCTCACCCCACGACAGGACCCGAGGTCACGCGCTCGATCTGCCGACCCTGATCGCCCTCGCGATAGCGGCGATAGCAGTGATCCATTTTGCCGCCGGAGCGAAGCTGCGCCTGTCGACGGGAATGACCGGATTCGATTCGACCTGGTACCACGGCCCGTTTGCCGCCGGGTTCTTCCAGAGCGGCGACACCTGGAACCTGCACTTCATCGCGCCGCAGTTCCTGGCGTGGTTCTACCCGGCGAATTCAGAAGTAGTTCACGCGATCGGGATGGTCGCGTTCGGCCGGGACATCCTCTCGCCGCTGCTGAATCTCGGCTGGTTCGTGGGTTGCTTGGCGGCTGCGTGGTGCATCGGAAGGCCGTACCGGGTCGCGCCGTGGTCGCTTGCTCTCTGCGCTGTTGCGTTGAGCGTTCCCGCACTTCACGACCAAGCCGGGGAGGCACGAAACGACATCGTCGGGATCTTCTTCCTGCTTGCGGCGGCGGCGATCCTCCTGGCCCAGCGCGAACGCAGTTCTACTCGCAGGCAGGTAGGAACTGCGTTCGCGCTGGGTCAGGCCGCGATGGTGGGTCTCTCGGCCGGGCTGGCAGCGGGGACGAAGCTCAACTTCCTCCTGCCCGCGGTGGTGCTCGTGGTCGGGGTGGCTGCGATCGCACCGCACAATCGCCGTTGGCGCGCTTTGGGGATATCTGGGCTCAGTGCCCTTGCCGGGGGCGGTTACTGGTACCTGCGCAATCTCGCTCATACGGGCAACCCATTGCCGTGGGTCAAACATTTCGGCCCGATCACGCTGCCGGCGCCCGAGCAGGCGCTGGGCGGGCGCAAAGGGCACAGCGTCTTCGATTACCTGACCGACGGCCCGGTCTGGTCGGACTGGTTCCTACCCGGCCTGCACCACGGCCTGACCATCTTCTGGCCGCTGCTGCTCACGGCTGCCGTCGGCGGCTTGGCTCTCGGCCTCGGTCGTCGCTCCGACCCTGCTCTGCGAGTGGCCGCCGCGGCCGGTCTCGCCGCGGGGCTGGCCTGGCTCGTCGCCCCCACCTCCGCCTCCGGTCCCGACGGCATGCCGCACGGCTTCGAATCCGGCCTCCGCTACCTCGCTCCAGCCCTAACCCTCGGCATGACCCTTCTCCCGATCGCCCTCGCCGCCCTCCCCACACCAGCCAGCGTGCGGTCGTTGCGGGCGTAATTACCACCGCGCACCGGAGGGAAGTACGACCGCAACGCGGTCAGCCTCTCCGCGCCGACGATGCGGTCGCGCTTTCTGCCGCATCCCGGAGGGAAGTACGACCGCGTGGCGTTGGGGGTCGGGGTCTTGATCGTTGTCGTGGTTGGCTACTTGGTTCAGCGTCACTATCTGGAGAATCGCTACGCCGATCCCAGCTTCACGACCCCGGGGCTGAACGCCGCTTTCGAGTGGGCGCAGGGGATCACCGATTCGCGCATCGCCACCACCAGCACCCGCCAGTACCCCCTCTACGGCCGCAATCTCAGCAACGAAGTCGACTACATCGGCGAAGAGCAACCCCACGGCGGCTTCACCGCACCCTCGACCTGCCAAGCCTGGCGCCGCCTACTCAACGCCGGCCACTACGACTACGTCATCACCTCCCGAGACCGCATCGAACCCGGCAAGCCCGTATATCCAGCTACGGCTCGCTGGACCAGGGCTCCCGGAACAGCCGTGGTCCTGCGCAGGCCGCCGACGATTGTCTTCAAGCTGAGTGCCCCGCTGAATCCATCGGCGTGCCGCCGATAGCGATTCTCGCGCGGGTGGCGTGGGGTGAGGGGGTCGAGGACAGCCCGTGGACTGCCCGCAGGCCCCCTCACCCCACGACAGGACCCGCGCGCCACTCGCCATACTCCGGCCTCCGCCCATGGACCACATTAGGAACTTTTCAATAATCGCCCACATCGACCACGGCAAGTCGACCCTGGCCGACCGTATCCTCGAGATCACCGGCGCCGTCGATCCTAAGAAAATGCGGGCGCAGGTGCTCGACTCGATGGACCTCGAGCGCGAGCGCGGGATCACGATCAAGGCCCAGGCGGTGCGGGTCGAGTACGGGGCCGCCGACGGTGAGACCTACCACCTGCACCTGATCGACACGCCTGGCCACGTCGATTTCTCCTACGAGGTATCGCGCAGCCTCGCCGCCTGCGAGGGCGCTCTGCTCGTCGTCGACGCCGCCCAGGGCGTCGAGGCGCAGACCGTCGCCAACACCTACCTGGCGATCGAGAACGGGCTGGAGCTGATCCCGGTGATGAACAAGGTCGATCTGCCGGGCGCCGAGCCGGAGCGGGTCGCCGGCGAAATCGCCGACCTGCTCGGCGGCGACCCCGGCGACGCGATCCCGATCTCCGCCAAGACCGGGGAGGGCGTGGTCGACGTGCTGGAGGCGATCGTCGCCCGCGTGCCGCCGCCCGAGGGCAAGCTCGACGCGGCGCCCCGAGCGCTCATCTTCGACTCCGAGTTCGACCAGTACCGCGGCGTGGTCGCCTACGTGCGAATGGTCGACGGGGCCTTCCGCAAGAACGGGCGCATCCTGGCGATGCAGAACGGCACCGAGGCCGACATCGACGACATCGGCTTCTTCCGCCCGGAGATGACCGGCGTCGACGGCATGGAGGCCGGGGACGTCGGCTACCTGATCACCGGCATCAAGGACGTCGCCAAGCTGCGCGTCGGCGACACCCTGACCTCGCTCGAGCGGGCCGCGGGCGAGGCGCTGGAGGGCTACCGCGAGGTGCGGCCGATGGTCTTCTGCGGGCTCTTCCCGATCGACACCGATCGCTTCGAAGACCTGCGCGACGCGCTCGAGAAGCTGGCCCTCAACGATGCCGCGCTCTCCTGGGAGCCGGAGACCTCCGAGGCGCTCGGCTTCGGCTTCCGCTGCGGCTTCCTCGGTCTGCTGCACATGGAGATCGTGCGCGAGCGGCTCGAGCGGGAGTACGGCCTCGACCTGCTGGCGACGACCCCCAACGTGCGCTACCTCGTGCACCTGGCCAACGGCGAGGAGGTCGAGGTGCGAAGCCCGACCGAGCTGCCCGACCCGGCCACGATCGAGGCGATCGAAGAGCCCTACATCCGCGCCACGATCATCTGCCCCTCCGAGCAGGTCGGCGCTGTGATGGAGCTCTGCCAGTCGCGCCGCGGCACCCACGTCGACATGCACTACCTGAGCCCGGTGCGGGTGCAGATCCGCTACGACATGCCGCTGGCTGAGATCGTGCTCGACTTCTTCGACCTACTCAAGTCCTCGACCAAGGGCTACGCCTCGCTCGATTACGAGCCGATCGGCAACCGCGCCTCCGATCTGGTCAAGGTCGACATCCTGCTCGCCGGCGACAGGGTCGACGCGCTCTCGATCATCGTCCACCGGGAATTCGCCTACGAGCAGGGCAAGAAGCTGGTCGGTCGGCTGCGCAAAACGATCCCGCGCCAGCTCTTCGACGTGCCGGTGCAGGCCGCGATCGGCTCCAACATCCTCGCTCGCGAGACGGTCAAGGCGCTGCGCAAGGACGTCACCGCGAAGCTCTACGGCGGTGACGTCACCCGCAAGCAGAAGCTGCTGAAGAAGCAGAAGGCGGGGAAGAAGCGGATGAAGTCGGTGGGGCGAGTCGAAGTTCCCCAAGAGGCGTTTCTCGCCGTACTTGAGATCGACGAGTAGATAGGGTCTCGCGCCATGGCTATCAAGACGGAGGCAATGGGCAAGGAGTGGCCCGCCACTACTTATGAGGTGGGCAAGGAGAAGATCGGCGAGTACGCGCGGGTGATCGGGCTCGACAACCCCGTTTACTTCGACCGCGGGGCGGCCGAGTCGGCCGGCTACCGCGACGTCGTCGCGCCGCCGATGTTCTGCGTGGTCTACAGCGCCCCGGCGCTGGGGCCGGCGATGTTCGACCCCGAGGTGGGCATGAACTTCGCTGCGATGGTGCACGGCGGTCAGGAATTCGAGTGGGGCGAGCCGGCCTGCTCGGGCGACGAGATCACGACCAGCGCCAAGTGCCTGGAGATCTACGAGAAGGACGGCAAGGGCTTTTACGTCTTCGAGACCAACTCGGTGAACCAGAACGGCGAGGCGGTCGTCAAGGGCACCTGGACCAACATCGTGAGGGGGGTCTGAGATGGCTGACCTGAATGCGGGCGACGCGATCCCGGGGCTGAAGGTCACGCCCGACAAATACCTGCCGCACCGCTACGCGGGCGCCTCGGGCGACTTCAACCCGATCCACATCGACCCCGAGTTCGCCAAGGCCGTCGGCCTGCCGAACACGATCCTGCACGGGCTCTACATGATGGGGCTGGTCGCCCGCTCGGCGACCGACCTCGCCGGGGGCGATCCGAAGGCCCTGAAGCGCCTCTCGGTCCAGTTCCGCGGCATGGGAGCGCCCGAGACGGAGATCGTCGTGTCCGGCACGGTCAAGAGTGCCGACGGGGGCACGGTCGTGGTCGACACGGTTGCTGCGCAGGGTGAGAATCAGACGATTCGGAATGCCGAGGCGGAAGTTCAGGTCGGGTAGGGCCGCCGGGTGCCCCTGCCGGCTCAACTTTTTCGGTGCTGAGCAGGGGGCTGACGCCGCAGGGTATTGCCGAAAAAGTACAAGCCGCCGGCAGGGGCACCCGGCGGCCCTTCTAGACTTCGAGCATGCTTTCTGCTCGGCAAGAGCTCATTCTCAAGCTTGTCGTTGACGCTTACCTCGCGTCGGGGAAGCCCGTGCCTTCTAAGGAGCTTGCGGAGCGGGTGGAGGTGGAGTGGGGGCCGTCGACGGTGCGGGCGGAGCTGGCGGCGCTCGAGGCGGCTGGGTATTTGACGCATCCGCATACCTCGGCCGGGCGGGTGCCGACCGAGCTTGGATACCGGCGGCACGTGGATCTGATGATGGCTGCGGGTGGGCCTCCCGCCGAAGCTACGGTCGAGCTCGAACTGCGGCGGGAGATCGATGCGGCGATGCGGGAGACGACCACGGCGCTTGCCCAGGTAACCGACCTGATGGCGCTGGTCACGGCGCCGCCGGAGACGGTGGCGGCGACGATCCGCCGGATCGAGGTGCTGCGACTGCAGCCGGACCGGGTGATGGTCGTGGCGATCGCCTCCAACGGTGCCGTAGCCAAGCGCGTCTTCGACTTCCCCGGCCCGGTCGACCCAGGCCTGGTCGAGTGGGCCTCTAGCTACCTCAACGAGTCGCTGGTCGGGATGGGCCTCGGCGCGCGGATGATCGCCGGCAAGCTTGCCGACCCGGAGCTCGGCCTGGCCGAGGCCGAGTTCATCGCGACGCTCGCCTCCGCCTTCACCGAGCTGGAGAGCGAGCAGTCAGCGGATGCGCTCTACACCGAGGGCGCCTCGCGCCTGCTCTCCGAAGCTCACTCTGCCGATCTGCCGCGCGCCGACCATCTGATGACGGCGCTGGAGGAACGGGCGACGCTGCTCGGCATGCTGCGATCGGCGCTCGACCGGCGCTCAGTCTTCCTCTGGATCGGCGGCGAGAACCCCCGGCCGGAGCTGCGCTCGCTCAGCGTCGTAGGCGCCAACTACGGTCTCGGCCACCGCAACCTCGGCGCCGTCGGCGTGGTTGGGCCGCTGCGGATGGACTACGGGACCGCGATCGCCTCGGTCCGCGCCGCCGCCCGCGAGCTGTCGCGCTACTGCGAGACGGTCTACGACGGCTAACTCGATGCCGCGCGACTACTACGAGGTTCTCGGCGTTGCGCGCGGCGCCTCCGATGCGGAGGTCAAGCGGGCGTTTCGCAAGCTCGCCCGCGAGCTGCACCCCGACGTCAACGACCACGACCCGGGCGCCGAGGAGAAATTCAAGGAGGCCGCCACCGCCTACGAGGTCCTCTCCGATCCCGAGCGGCGGCAGGTCTACGACCGTTTCGGCCACGAGGGCCTGCGCTCTGGCGGTTTCCCCCCGGGAGGCGCCGGCTTCGGCAGCGTCGAGGACATCTTCCAGGCGGTCTTCGGGGGGGCTTTCGGATTCGAGGTCCGGCGCGGACCGATGCGCGGCCAGGACCTCGTCCACGCCGTTGAGATCTCCGCCGTACAGGCCATGTTGGGCGCGTCGATCAAAGTTCCCAGCCAGGAGGGCGAGCGCGAGATCGAGCTGCCTTCCGGCGTCCAGCACGGCACCCAGTTCGCCCTTCGCGGCCACGGGCTGCCCGGCGCCAACGGCGGCCCACCCGGTGACCTGCGCATCGTTATCCACGTGATCGTGCCCAGCGAGCTCAGCGAGGAGCAGCGCGAGCTGGCGGAAAAGCTGGAGGAGACGCTGGAGCCACACAACCTGCGCTCGGCCCAGCAGGGCGACGAGAGCTTCTTCTCGCGCGTGCGCCGGGCCTTCGGTTGATCCGCCTCGCCGTCCGCTGCGCGCCCGAGCAGGCGGAGATCGTCCTCGCCGAGCTGACCGTCCTCGCGCCCAACGGAGTCGAGGAGGAGACCGGGCCCGGCTACGTCGAGTACGCGATCTACGGTGGCGAGGGCGAGCTGCCCGAGCTGGGTGAGATCGAGGTGGCGGCCGGCGACGGCCTGGTCGAGGTGGTCGCGACCGAGGTGCCCGACGACTGGGCCGACCGCTGGCAGGACTTCCACAAACCGCTGCTGGTCGGCGAGCGGCTCTGGCTGCGCCCCTCCTGGGAGGGGCCGCGCGAGGGCACGATCGACGTCGTCGTCGACCCCGGCCGCGCTTTCGGCACAGGGGCACACCCGACGACGCGGCTATGCCTGGAGTTCCTGCTGGAGCTGGAGGAAGCTGGTGAGGCAGCCGGCCCGCTGACCGATCTGGGCACAGGCTCCGGTGTTCTCGCCATCGCCGCGGCCAAGCTCGGCTGGGACCCGGTCAGTGGCTATGACCACGAGGAGCCCGCGATTGAAGCTTCGGCGTTCAACGCGGAGGCAAATGGCGTCCAGGTTGAGCTGACGCGCATGAATCTGCGTGAGGGCCTGCCCGAGCTGGCACCGACTGTAGTGGCCAACATGACGGCGCCGGTGTTGAAGGTGATCGCCGAACAGCTCGACGGTGGGGGGAGTCGGGGGAGCCCTCCCCCGACTCCCTCGACGCTCGTCCTCTCCGGCTTGCTCCCCAGCGAGCTCGATGAGCTCTCCGCGGCGTTTGCGCCCATGGGACTGCGGGAGGCGGACCGTAGGTTGCAGGGAGATTGGGCCGCGCTATTGCTCCGACGCTAGCTGTATGTTGCCGCCGATGGTCCTCGCGACGATCGTCGATCCCGGCTACAAGATTGCGCTCTTCCTGCACATCCTGGCCGTGGTGCTGGCATTCGGCCCGACCTTCGGCTACGCGTTCTTCTTCTCCGTAACCCCCCAGTTCCCGCGGGCTACCCCGGCGATCCTGGCGGGCGTGCAAAAGATCGATCGGTACCTGGTGCAGCCGGGGATGATCGTGCTGCTGCTGGCTGGTATCTACCTGCTGATCGACGAAAAGGCATGGGAGGCAAGCGATGCATTCATAAGCGTCGGCTTCCTCGCGATCATCGCGCTCTTTGGTCTTCAGCACGGCTTCTTCCGTCCACAGACCCGCCGTGCGCGGGAGCTTGCCGAACGGGACCTGGAGAAGGGCGACGAGCTGGGGGCGGAGTACACGGCGATTGCCGAACGGCTGAGCAAAGTCGGCTCGCTCGCCGGGCTGATCGTCGTCGTCACGGTCTTCTTCATGACCTACAAGCCCTTCCTCTAGCAAGCATCGCCCTGACGGATCAACTTGCAGCCGGGAGCTCGCTCGACGCCTCGCTGCCGATCGCGATGTTCGACTCTGGGGTCGGCGGGCTCACCGTCTTGCACGAGTGCCTCGTTTCGCTGCCGGAGGAGGATTTCGTCTACCTCGGCGACACGGCCTGGTTTCCCTACGGGACAAAGGACCCGGCCGAGCTGCGGGCGCGGATCCGGGCGGTTGCCGAGCTGCTGCTCGGCGGCCGCGCCAAGCTGCTGGTGATTGCCTGCAACACGGCGACAGCGATCGGTGAGGACGTGGCGCGCGAGGTGGCGAGCGAGCACGGGGTGGAGGTGGTGCCCGTGGTCGAGCCACAGGCCGAGATCGCCGCCGCGATTACCGACAACCAGCGCGTCGGGGTTCTCGCCACGCCCAACACGGTGCAGAGCGGCTCCTACCGGAGTGCCCTGGAAGGGCAGGGCCGGGCGCTCGAGGTGACCGAAGTCGAGGCGCCGGACCTGGCACCGTTCATCCAGGACGGCTCGCCCTTCGACGACGGGGTAATGGAGATGGCCCGTGGCTACTGCGCGCCGCTGAAGCGCGCCGAGGTCGACACCCTGATCCTCGGCTGCACCCACTACCCGCTCGTCGCGCCGATGCTGCAGCGCATCCTCGGCCGCGACGTGCGCCTGGTCAGCGGGGGTCACGCGGTCGCTGCCGCGGCCCAGCGCACCCTGATCGCCCAAGGTCTTGCGCGCGAGCCCGATGGCGAGGGCGACTACCGCTTCCTCTGCACCGGCGATGTCGCTTCCTTCCGCGCGCTCGGCACCCGCTTCCTGCAGATGCCCCTGGGCGAGGTGCGGCGGGTCGAGGTTGCGTGATCCGCGTGGTCAGGGTGACGCATTCGACACGCTTTCCAACCACGTGTGCGCCTTCGCCTGTCAGCTTGGCGGCATGAGCCAACTAGCCGCACCATCTGGCAATACCGTATATACTCATCCCGTGGCGAAGGTAATGATCTCAGTCCCCGATGGCCTGCTGGAGCGCATCGATGCTCAGGCTCAGGCCAATCAAGAGACTCGCAGTGGCTACTTGCGCCGCTTGGCCGAGCGGGAGCTGAAGGCCGATCAGGACCAGCACCGCCAGGAGCTCGCGGAACTCCTGGATAAGGCCACCGTGCGCGGAGGGATGGGCGGGGACGCTGCCCGACTGATCCGTGAAGATCGCGAATCCCACTGAGGTGCGCCTCCTCGACGCCGGCGTCTGGGTCGCTATTTCCGACCCTGATGACAGGTACCACGCCGCTACGCACGCAATCGTGGCTGAGCTCGGACAGTCGCTAGCGGCGCTCGACTTGACCTTGTACGAGGTGGCCAACGTTATGGGTCCTAAGAAGGGCCGGCAACGAGAGGGGCGCTTCCTGCTGACGCTGATCGAAAGACGATGCCGCGAGAACCTAATTGCGGCCGATTCTAACCTGCTCGAGTCCGCCCTCGAGATCGCAGCCGAGCATAAGCTCACCGCCTACGATGCCGCCTACGTCGCGGCCGCTCGTCGCTATGGCTGGACCCTGGTCAGCACCGACATCGCCGATCTCGTCTCCAAGGGCCTCGCGGTGGCACCGGACGCCGCCGACTACCCTTAGGTCGGATGAGCGTCTTGGAGAAGGTGCAGGCTGACGTGCGGACCGCGATGAAGGCGGGCGACCGCAAGCGCGCCGGCGCCCTGCGGATGGTCGTCGACGCGCTGCAAAAGGACGCCAAGCTGGGCGATGGCGACGAGGTCGCGGTGCTGCAGCGCGAGCGCAAGAAGCGGCTCGAAGCGGCCGAGGCCTACCACGAGGCGGGCCGCACCGAGCAGGCCGAGGACGAGCGCCTCGAGGCGGAGCTGATCGAGGCCTACCTGCCGCAGCAGCTCTCCGACGAGGAGCTCGCCGGGCTGGTCGACGCGGCGGTCACCGAGACCGGCGCAAGCGAGCAAAAGCAGATGGGCCAGGTGATGTCGGCGCTGATGCCGAAGTTGGGCGGACGCGCCGACGGCAAGCGGGTCAGCGCGGCGGTGCGTGAGCGGCTTGGCGCGTAGGCAGCTGACCCTCGACAACACGGTCGCCGCCGAGCTGGCGGGCTCCGAGGACGCGGTGCTGCGCGAGCTGCGCGGCCACCTCGATTGCGACTTCCACCTGCGCGGCAACGTGCTCACCCTCGACGGCGAACCCGCCGACGTGCAGATGGCGGCGACCGTGGTCGACGAGCTGGTCGAGCTGATCGAGCAGGGCCACGAGGTGGCGCCGGGTACGATCGAAGCGGTGACCGGAGCGCTCGACGCCGAGGAGAGCCCGGCAGAAATCCTCGAGGACGTCGTCTGGCGCCACCGCAACACCAAGGTCGCGCCGAAGACCCTCAACCAGAAGCGCTACGTCGACTCGATCCGCGACCACACGGTCACTTTCGGCGTCGGCCCTGCCGGCACCGGTAAGACCTTCCTCGCGGTGGCGATGGCCGCCGCGGCGCTGGCCGAACGGCAGGTGCAGCGGATCATCCTCACCCGGCCCGCGGTCGAGGCGGGAGAGCGGCTGGGCTTCCTGCCCGGCGACATCCAGGCCAAGGTCGATCCCTACCTGCGCCCGCTCTTCGACGCGCTCTTCGACATGCTCGACCCCGATCGCGTCAACGGCTATTTCGAGCGCGGCGTGATCGAGGTGGCGCCACTGGCCTTCATGCGTGGCCGTACTCTGAATGATTCCTTCGTCATCCTCGACGAGGCGCAGAACACGAGCCCCGAGCAGATGAAGATGTTCCTCACCAGGCTCGGCTTCAACTCGCGCATGGTCGTCACCGGCGACGTCACCCAGATCGACCTGCCGACGGACCAACGCTCCGGCCTCGTCGCCGTCCGTGAGATCCTCGAGTCGGTCAAGGACATCTCTTTCATCAACTTCGGTGGCGAGGACGTCGTTCGCCACAAGCTCGTCCAGCGGATCGTCGCCGCCTACGACGCCCACGGCAACCGCGAGCGTGCGGCGCGGGCGGAACACGGGCCGACGCCGGGCTCTTGAGCCCCGACCTCTCCGACGTGCCCGAGGAGCTGCGCGAACCGGCTGCCGCTGCCCTCGCTGCGGCTGGGGTGGCCGACGGGCACCTCGCGGTCGAGCTGGTCGACGCAAATCGCATCCGCGAGCTGAACCGCGAGCACCGTGGTCTGGATGCGCCCACCGACGTGCTCGCCTTCCCGATCGACGGGGCGGGACCGGCGGCGGGCCCGCGCGAGCTCGGCGACGTGACGATCTGCCCCGAGCACTGCTCGGACCTCGCCGAGGCCGCCGTGCACGGTGTCCTCCACCTCTGCGGCTACGACCACGAGATCGATGGCGGCGAGATGCTGGCGCTGCAGGCCCGCGTACTCGAGGGCCTGGCGTGAGCCGGGCCGGCTTCATCGGTCTTGCCGGGAGGCCCAACGTCGGCAAGTCGACCCTCGTCAACGCGATCGTCGGCAGCCGGGTGGCGATCGTCTCGATGCGGCCGCAGACGACGCGGCGGGCGATCCGCGGTATTTACACCGACGTCGAGGCCGGCCGGCAGGTCGTCCTCGTCGACCTGCCGGGGGTGCAGCGCCCCCGCGACGTCCTCACCGAGCGGATGCAGAAGCGGGTCGAGCGCGAGCTGGCCGATTCGGACGTGGCGCTGATGGTGATCAACGGCGAGGAGGGGGTGGGTCCGGGCGATCGCTTCATCGCCCGGGCGCTGCTCGGGGCGGGGGCGAGGCTGCCGACGATCTGCGCCGTCAACAAGGTCGACCGGCTGGGGCCGAACGAGCTGGTCCCGGTGCTCGCCGGGGCTGCTGAGCTGGAGGGGGTCGACGAGGTCTTCCCGATCAGCGCTCGCAGCGGCGAGGGCCTGCCGGCCCTGGTCGAGCGCCTCGGCGAGCTCATGCCCGAGGGCCCCTATATGTACCCGCCGCAGGATCACAGCGACCAGCCGGGCGAGTTGCTGCTCGCCGAGTTGATCCGCGAGCAGGTGCTCAACCGCACCCGCGAGGAGATCCCCCACTCGGTAGAGGTCGCGGTCAAGGAGGTCGAGGAGCGCGAGGACGGCCTGGTCACCGTGGTGGCCGAGATCTGGGCCGAGACCGAGTCCCAGAAGGGCATCCTTATCGGCAAGGGGGGTGCCAAGGTCGCGGAGGTCGGCACCGGTGCCCGCCGCTCGCTGGAAGCCGAGCTGGGAAAGAAGGTTCACCTCGACCTCCAGGTCCGCGTCCGCAACCGCTGGCGCCGCGACGAGGACCTTCTCGATCGGCTCGGGATCGAGTAACCCCGGGTGCAACGCGTAAGGGTCTATTTCGCACCCAACCGCGTTGCACCGCCCGGGGCTACGATTGCCCGATGTTCGAAGGGATCAATTTCGACGAGCGGGGTTTGGTGCCGTGCGTGGCGCAGGATCACGCCACCGGCGAGGTGCTGACGCTTGCCTACGCCAACGCGGAGTCTTTGCGGCTCACGGTCGAGACCGCCGAGCTGCACTTTTACAGCCGCTCGCGGGAGGAGATCTGGCGCAAGGGGGAAACCTCGGGGAACGTGCTGAAGCTGCGCCAGCTGCGCTACGACTGCGACGGCGACGCGATCGTCGCCCTGGTTGAGCCGACGGGTCCCGCCTGTCACACGGGCGAGCGCAGCTGCTTCTACCGCGAGGTCGGCGGTTCGGCCGCGACCGAGGCGGACGCGCCGGCGGCGCCGGGCGAGCCGGCACCCGCCGTGCACGAGGCGCTCGCGACCCTGGAGCGGACCCTGCGCAGCCGCGCTGCCGAGCGGCCCGAGGGCAGCTACACGGTCCAGCTGCTCGATGACCCGAAGCTAATCGGCGAGAAGGTCGAGGAGGAGGCCGAGGAGGTCGTGCGCGCGGCGCGCGAGGAGAGCGACGAGCGCGTCGCCGAAGAGGCGGCCGACCTGCTCTACCACCTCGCCGTATTGCTCGCCTCGCGCGAGGTCCCACAAGCCGCCGCGATGGAAGTGCTCAATGGCCGTCGCCGCTGAGTCGGAGCTGAAGCTCACCCCGACGCTCGAGCGGGCGCGTGAGCTGGCGGCCGGGGGCAATGTCGTGCCCGTCTGCGCCCGCTTCCTCGACGATTGCGAGACGCCGGTCTCCGCCTTCCTCAAGCTGCGCGCCGGTGAGCCGCGGGGGGCCCCCTGCTTCCTGCTCGAGTCGGCCGAGCAGGGTCAGGTCGGGCGTTACTCGTTCGTCGGCTTCCGCCCCCGCTCGGTGCTGCGCTGGAGCGAGGGGATGCTCTCCGAGAGCGGTACGGCGGATCGTCAGGCGCCCGACCCCTACGCGGCCGTCGCCGAGCACCTGGCCGAATTCCGTCCGGCGCCGGTCGAGGGCTTGCCGCCGTTCAGCGGCGGCGCCGTCGGCTTCTTCGGCTACGACCTGGTGCGCACGGTCGAGCCTCTGGGCGAGCCCAACCCCGATCCGCTCGGCCTGCCGGACATGGCGCTGATGGTCACCGACCTGCTGCTCGTCTTCGATCACCTGCGCCACGAGCTGACGATCATGGCCTGCGCTTTCGCCGACGACGACGGTGGGATCGACGCTGCCTACGAGCGGGCGGCGGGCGAGATCGCCGAGGCAAGGCGCCGCCTGCGCGGCGCCGTCCCGGTGCCCGAGCGCGCCGCCGTCGCCGAGCCGCCGGCATTCACCTCCAACATGGAGCGCGAGCAGTTCGAAGCCGCCGTCGCGCGGATCGTCGAGTACGTCCACGCCGGCGACGCCTTCCAGGTGGTCCCATCCCAGCGCTTCTCGGCGCCGGCCCCGGTTGAGGCGTTCTCCGTCTACCGCGGCCTGCGCGCGGTCAATCCCTCGCCCTACATGTACTTCCTCGAGTTCGGCGACTTCCAGATCGCCGGGGCCTCGCCCGAGCCGCTGGTCAAAGTCACCGGTCGCACCGTCGAGACGCGGCCGATCGCCGGCACCTACCCACGCGGCTCCGACGAGGAGGAGGACCGCCGCCTCGCCGAGCGCCTCGTCAACGACCCCAAGGAGCGCGCCGAGCACGTAATGCTGGTCGACCTCGGCCGCAACGACCTCGGTCGGGTCTGCGAGTACGGCTCCGTCGAGGTCGATGAGCTGATGGTGGTCGAGACCTACTCGCACGTCCTGCACATCGTCAGCCAGGTCTCCGGCACCCTCCGCGAGGGCGTCGGCGCGATGGACGTGCTGCGCTCGGCTCTGCCCGCCGGCACGCTCTCAGGAGCGCCCAAGGTGCGGGCGATGCAGATCATCGACGAGCTGGAGCCGGTCAAGCGCTGCTCCTACGGTGGCGCGATCGGCTACCTCTCCTGGAACGGCGACCTCGACACCGCGATCCACATCCGCACCGTCGTCGTCAAGGACGGCCAGGTCCACGTCCAGGCCGGCGGCGGTACCGTCGCCGACGCCCAGCCCGCCTACGAGTACAACGAGTCCGTCAACAAGGCCAGGGCGGTCTTCCGCGCCGTCGAGCTGGCCTGCGAGCAGCCGGATTGGGCCTAGCGATGCGCGCCCTCGTCATCGACAACTACGACTCCTTCGCCTACAACCTCGTCCAGTACCTGGGCGAGCTGGGGGCGGAGGTGGAGGTGGTGCGCAACGACAAGGCGACGGTCGACGAGCTGCTCGAGCGTGGCGCCGACCGCCTCGTCGTCTCGCCGGGCCCCTGCACGCCGGCCGAGGCCGGAATCTCCAAGGAAGCGGTCCGCCGCTTCGCCGAAGCAGGCACGCCGGTGCTCGGCGTCTGCCTCGGCCACCAGTCGCTGGTCGAGGCCTTCGGCGGGCGGACCGTGCAGGGCGAGCCGATCCACGGCAAGGACGCCGAGGTCGAGCACGACGGCCGCACGATCTTCGCCGGCCTGCCCAGCCCGCTCGTGGCCGGCCGCTACCACTCGCTTGTCGCCGACCCGGACCTGCCGGACGAGCTCGAGGTGAGCGCCCGGCTGGGCGAGGTGATCATGGGCGCGCGCCACCGCGAGCTGCCGGCCGAGGGTGTCCAGTTCCACCCCGAGTCGGTGCTGACCCCACAGGGCAAGCACCTGCTCGCCAACTTCCTCGGCAACGGCGGCTGAGATGACCAACGACGTCGTCACCCGGGCGATCGACGCAGTCTGCGCCGGCGATCACCTCACTGCCGATCACGCCGCCGCGGTGCTGGCCGAGATCATGGAGGGGCGGACCGGCGAGGTGCAGACCGGCGCCTTCCTGATCGCGCTGCGGGCGAAGGGCGAGACCGTGCCAGAGCTGGTCGGCCTCGCCCGCACGATGCGCGCGCTCGCCACGCCGGTCCAAACCGAGCGCCACGACCTCGTCGACACCGCCGGGACCGGCGGCGGCCCTTCGACCTTCAACGTCTCGACCACCGCGGCGCTTGTCGCCGCTGCCGCCGGCTGCGCCGTCGCCAAGCACGGCAATCGCTCCTACACGAGCAAGTGCGGCTCCGCCGACCTGCTCGAGGCGCTCGGCGTCAACATCGAGCTCGAGCCCGACCAGGTGGGCCGCTGCATAGACGAGGTCGGCTTCGGCTTCATGTTCGCGCCGCGCCACCACAGGGCGATGGCGCACGTCGTGCCGGTGCGCAAGGAGCTCGGCGTGCGCACGATCTTCAACTTCCTCGGCGCGCTGACCAACCCGGCGGGGGCGCAGCGCCAGCTGCTGGGTGTCTCCGATCGCCACTACCAGGAGACGATCGCCGAGGCGCTGGTCGGTCTCGGCAGCGAGCGGGCGATGGTGGTCAGCGCCGAGGACGGCCTCGACGAGCTCTCGATCACGGCCCGCACACGGGTGATCGAGGTCGCCGAGGGGCGCACGGAAGAGCACTACGTCGAGCCGGGCGATTTCGGCTTTCCAGCGGCCGAGCTCGAGGACGTCGCCGGCGGCACGCCGGAGGAGAACGCCGCCGCCTCGCGGGCGGTGCTGGAGGGCGAGGCAGGGCCGCGCCGCGATCTCGCCCTGCTCAACGCCGGTGCCGCGATCTACGTCGGCGGTGCCGCCAAGGGCCTCGCCGAAGGGGTCGAGAAGGCGGGCCTGGCGATCGCCTCCGGCGCCGCCAAAGACCTGCTCGAGCGGCTGATCGCGGCGACGGCGGCGCCAGCCCTTTAGGCTTCGCTGCTCCAGTGGCAATGATCGAGCAGCTGATCTCGGTGGCGCGGGAAGGGGTGGAGGCGCGCCGCGGGCAGGTCCCGCAGGCGGACCTCGAGTCGCGCCTGTCCGCGCGCGTCGAGGACCGTCCCTTCAGCGAGGCGCTGGTGCGGCCGGGCCTCTCCCTGATCGCCGAGTTCAAGCGGCGCTCGCCGAGCGCCGGCGACATCTCGGCCGGCGCGGTCGTGCCCGACCAGGTCGGCGCCTACGAGCGCGGCGGCGCGGCGGCCCTCTCCGTGCTTACCGACGAGCGCCACTTCGGCGGCTCGCTGGAGGATCTGCGCGCCGCCCGTGCCGCCTGCGACCTGCCGATCCTGCGCAAGGACTTCATCGTCGATCCCTACCAGCTGTACGAGGCGGCGGTGAACGGCGCCGATGCGGTGCTGCTGATCGTCCGCGCCCTCGAGGATCGCGAGCTGGCCGAGATGTACGAGGCGGCGCGGGGACTCGACCTCGATTGCCTGGTCGAGGTCCACGACGCCGAGGAGCTACAGCGGGCGCTGGAGCTCGACGCCGACGTGATCGGGATCAACAACCGCGACCTCGACGAGGGCACGGTCGACGTCACTACCACCTACGAGCTGATCACCGACGTGCCGGCCGGCAAGACCGTCGTTGCCGAGAGCGGCATCTCCGCGCGCAGCGAGCTGGAGGAGCTGGAGCGGGTTGGAGTGGACGCCGTTCTGATCGGCGGCGCGCTGATGGGCGCCGCCGACCCCGAGGCGAAGACGCGCGAGTTGACCGGCTCGGACGAGGGCACCCGCGAGCACCAGCTGCCCTGAGCCGGGAAGCGAATTTAGAGACCTTTTCCGGCGCGTTTAGGAAGCGCTGAGGGTGCGCCCCTAGATTGCTTGACGGATGAAGCGATTCTTTCGCACTCCTTTTGCCTCGGCCGTGCTGGGCGGCGCCGTGGTCGCTGCCTTTGGCTGGGTCGCGATCGCCGCCGGTTGGCTCGATGCCGGCGAGCACACGACCACGACGATCACGGCGCCGCTCAGCGCACCGGTCGAGGCCAAGCAGAGCAGCGAAGGCACCAGCACCGTCAACGAGATCTACCGCCACGACGGGCAGGGGGTCGCCTTCATCGAATCGACCGAGCCGGCCGAAGAATCGGCCTCGCCCTTCAACCCCTTCGGCGAAGGCGAACGGGGCGGCGGCGGCATCGCCACCGGCTCGGGCTTCCTGATCGACGACGAAGGCCTCATTGTCACCAACAACCACGTGGTCGAAGGCGCGACCAAGGTCACCGTCAAGCTCGGCTCCTCCGATGTCAGCCACGACGCCGAAGTTGTCGGCACCGATCCGGCCACCGACGTCGCCCTGCTTAAGATCGACGTTCCCGCCGCGCAGCAGCAGCCGCTCTCGCTCGGCGATTCCTCGAAGGTCAGCGTCGGCGATCCCGTGGTTGCAATCGGCAACCCCTTCGGCCTGGATCGCACCGTGACGGCGGGCATCGTCTCGGCCCTGCAGCGCCAGATCCAGGCGCCCAACGGCTTCTCTATCTCGCACGTGATCCAGACCGACGCGGCGATCAACCCCGGCAACTCGGGCGGGCCGCTGATCGACGCCGGGGGCAACGTGATCGGGATCAACTCGCAGATCCAGACCGGCGGCGGCGAAGGCAACGTCGGCATCGGCTTCGCCGTGCCGATCAACACGGCGCGCGAAGTCATCAAGCAGATCGAGGAAAACGGCAAGGTCGAGCACGCCTACATCGGCATCAGCGGCGGCAGCGTCACGCCGGCGCTGGCCAAGGCGCTGAAGTTGCCGACCGACAAAGGCGTCCTCGTCAACGAAGTCGTCAAGGACAGTCCGGCCGACAAGGCCGGGATCGAAGGCGGCGACACCGAAGCGACGATCGAAGGCGTGGGGGTCCGCCTCGGCGGCGACATCATCACCGAAGTCGACGGCAAGGCGGTCGACTCGATGGAAGAAGTGGTCGACGCGGTCAACTCGGCGCAGCCGGGGGACGAGATGGAATTGACCGTCTTGCGGGGGGACAACGAAACCAAGCATTTGACGGTCACTCTCGGGGTGCGGCCGGCCAAAGCCGAATAGGGGGAGTGCTCCCGTACTCTGGGCTTATGCGCGTGAAGATCTGTGGGATTACTAATCTCGACGATGCCGCCGAGGCGGTCTTGTTGGGAGCTTGGGCGATTGGGTTGATTCATTACGAGAAGAGTCCGCGGGCGTGCACGCCCGCGGAAGCTGCTGCGATCGCCGCCGCCTACCGGCGCAAGTGCGAGGTGGTGGGGGTGTTTGTCAATCCGGAGTTGGAGGAGGTGGCGAAGGCTGTCGAGGCGGCGAATCTGACGATGGTGCAGTTGAACGGGGCCGAGGGGCCGCAGTTCTGTGCGGAGGTGGCGCGGCGCACGGGAGTGAAGGTGATCAAGGCGATCCACGTGGCCAGCGCGGCGGAGGTGCATGGGGCGGAGGCCTACAGGACCGACTTCCATCTGTTCGACAAGCGCGGCAAGGGTCTCTGGGGCGGCACCGGCGAGAGCTTCGATTGGGGACTGCTGCGCGAGCACCGCTCCGAGGTGCCGGCGATCCTCGCCGGTGGGCTGCGGCCCGAAAACGTCGCCGCGGCGATCGCCGTCACGCATCCCTACGCGGTGGACGTGGCAAGCGGCGTCGAGGCCGAGCCGGGCCGCAAGGACCACGCCGCGATGGCGGCCTTCTTCGAGGCCGCCAAGGGCGCTAGCGTCACCTCCGCATGAGCGTGGTCGAGGAGAGGTTCGGGCCCTACGGGGGGCGCTACGTGCCGGAGACGCTGATCGCGGCGCTCGACGAGCTCGATGCCGCCTGGGGCGAGGCGCGCGAGGACGCCGCGTTCGGAGAGCGCCTGCGCCTGCTGCACCGCGACTTCATCGGCCGGCCGACGCCGCTCTACCTCGCCGACCGGCTCTCGGCCCGCGCCGGTCGCCGCGTCTACCTCAAGCGCGAGGACCTCGCCCACACCGGCGCCCACAAGATCAACAACGCGATCGGCCAGGCGCTTCTCGCCGAGCGGATGGGGAAGCCGCGGGTGATCGCCGAGACCGGCGCCGGCCAGCACGGCGTCGCCACGGCGACGGCCTGCGCCCTGTTCGGCCTCGAATGCGTCGTCTACATGGGTTCCGAGGACATCCGCCGCCAGCGCCCCAACGTCGAGCGGATGGGCCTGCTCGGCGCTGAGGTCGTCCCGGTCGAGGCCGGGGCGCGGACGCTGAAGGAGGCGAGCAGCGAGGCGATACGCGACTGGGTCGCCAACGTCGAGACGACCCACTACATAATCGGCTCAGCCGTGGGTCCGGCGCCCTACCCGGCGCTGGTGCGGGATCTGCAGCGGGTGATCGGCGACGAGGCGCGGGAACAGGCCCTGGCGGCCGAGGGCGCCCTGCCGGCGCGGGTGATCGCCTGCGTCGGCGGCGGCTCCAACTCGATTGGCATCTTTACTCCCTTCATCGACAACCCCGGGGTCGAGCTAATCGGGGTCGAGGCGGCGGGGGAGGGGGTCGATACCGACCGCCATGGAGCTTCGCTGGGCAAGGGAAGCACGGGGGTCCTGCACGGCTCGCTCTCCTCCGTGCTCGCGGACGAGGAGGGGCAGATTCTCGAGGCCCACTCGATTTCTGCCGGCCTCGACTATCCAGGGGTCGGTCCCGAGCACGCTCATCTGCGCGACACGGGCAGGGCTAGCTACTTCGCGGTCACCGACGCGCAGGCGCTCGAGGCGTTCTCGGTGCTCACTCGATTGGAGGGAATTATCCCGGCGCTGGAGTCCTCGCACGCGATTGCCTGGCTGCTTGAGAACAGCGAGGGGGCTGATGGTTACGACGTTCTCTGTCTCTCTGGTCGCGGGGACAAGGACTTGGCTGAGGTCAAGGAGCACGGCGGTGGCTGAGGCAACCGTGGCAGGGACGGAGCGGATCGGGGCGGCGTTCCGAGCGGCGAAGGATGAGGGCCGCGCTGCGCTGATGCCGTACATGATGGCGGGGTATCCCGATCGGGAGAGCTCGCTTGCGGTCGCTGAGGCTTATGCGGAATCGGCCGATCTGGTCGAGCTTGGGGTGCCGTTTTCGGATCCGCTGGCGGATGGGCCGACCATTCATGCAGCGGCTACGGCGGCGTTGAAAGCCGGTGCCACCTTGGAGACCGCGCTGGAGCTCTGTGAGGTGATGGCCGACCGGGTGCCGGTGGTGTTCATGGTCTACTCGAACATGGTGCTTAGGCACGGGGGCGCGGCGGCGTTTGCTGAGCGGGCACTGGCAGCGGGCGCTGCGGGGGCTATCGTGCCGGATCTGCCTCTGGAGGAGGCCGAGCCGGTGCGCGAGGCGTTCGCGGCGCAGGGGCTGGCGCTGGTTCCGCTCGTCGCCCCGACGACACCGGCCGAGCGGCGGCGGCGGATCTGTGCGGCAGCTCAGGGGTTCATCTACGTGGTCTCGACCGTTGGCACCACCGGGGAGCGTGATGCACTGCCGGCGGAGCTGGCTGACCTGGTCGTGGCGACCAAAGGGGAGGCCCAGGTGCCGGTCGCGGTCGGTTTCGGCATCGGCACGCCTGCCCAGGCCGCCCAGGTTGGCGAGGTCGCCGACGGGGTCATCATCGGCAGTCGCTTGGTCCGGGCCGCGGGAGAGGCGGACGGACCAGCGGGCGCTGCCGAGGCCGTGGGTGGCTTCCTGCGCGAGACGCGCGTCGCCCTCGCTGGATAGGATGCGCGCCGCATGGGAATGGCGGTCACACTTTTTCTCGCCCTCGCGATGACGACCGTCGCCTACGCGGTGCTCGGCCAGGGCGGCGCCGTCGCCAGCATCATCTTCTTCGGCATCCTGCTGATCGGCGCCTCGGCCCGCGTCCTGCGGCCCAAGTCCTAGGTCCGCGTGGCGACCATCTGCAGGTAGTCGGACTCGAGTACCAGTGCCCGCTCGCCGGCGCGGTTGTAGCGCTCGAGCAGCTCACGCAGGTCCGCCTCCAGCGCCGCTTCGCCGTCCGGGCCGACCCGCTCGAAGGCCAACATCGTCGGTCCGAAGTAGCTGCGGAACACCTCCAGCCAATGATCGACGGAGTAGAAGCGCTGCACGGACGTGCGCCGTTCGACCTGGAGGTCCGAGATGCCGTCTCCGAACAGCTCGCGCAGGTGCTCCTCGGTGCCCCAGAGTGGTGGCGGCGTGATCGGCACCGGCGGCGGGGCGTGTTTTGCGGTTGCGCTGAACATCTCGCCGACGCAGCCGTCGGGAACCCAGTTCGCCATCCCGATCCGACCGCCGGGCTTGCAGACACGCAGCAGCTCAGCCGCGGTCTTCTCGTGTTCGGGGGCGAACATCGCGCCGTAGATCGACATCACGACGTCGAACTCGGCATCGTCGAAGGGCAGGTCGGCCGCGTCGCCCTCGACGAAATCGATCTCCAGGCGCTCGGCCGCCGCTCGTTCGCGGCCGCGCTCGAGCAGCTCCGGCACGAAGTCGACGCCAACGGTGTTGCCCCAGGCGCGCCGGGCCGCCGCGATCGCACCGTTGCCGCTGCCGCAGGCTACGTCGAGCACCCGCTCTCCCGGCACGATGTCGAGCGCCTCGGCCAGCTCGTCGGCGGGGGGCATGACGATGGTCGCAACCACCGAGAAGTCGCCCTTCGACCACGTCTGCTGCATCGCCTGCCGGACAGGCTTCAGATCCACCTCGTCGCTCATCACCACTCCTTTCGTGCTTTCACACGAACTTACCGCCTTGCCGCGCAGCCGGCAGCTTTAATCTGAGCCGATGCGGATCGGCGTGCTCACCGGCGGCGGGGATTGTCCGGGGCTGAACGCGGTGATCCGCGCGATCGTGCGCAAGGGGGTCGAACAGGGCGGCCACGATTTCGTCGGCTACCGCGATGGCTGGCGCGGCCCGCTGGAGCGCGACAGCCGCCCGCTCGGCGTGCCCGAGGTGCGCGGCATCCTGCCCCGCGGCGGCACCATCCTCGGCGCCTCGCGGACCAACCCGTTCAAGGAGGAGGGCGGGGCGGAGCGGCTGGTCGAGAACGTGGGGGCGGACGGCGTCGACGGCCTGATCACGATCGGCGGCGAGGACACCCTCGGCGCCGCGGTCCGCCTCCGCGCCGAGCACGACCTGCCGGTGGTCGGCGTGCCGAAGACGATCGACAACGACCTCAGCGCCACCGACTACACCTTCGGCTTCGACACCGCGGTCAACGTCGCGATGGAGGCAATCGACCGCCTGCACACCACCGCCGACAGTCACCACCGAGTACTGATCGTCGAGGTGATGGGTCGCCACGCCGGCTGGATCGCCTTCCATGCCGGCCTCGCCGGCGGCGCCAACGTGATCCTGATCCCCGAGCAGCCCTTCGACCTCGACCGCGTCTGCGAGTTCGTCGGCCGCCGCTTCGAGCACCAGTTCGCGCCGATCCTCGTCGTCGCCGAGGGGGCACAGCCGCTCGGCGGCATGCCGGAGACCAAGAGCGAGAAGCGCGACCAGTTTGGCCACGTCGCCCTCGGCGGCATCGCCCACTGGCTCGAGGGGGAGATCGAACGCCGGACCGGCAAGGAGACGCGGGCGACTGTGCTGGGCCACGTCCAGCGAGGCGGGACGCCGACGGCGTTCGACCGAGTGCTGGCGACGAGGTTCGGGCTGCACGCGATCGATGCGGCGAGCGCCGGGAACTGGGGCAAGATGACGGCGCTGCGGGGGACGGACATTCAGCTGGTCGATCTCAGTGAGGCGACTGCGGAGCTGAAGACGGTGCCGGAGAGTTTGTACTCGGAGGCTGAGGTTTTCTTTGGCTAGCGGCAAGGCGGGAGTAGCCGCCTTGTGCACGCTGCTTCTTGCCGTAGCTGCTGGCTGCGGCGAAGGTCAAGGTGTTGCAAAGGACGCTGTCGTCACCACTTATGTCGAAGCTCCGTTGTGCGATGGCGCGAGGCAAGAGCTTCGAGCGCATGGTGGGCGAGCTGGAGATCTACGGGTTCAAGCGATCTGCCTTCCGGACCCTTCCAGCCCGAAGAAGCTCGATCTCGCAACCCTCGGCGCCAACGCCCGCCGAGCCACCGAGGACTCGACCGCCGTCGCTTATTTGGAAGCCCTCAACCCAAGGGCGGCCCGCTTCACTCGTCCGGTCCTGGAAACCGCCGAGATTTCCTGGATCTCCTCGAACTCGGGCGGGGCAGCAATGTCGCGCCTGCTCGAGCTCATCGAGTTGGGGGGTACCGGTTCATTGCGAGACCAGCTCAGGGGGGCTCTGCACCAGACCTGAGCTCTTCGAAGAAACGAGGATACTACGCCCCAGTGATAGTGAACTCGTCGGCAACGCCTGGTCGGCGCCTGTCGCCAGCAGCTGCGGGGATCATTTCCTTCCTTGGCAACCCGATCATCAACGGTCAGATCAGCCTGCCCGCCGCAGCGGGCGAAGCACCACGCTCCTGAAAAACACGGTCATGACAACGACTGTGGCCCCGGTGGAGTAGGGAGGTAGCTCCAACGTTGAAATAGTTGGGTAACGGCGCAGTAGGCAACGGCACGCACTCTCTGTCGGCGCCGTGGATCGTCGAACTGAAGCGGCATGCTTGCTGACTCACCCGGGCGGTCAACGGAGATAGAAAACAATCCGCCCCAAAATTTGACCACGCATCCCCGAGGGGGGATGCTCGCAGCGCGCGGGGAGCGCCATGCTCTTCGCTCTAGCCGGAACCACAAAGTGAGAGGACCAAACGATGAACTACAGAAAGCATGGAGCCAAGCTGCTCGGCCTGCTGGCCGTGACGGCGCTCGGCGTGACGGCGCTTGCTGCATCGGCGCAGGCGGCCACGCCGGGATTCTTAATTAGCTTATTACCGGCCTTATTAGCGACGTTCACGGCCGATAACGACAACGAAATCGGCACGCTGTTAGTGCCTAAACTGAATTTCGAGATCAACTGTACAGCTTTCACGGTTGATGAAGGCCATATCGCGAGCAGCACCCACGCCAAAGCCGTGCTCTTATACACCGGATGTTCGACTTTAGAGCTCACATTACCGGAAAAAAAAGAGCTCCCTTGCCACGTAGCAGAACCGATTAAAGCCGAAGCCTTAATCTTACCGGCTGAGCTAACCAACGGTGAACCAGCTCTCTTAGCGGAGAAAATCAAAGCCTTAATCAGGCTCTGGGAACCGAATGCTGCTAAACCCTTAACCAACGAATGCACCCTGCCCAATGACAACACCGTTACGGGCGAGCTCTGCCTGAAGGTTGATAATAACGACAAAGTAATAATCTTACTGTTAGCGAGCGAAGCCATTCAGAATGAATGCAAGGAAAGAAAAACCTTAGAAGCTTTAGGCGAAGAAGTAGCAAGCGGCGGCTTTAAAGACTTACTGAAATACGGCGGCCAGGACGTCTTCGTCGACGGTAGGGCGAATGTGTCTCTGACAAATGCTCACAACGGCTTGGACCTCGGAGTCTGCTTAATATAAGGTAGGCAGATAGGCCTTAACGCTTGATAGTAATGTTTGAATAGTAACTAGCAAGCAGCAAGTAACAGCAAGAACCCACACCGCTCCTATTGGAGCGGTGTGGGTTCTATGAAGGCCAGGGAAAGACTTCCAGGGAAAGACTTATAAGAGCCACGGGCGTGGGGCCGGTGGCGCAAGGAGGGAAGGACCCGGGCCGCGGCCCCCCTCGCAAGACCCAGCAGGCAGAGGAGATGAGATGAGAGATCGAGTAAGTCGAACTGTTGAGATGGCCATCGCCGCCTTCGTGATCTCTGCTCTCGCAGTTCCCGCAATCGCCCAGGCCGT